>NZ_CP037953.1:304760-609521 GCF_009756665.1 Permianibacter aggregans
GTATCGTCTTGCTAAACGTTATCGGTTCCGGCATTGCGTACGACCGCGTCGTCATTGATTCGACACCAAGTCTGATCTCCAACGAAGGCTGCCCTGCGGAATACGATCCAGCCGCCAACTTGCCCACCGATGCTTCGCGCTTTTTGCTTATCGCTGGCGAACAAGACAATGTGGTGTCGCCAGAAGCATCGAGCAAACTGATGAACCTTGCGCAATCACGCGGTGCCCGCGTGGAAATACGTGGCGAGTTTGCCCACCCGTTTATGGACAAGTCACTGCAACTGCACCAGCTACGTCTGAAACTCGTCAGGGACTTTTTTACAACAGTACCGCCGGCAATAAATAAGGCAATCTCATCGCAAGAATAATCAGGCGAGGTTTTCACCCATTGCGCCTGCAACTGGACCACGCCGCCACTCCATCACAGTAGTGCTGAATAGTCGCCGCCCCTCCAGAGTCAGCCAACTCAAAACCCCTTCATTGCCCCCCTACTTGACAACCGGGTATATCTGTATATATTGACTATACACAGCAAATGGCAGGCCCGATGAACACCGAACTTCTGCTTTCCCCGCACTCCAGCAAGCCAATGTACGCCCAGATCGTTGAGCAAATTATTGCCAAGGTGATGGCGGGCGAATGGCAAGCCGGAGATGCCCTGCCATCGATTCGTGAACTGGCGAGCACCAGCCAGGCCAGCGTGATCACGGTGAAGCGCGCCTATCTGGAACTGGAGCGGGCGGGAGTGATCGTTACGCGTCAGGGTAAAGGCTCCTTCGTCGCCGATACGCTTGAGGCAACGAGGACGCTTGCCAGCGAGGAATTCCAGAGCCGTCTCAATGCATTGCTGGAAGCTGCCCAGAAGCTGCAGCTCAGCCGCCAGGAAATCCTGGACCGGGTCGAGCAAGCCTTGGCAAGCCGTCCCAATATCGAATCTTCGTCGACAGACCAAAAGCAAAGGAAACCAACATGAACTCCGCGGTCGTGCTGAAAGGTGTCAGCAAGCAATACGATGACTTCGCACTGCGCGGCATCGATCTCCACTTACCATCAGGCCAGGTCATGGGTTTGGTTGGTGTCAATGGTGCGGGCAAATCAACATTGCTAAGGCTATTGATGGGACTGATCCGCCCCGATGGTGGTGAGGTCGAAGTGCTTGGGCAGCGGCTGCCGCAAGCACAAGTTGCCGTCAAACGTGATGTGGGTTACGCCTCAGACGACATGCGCCTGTACCGTGGTCAGTCGCTGCGTTGGCACATGGACTTTATTGCGCGCATCTATCCCGGCTGGGACGAAAATTACGCGCAGGATCTGCTGAAGCGCTTCAATCTGAAGTCGCAGCAAAAACTCGGCGGATTCTCGCACGGCCAGCGCGTAAAAGCGCTTCTGCTCCTGGTATTCACCCGGCATCCACGCTTGCTGCTACTCGATGAGCCAACCACAGGACTCGATCCGATCGCCCGTGGAGAAGTGCTTGAAGCGCTGGCTGATGTGCTGCGCGACGAGCAACGCTCAGTCTTGTTCTCCTCGCACAATACTGCCGACATCGAACAAATTGCCGACTCGATCACCTTCATCCACGGTGGCGGCATCGTCGCTTCACGCGACAAGGAATCATTCCTCGACAGCTGGCGACGAATTCTTTGTCAGGGGCAACTGTCGGCGGAAATACGCCAGTTACCCGGCGTCGCGTCGATACGCAACAGCGCGCCCTTAATCGAACTGAAAACCAGCGCCTTCGACGCTGGCACTCTGCCTGTGTTGCAATCACTCGGGCTGACGGTGAAATCCGTTGAACCCATGTCGCTCGAAGATATTTTCGTCACCACTGTTCGAGGAGACAACACGCCATGAATTGGCTTGCATCCGATGCCGGCATGGTCCGGAAGTTGATTATCAAAGACTGGCAGGTTTATCAAAAACAACTCGCCGGTTATGTTGCCGCCATGTTACTCGCACTGAGTCTGGTCGGCATGGGTACGCCGTGGATGGCGTCGGCTGGTGCGCTGCTGCTGCTGGTGCTGTTACTCGTGGTCGGCACCTACGCGATTCAGTCATCAATCATGGCCGAACGCAAACAACAAACCGTACCATTCATCATGAGCCTGCCAGTCACTCCGATGGATGTTTATTGGGGCAAACTACTCGCCAACCTGATCATATATCTGGTGCCATTTGTGCTGGTTGTCGGTGGCCTTCTCGCACTGATTCTGACCACGCCACGCCCCGATGGAGCCGTCATCTGGGTGGCGGTGGTCGCAATGTTCATGCTGGTGATTTTCTGCATATCGCTATGCGTAGCCATCGCCGTCGATTCTGAAGGTTGGAATGTCTTCACGATGCTCGCCTTGATGACACTGATCGGTCCGTTCATGTATTGGATCAGCGGCTTCGATGGCATCACTCAATACTTGAAAAGCGATGACATCGTCTGGAGCGCGCCAGTTATTGCTTTGCTTTCGGCGGAACTGGCGGTGATCATTATCGCGATCCTCGCCACCAGTTGGCTGCACGCGCGCAAGACCTCCTTTCTTTGACAGTCGGCAATTCTTCAATGGCGGTAGTGGCGTCAAGGAGCATTGAATGCAGCGTGAAGATCGCCTTCATTACATGGACAACTTGCGTGCGCTGGCCATGCTGGCCGGCGTCGTCTTTCATGCCGCACTCGCCTACAGTCCGTTGATGCATCCCATCTGGCCAACGGCCGATACCGGGCATGCCCTAATCGTCGATATCGTCGCCTGGTTTTTCCATTTGTTTCGAATGCCGCTGTTCTTCGTCGTCTCAGGATTTTTCGCGGCATTACTCGTGAATAACCGTGGCATGGCCGGATTTTTCCGGAACCGATGCGCGCGAGTACTACTGCCGCTGCTGATATGTCTGCCACTAATCATCACGAGCTTGCACTGGCTGACCGCCGAGGCAGCCGTCAATGCGGCACAGCCATCGCCAGTGCTGATCTGGCTTCGTGCTTACATTGCAGAAAATGGCGCCATGCCTTACGCGCCAGGTTGGGCGCATTTATGGTTTTTGTTTTACCTCATGCTATTCACCGTGCTGGTGTGGGTTGTCTCCGCTTTCGAGCTTGCTCGCTTCAGCAAGAAAATCGCAACGCTGCATCCTGCCATTTTACCGCTTGCGTTTCCGCTGTTGCTCACGCCGGCGTTGGCTGGCGTTACCGTACCCTGGTCTGCGCCAGAATTTTTCTTGCCGTCGCTCTGGGCATTGTTTTTTTTTGGCGCCTATTTCGCTTTGGGCTATCAAATGTTCCTTTCGACAGCGCTGCTTGAGCGCCTACGCTCGCGGTCCTCACTATGGCTGATTGGCGGACTCGCAGCCTACGCGGCACTGTTTTGGTTGAGTAACGGCTTTATCAGCCAAGGCAACGCCTCGCAGCACTTCGCGTACGCGTTGTTGGAAGCTTATGCCGGTTTTTGGCTGACGCTCTGGTGCTTGATTACTGCCAAGCAATGGCTGGATAGCAGCAACGCACTGATGCGCTGGCTCGCCGACGCCTCGTACTGGGTTTACCTCATCCACCTACCGCTGCTGTTCGCGATTCAATACCGGCTATTGGATGTAACGATGCACTGGACCGCCAAATTCGCCATCGCACTCATGGCGACACTGGCGCTCTCTTTTCTTAGCTACCAGTTGTTGGTGCGACATACCGTAATGGGAAAATTGCTTAACGGTAGAGTTCCGAAAAAACGCCACGGCATCGACGTGCCGAAAGCCATATAGAAAACATTGCCAACATCTGCTCGCTTCACAGCGTAGAGTCAGACCACGTAGCCATGTGGCGCTGACAGAATAAGCGTTGAAAAAACAGCAGAAAAACTGTCACTGAAGCCATCTCAGCGTGGCTATTGGCCCGGCACGCTATCTAGCGAATGCGGCACTCATGATCGTTCGTCATAATTAATCCGCATCTCGTCGCATGCGCATCATCCCGCAAGATGATTTCCCACTGTTCACGAGAAAACCATTTCCATTCAGCACCGCAAGCGCACTTCGCCATTACGAGTGCGCTTGCTAACCAGGTAATTTATCGCCGCTCGGTTACCACCAACAACACCTCGCTGCTTGCATCAAGCTGCAACTCAGCACGTAAGCTGTGCGACGGCGCTACCCGTAATAAGCCGGCAAGACCAGCTGCGCCGGATGGTGTGGTGTTTGGGCCGCCGACCTCATGCAAAGTACGCACGGCGTCGTGCAAATCGTCATCATCGACAGAGACACACTTGACATGGTAGCGCTGCAAAACCGCCAGCGCCGGCGCCGATGCCAAACCGCATGACAGCATTTCGGCAGCCGTGAGCAAACTGCCCTCAACCTGCACCGGACGGCCACTTTGTAGCGCACAGGCAACGCAGGCCGCGGTACTTGGCTCGACCACGACAATTTTTGCTGGCGCGCGCAAACTGGATTGCAATCCTTCGGCCATTGCGGCGGCCAAGCCACCGACACCCGCCTGAACAAAAACATGACTGGGTCGACTCTGCTTTTCTTCACGAAGTTGAACCGTCAGCTCCTCGGTAATGAGGCGATAACCAGCCATGACATCGCTAACCACGGGGTCATCGGGGTCGCTCGAGGTGTCTGCTATCAGCAAGCCCATATGACTCGCCGCGGCGGCCGCCGACACCGCCTCATCGTAACTGCCATTGACCCAAACGATCTCTCCATCCATTTGCTCGATGCGCGCGGCACGCTCAATGCTGACGCTTGTCGGTAAATAGATCACTGCGCGCGTACCCACTCGCTGTGCAGCGGCGGCCACTGCCAGACCGTGGTTGCCATCGCTGGCGCAGATCAACTGCGGCAAATGATTGCCATGGCGGGTTTGCGCCAGTAATTGCGATACCGTGTTTACCCCTATCGCTTTGGCCAATGCCCGTAAACCAGCAACCATGCCACCCAACACTTTGAAGTTGCCCAATGGTCGTTCGTTTTCCGCTTTCACCAGAACACGAGCAACGTCGAAACGCCGTGCCAATTCAGGCAGCTCATGCAAGCGGGTTGGTTGGTAGTCTGGCCACAACTGGAGAATATCCGGAATCATTTTTGCAGACTCACTGGCGCCGTACACCGGTAATGGGATGTCCATCAAGCTTGCCATCACGAGCTGCGGCTTAACGGCTAAATCAGGAACATCTACGCGGAAAAACGGCGCAAAAATAGCGTTTTCGCTGAAAGCCCGATTCGATCAGTCTGAGTTTTCCGATGCCAACGGAACCGGAATCGTCAAGCCGCGTTTGACAATGCCCAGCGCAACATTGGTCGTGAAGCGCGAGACATTGGGATTCTCGCTGACCAGACGCGACATCAAGGCGTCGTAAGTTTCGGTATCAGGCGCTGTCACGACCAATACGAAGTCGGCTTCACCGGTGACGTAAAACGCCTGTTGAATGCGTGGTTCGGCCTCCAACCATTTGCGCAACTGCATCAGCAGCTCCGGTCGCTCGCGCTCCACCTGCAGCGACACCACAAAAAAGCTTGGCCGCCCTACTTCCTTCGGCTCCACCAGCGCCGTTTCGCGCACAATCACGCCCTGCTCACGCAGACGCCGCAACCGTCGCTGAATAGCCGATGGCGACAAAGCGACCTGCTCAGCGAGTCGCTCAGTGGTTTGGCTGGAATCCGCCTGCACAAGGTTGAGCAGTTGGCGATCAAAGTTATCGAGTTTCATCTGCCGCATCTTAGCGCGCTACCACGCGGAAAAAAATCAAAACCACCGCGCAGAACGCCGCCAATCCTCATTCGCCGCTTTTAGTATTTCTTCACAAACGGTCTTACACGCCAATCAGGATTCATTCATGACCCCGATGCAACTGCTCTACCAAACCCATTCCCCCTACGCCCGCAAAGTGCTGGTGTGCGCCCATGAACTTGACCTCGCTGAACGAATAGAAGTCATCCACCACGAGACCAGCCCTACCCAGTGCAATGCCAAAGTCTTCGCACAAAACCCCCTCGGTAAGGTGCCGGTACTGTTACGCGCCGGCCTGCCGCCAATTTTCGATTCCGATGTGATTTGCGCCTATCTCGATACCCTGCATGACATGCGCAAACTGATTCCGGCAGAGGGCGAAGCGCGCTGGCATGTGTTGCGCTTACAGGCTGTCGCTCAAGGCCTGGCTGATGCCGGAATCGCGGTTCGTTGGGAAACGGTGCGTCGGCCAGAAGCGCTTCGCTACGCACCACTGCGCGACGGTTATATCAGCAAACTGACCGCCAGCTACGATTGGCTGGAACGTGAACTCGACACCGATTCTCCGCTGCATATTGGTCATATCGCCCTGGCAACGAGCTTGGACTGGCTTGAGTTTCGCGCGCTACCCAGCTTCCGGGAAAGCCAGCCGCGACTAACGGCCTGGTTTGATGAATTCAAGTGTCGGCCATCCATGCTTGCCACACCATTATCAGGCGAAACGCAAGATTAGGGCCCGCCCCGATTTTTGACGATAAGCGCGCCTGAAACAGATAAAAATCCCGTTCACTCAGCCGCCCGAGAATAAATCGTTTCTTCGAAAGAAATCGTTGCACGCCACGGCTAAGCGGCGTGCAACGAGTGAAGCGTTACTTCTTATTACTGTTGTAAACCTCGATACTCAGACCGCCAAGGGTTTTGACTTTTCGCCCTTCACCCTGCTGCTGAGCAATGTGGACAAAGCCGTTCGCATTTTTATCGACGACTTCGATTTTCACACCAACCAAACGCTCTTCGCCGGCTTTCAGCTCGATCTGTTCATTGAACTTGAATCCTTCCGTGTGTACTCGCACCTGTTTTTCCAAAACCGGATCCAGCTCAAGTGCCAAGAAGGTTTTGATCAAACGATCGCCGGGGTTACGAATAAAGAACGGATAGTACTCAGAGAACAGCACAGAGGTATCCAGGTTGTGATAGTTACGGTGAGTCACGTTGTTGTCATTGGGCGTAATGGAATCGGCCAAGAACAATGCTTGTGACTGCGCAGCAACCGGATCGTTGCTGGCGTTGGTGACAGCCAGTAGACAGAAGTGATTAGCAAGTCCCGGATCATAAGCCGGTGCCAAAAAGTCGAACTGGGTAATCACCGCGGCATCGCCAGCAGCTCCAGCAACCGATGCTCCGGAATAAGGCACTGACGCCACTTGGCAATAGCTGTTTGGCGAGCCAGCACAATTCATCGCTGTCCAGGGATTTCCAGGCAGAGCGGAATTGTTCGGGAACTGGGCCCAGAAATCAGCATTCAGCGCTGGCAACGCGGTACCAAACTGCGTCCACATCAGCTTCACTTGCACATCGGTCGCTGCTATGGGGCCACGATTGCGCACCCGCACGTAAGCACGATTGACATCACCCGGTGCAAGACTTGGCTTTTCGTCAACGAATGCGTCAAACGTCGCAGCAGTCGGTGCTGGCTGATAGGGAGGCGCATCGACTTTGATATCCGGGCTCACCCAATGCGGCAGACTGATACGCGGATTTTCATAGCCCACTTTGCTATTTTGCTGGCCCAGATAGCCGCTGGTATTGCCCCAGTCCAGGGTGTTGTCGCGAACAAAAATATCTACACCACCAAGGCCATCATCGGCCACCGGCGCAACGATGCGTGTCGCTTCGAACGCATTTAACCGACCATAGGCATGGGTGTTAGTGGTGCTACGTGCTGTGTTCGCCGAATAATTGCCCGCGCTGTGTTGGATCTTGTCGGCCGTGTCTTGAATCAGCCGACGTACCTGCGTTGGGCTCAGTGAATTGCTTAACGACTTCAATAATCCCGCTACACCGGCCGTCAGTGGGCTCGCGGAAGACGTGCCACCAAAGCAGTGGGTGTAGTTGGTATTGCCCGGCTCTGGCTGAGGACAACCGGCGACCGGATTGGTGGAGTTATATCCGGGAGCTCCACTGCGATCGGTAGTCGTTACATGCGTTGTGCCATTGAACGGCGCGTTGTAGCCACGATGGCTGGGCGACAAAATTGCAATGCAATTGCCAACCGCCGCTTCGGTGACTTTTCTATCCAGGTTGGTTGAGCTGCTGACAGCAATGACTCCCGCTAACGAAGGGAACGACGCCACACACCACCCAGCTGAGTTGCCGTTACCACCGGCAAAGAAAATGCTGACGCCGCTGGTGGCTGCGCTGTTGATTGAAGCTGTCAGCGCTGCCGATACACTGGAGGCAGGATTGGTATGACCCCAGCTATTGTTCATGATGTCGACATCCATATCGGCAACGTAATCAAACATTTGCACCATGGTCGCGTCGGAGATAAATGGATTGGCGATGCGCAATGGCATCCAACTGCAATTGGGGCAGGAACCGGAAACGCCTAATCCATTGTTACCGCGCGCCAATGCCACACCACTGACTGCGGTGCCGTGACGCTCTGCAGCGATCGCTGCCGGGTTATTGTCATTGCTGACAAAATCCCAACCGTTAACATCGTCGATTAAGCCGTTACCATCATCGTCAATACCATTGCCAGCGGTTTCACCAGGATTGATGTATAAGTTGGCGGCAAGATCCTCGTGTGTCATATCGAAGCCTTCATCGGCTACGGCAATGACCACATTGCTGCTGCCCAAACCGAAATCCCAGGCGAACGAGGTATCGGCGTCGGCATCGACCAAGCCGGCGTGCTGGCCGGTGTTGCGGTGATGCCATTGATCGACAAAAAACGGGTCGACTGGCAGGGTTTCAAAGGTTGTGTGGTGCTTCCAATAGTTCGGGTGGGCAAACTCCACTTCCGCCAAATCGCTGTATTTGGCCGAGATCACGGCGACACCCTGCTGGCCGGGTTCAATAGCCAGCAGATACAGGTTTGGTACCCGCGTTGACTTGCGAATTACCTGCGCACCAAACGCCTGATTGATCTGCTTGATGTCGTTGTCATCCAGCGTTTCATCAAACTTGGCAAAGAACTCGAGCGGCAACAGCGTCAGGTTCTCTTTGTCCACGTCGTAACCAATCAAGCCTGATTCGCGAATGACGCCACGCTCGGCAAACTTTCGCTTCAGTTCCTCAGCAATATATTCCAAGCTCGCGCGATCCATACCCTGCTTGGCATGAAATCCGTACAAGCCATCTTTCACCAAGGCGCGGAACTCAAAACCGTATTCTTGCGCAATCTGGCGTAACGCCTCGTCGCTACCCTTGGCGCCGGGTATCACGCCAATCACATTATCCATCGTACTTTCTGGCTCGCTTTTTGCGGCTACGGTCGCGCTCCAGGCGGCAACAGCAAACGGCAACGCGAGCCAGAGGCTTGCTTTTCTGAAATTGAACATAGGTGTTCTCCATTTCACTGAATTGAGTCAAACGACATTCCTTGTCACCGGACCAATCGAGCTCATGCACGCCAAGCAAAAAACAAAGTTACCGATGGGTAACCAAAACTCAGCACTAACACTTCCTGCTGGCATTCAATATCACCCAACGAGTGATTGCGGCGGCAGTAAGCCGGTGACCGCGCGATTGTGCAAATGCCCGTTAAACAAGTCGTGAGCCATGATTGATTTGTTGATAAGGAAGTTCTCGTCCGAAAAAAGGTCTAGTGATGCAATAGTGATGAGCGCGAACTCGAGTCGATCGCAAGCGCCTGTAAAAGGCATCTTTCAAGCGAAAAACTCATGCCAAAACAACTGTTTACAGATGATGAAAAAGTGATGTATGTTCATGCCGCACAGCGACTGGAAGCCAAGTTGCGGTAGGCTTGGCGATAGCAGAGTGTGTGAGCCGGTGCGCGTGAGTGGGTGTTTATACGTGGCAGAATCAAACGTTTGAACATGACTCGCGTCACGTTCTTCGCGCTCCATGCTTTGTGAGCTTGGCCTCAAGTCGCTGCAAAAGCAGACTCCCGATCTGTGCTTATCATTTCCGCCAACATTGATGCTTATTTAAGCTCACGCCGTTAGACAAACTAGAGAATGGAGTTCTCTATCTGTCTGTTGTATCCCGGCTTTGGCCCAGTCACAGCAATGTTTGACCAGCAAGGATGAGGCAAATCAGATGGCCGCAACACCACCCTCGGCACACTACCAATTGGGCGATTGGCTTGTTCAACCAGAGTTACTGTGTGTAAACAAGGGCAGCGAAACCCACACACTGGAACCCCGCGTGATGGACCTGTTAGTCTATTTTTGCGAGCACCCTGGTGTGGTATTGAGCCGAGATGAGTTGGTTGAATCCGTTTGGGGCTCGGTGGTTACCGACAATGCATTGAGCCGTGCCGTCGCCATCATTCGCAAAGCTTTGGGAGATAACAAAGACAATCCTGCCTATATCGCAACACTCAGCAAAAAAGGTTACCGACTGATTGCCAGCGTTGAAAAGGTTCCGCTGGTCAATGAACATAGTCCTACGTTAGCAACGCCTTCCTCGATAGCGCCTTCTCCCACGAAAAATGCCAGCCGCTCTACCTACGCTTATCTGATGGTCGCTGTCCTCACGTTGTTTATTGCGGTATGGCTGCTTGTCAATCACAAACAAGTTCGCAGCTATCGAATGATTCAGGCATCCATTCCCTTGACCTCACTGAAAGGGAATGAGTTAGAGCCTGCCTATTCACCGGACGGCCGCTGGTTAGCCTTTGCTTACCTGGGCGCAGATAAAAATCATTGGGATATTTTTCTGCAAGATCTAAGCACAGGTGCCGTAAAGCCGCTTACCCAGATGCAAGGTGATGAACGCGCACCATCCTGGTCGCCCGATGGTGATCGGGTTGCCTTTCATTATGTGCGGGATGGCCAGTGTCAGTTCATGACCATCAGCTTGAGCAATCTGGAAACTCAAATAATTGCCCCATGTCATCCAAGCAGTTTGAGTGCCGATATCGAGTGGGGCCGCGACAACAACGAAGTCTATTTCACCGATACAGAAACCGACGTTGGCCAATACAAGGTCTATCGCTATTCACTCGCTACCGGTAAACGCGAGCTTTTGACCAACCCCAAGTTAGCAGGCCGAGGTGATTACCGCCTCAGCATTTCCGCTGACAGAACGCAACTGGCGTTCTTGCGCAACCATCAGTGGGATAGTACAAAAATATTAACACTGGATCTAAATACACTCGTTGAAACAGAAAGGTTTGACGTAACGCATGTGCTTTTCGGGCTGAGCTGGGATGCGCAAAGCTCCGGTTTAATTTTTGTCGGTGACAACGGCCAACTCGTTCACCTACCCGAGAGCGCCGCAGAAGCACAAACGTTGACCGCCAGCGGCGTCGAGTTACATTCCCCTGCCCTGTCACCCGATGGCAAGTTTATCGCCGTCAGCGCCGGCGCCATGCGTCACGCCGATATCTGGAGCGGCGAGTTGTCTGCCGACGACCAGCAAGCCGTTCACCTCTCACCGCTGATTCAAAGCAGCCGAGCCGATAAAATTGCTCGACAAAATCGCCTCAACGATATTGCATTTGTCTCGGACCGCAGCGGCCTGAATCAGATTTGGTTACGCAGCCACAACGGCAACGAACGCCAGCTCAGTGCATTCAATCGAGTCGTCAATATCACCCACCTCGATTGGTCGCCAAATAACAAAACCATTGCCTTTTCGGTAAACGGCCACATCCATCTGCTGGATGCCAGCACGGCTGACATGCACACCCTGCCAATCATCAATCATTACGCGATAAACCCAACCTGGTCGAACGATGGTCAGAGCGTATTGTTTGCATCAAACGCCGAAGGAGACTGGCAGATATGGCGTCTCTCTCTTGATGCAAAATCACTCACCAGATTGACGCAATCCGGTGGATTTATCGCCAGAGAAAACACTGACGCCAGCGCCATTTACTACTCCCAGTATCACCGCAGCGGATTGTGGCTCAAGCCTGTTACCAGCAAACCGGAAGTCAGGGATGAAGTTGAGTTAATCGCGGACTTTCATCCGTCCGGCACGTACTATGATTGGGCCTTGTCAGGCGACAGCATTTTCTACGCACAGGCGCGACAAGATGGTACAACCGCCATCATGGAGCATCACCTAACAACGAAACAAACTACTGAGCGCTTAACCATTGAGCAGAGTCATTGGTTCGATTTTTCTGTAGCGCCTAATACTCCCGTTATGCTGATGTCAAAAACTTCTCGCAGCGAATCGGGCATAATTGCCTATCCTTTTGAATAGGCAAGGGGCACCACTAAACCATTGCCGATCTCAAATGACGCGATCAAAACCGCGACTTCGACATAATTCCGTCATTCCCGCGAAAGCGGGAATCCAGTGTTCTTGAAAGGTAGAAGACCAGCGCTCTCAACGGGTAGGCTAACCGCCAGTTCAAGGAGAAAAATCGGGCGGCAGGAAATGGAACACTCAACGATTCTTCTATCCTTAAACCGGTTTGTAAGGAGCTCCGAACATACGCAGTCCTCACGCCACCAAAGCAGCGTGAGGAGTTCGCTTCCCGTGAGCAGCGGCGTGCCTTACTTGGCAATGACACCCATGCGGTCAATCCGGCCTTGCACACACTGACGCAGCTCAACGATATCTCGGGCATCAAATACGCGGTCCACATTCAGGTCTACTACCACGCCAAAGTCACCGGGTTTACCGCCCTGCTCAAGTAGCTTCATCAGCGCACTGACGTCCTGAATATCCACTATGCCATCGCGATTAATATCACCCCAGGCCCGCTTGAAATTGGGCAGCAATGAAGGATCGCCACCGCTATTGGCCACTTCAAGAATAATGTTTGCATCCTGATGATCGATCGCCCCATTCAAATTGACATCCAGCACCGCAGCTTGGCTGCAGGTCAGCACATAAGGTGCCGACACGGCTTGCTTTGCGGTTTGCGCGTCGGCATGCGTAACCACGCCGTCCGCATCGGCATCACCAGCCACCACGGAATCCGCCACGGCAAAGCAATCGGGAAACTGAGGGCAAGATACCGCCATAACCAACGTAGGAAAAAACACCGCGCTGAGCACCAAAGGCACACCTCTGCGCATTGATATACGTCCTGTAGACATAAAGCCTCCTTGTGAAATCACTTTTTGGAATCTATTCGCGCCAAGCCATACCGCCATGAGCAAACCGGGCTTTGCACCCTGTTCACCGGTAATTTCCTCAGAAAAGTGGCTGTTTCGCCAGTGATGCTTAGCTTATGGAGTTGTGATGAGCAGCAATCATCGGGCTCACGGCCCAAAACGCATCAAGAAAGTAAGATGAAGGAACATCGTTGGTGACTTATCATGACCTCGCGTTCCAAATGAGAAAATTCTTGAGAAACATCCGTCAACTTCTGCCCCGCACGAAGGCAGCCGCCAGTCGAACGGTTTCATCACCGCCACGGTCATTTCGTAAAGCCGCGAACAAGCGTGCTGGCGTCAACCCAATCATCCGGCGCAACTCTCGCGTTGCATGAGCTTGATCAGAAAAGCCGGACGCCAGAGACGCCTCGGTCAATGGCAGGTTTTCGTTATCGAGCAACCGAATCACCGACTGCAAACGCAGCACCCGCGCAAACTCTTTGGCGCTGAGCCCCACTTCCGTCAGGAATCGCACCTGAAATGCCCGCAAGCTCATGCCGACCAGCTCGGCCACCGCCTCAATACGAGCGCGCCCCTGTTCCGCTTCAAGAGTCTTGACCGCCAGTTCGATACGCGAATCGATGGCATGCGGCAAAACCCAGTGGCGAAGCATGCGCCAGAGCGGCTCCGGTTCGTCCGATGCCTGCAGTGATTCACTGGCTTTCACCAGTGCCTCAGCACAGGCGGCGGATAACGCTTCCAGGTCGCATACCTGGTCTCGCAAAGCCGGTAATCGCTCGCCTGCAATACAAGCTGATGCCACAGGTTGTAATCGCACACCAATGCAATCAACTGCGCCAACCGACTTCAGCCGCACGGCTTCTCGTTGCTGCGCGACAAAAAGTAAGCGCCCCTGAGGGTGCCAGCCATTCTGCCGGGAGAATGCGGAGAACGGCATTCCGCGATGCACGACCAACTCACAGCAACCGTCAGGATAGATAGCGGTCGGATGGCCAGCGGGGTCGCTCTCTCGAAGCCACCAGATACAGCGGATATGCCGACTCAAATCATCGGGTGGCGCGTATTCCTGATAGTGCATCGGTTATTCCTGAAACGGCGCTTTTATTCAATACGCGTAATGGCGGCCATCTTAACCTGAGGCTCAGCCACCTCGGGCGAAAAGTCACTGAGGCAATGCTGAAGCGTACAAAACTATTTTTGATATCCGACATTCCGCAGGAGACAACATGCGTTACAAAGCACTCACAATAGCCGCGATGGTGGCTGGCTTGGCGGCTGCCTCTTCGCTTCAGGCCAATCAAGCCGAAGCGCTAGATTGGCTGACCGGACATTGGTGTGGCGGCAGTGGCGACGAGCAAATCGAAGAATACTGGCTTGCACCAAAAGGCGGTATCTCACTCGGCATCAGCCGGACGTTACGTTCAGGAAAAATTGCCAGTTTCGAATACATGCGTATTGCAGCCAGCGCTGACGCCGTTCACTTCATTGCGCAGCCCGGTGGCGGCAAGCCTGTTGCCTTCAAGCGCACAGCAAGTGGAGCCGATTGGGTTCGATTCGAAAATCCTGAGCATGATTTTCCTCGTCTCATCGAATACCGGCACGATGGTAATTCGCTCACTGCGGAAATTGCCGGGCCTGGCAAAGACGGAAAAACGATGGCAATTCCTTTCGCCTACACGCGCTGTGAATCCGCAATAAATTAGCAACTTGCCCAAGAAAAATGGAGCCTGAATCAGCGGCTCCATTAACAGCAGTTTTTGCAGTCTCAATCTGGCGGCCGTCCCGGCAAATCCAGGTAGCGTTGCAGCTCAATCGTATTGCCATCTTTCATTTTCACCATGGCCAGCACCGGAAACTCACCATAAATGTTGAGCCAAAGGTCGAAGTTTGAAGCCCGATCGGATGTGCTCAGTGAGCTGGTGGGAAAATCCTCCCACACTTGATAGGTGACGCTCGCCACATCCTTCAACATGTTTTGCTCGGCGAAACTTTCCAGCCATACCCGAACCCGATAACGACCAGAGCCGGGCGAAGTACGAGGCTGCAAGATTTCCGCCTGATGAACGACACAAAGACCGGCGTTCACGAGCTTTTCGTAAGAGGCTCGTAGTGGTTCCTGGATTTCTGGCGTTGGCTGATTGTCAGACCGGTCAGAAGTGGCTATGCCGGTCGAACTGGTGGTGGAAATCGAAGACGGCACATGCAAGGTCCGGAAAAAATCCTCCTGATTTTTATATTCAAACGGCGCGTAAAGCTTGGTGTGGTGTCGGGCAACCAGATAGGCAAATACGAACAGCACGACCAGCGGGAACACCGCCATAAAAATGACAACCGGATGAGCGTAATGCTGAAAAAAATCCGGCTTGGCGAAAGTCACCACCACGCTCGCCACGGCATAAACCAACACCAGAAACAGCGCGATGATCCCCAAAGGACTCTTGGACAACCCCTTCGCCGCAGCGGTGAAATCCTGAATGCCATGCTTTGCCATCGCCTTTCCCTCCTAGGCATTTGCTGCGCCCTTGATGGCACCTAACGTCCCGCCGACGTGAAACAGTCAAATCCCTCTGTTACAACGAGAAACAATAGCGCTAACTACTCACTCAGCCAAGCCATCAATAGGGTTTCACTTTGGCGTAAACATCGGTTGGCGAGCCAACGCCCAGTTTGGCATGACGCCGTATTGCCCAGGTATCCCGCTACAACCCGATAACCGCGAACTGAGAACAGAAGCTGGAACCGGCTGGAAAAGTGGCGCCTTCCCCAACTGGACTCGTTGACTGTTAATTTGCTCCAACTCGTGTTCTGCCGCCTTTTCTATCTCTGGAGCGGGTGGAAGCGCTTCTTCCATGGCGAGTAATATCGGCGACCACGTCTCGTCAGGTACGCCCGGCATAGCCAACATCGCCATACGATAGTATTTTCGAGACTGGTTCACGGCCTCCATAAAACTTTCTTTGTGCTCGGGCAACGGCGACATGTCATCATCTGCTGGATATAACGACGCAATGTAGGCGTAAACACCTGCCAAATCATGTAAGGCCGATGTATAACCTCCATCCAATGTAGCACGTTCAAAGTAAAGCGCCGCCGACTTTAACGTTTGAATATGTACTGTGTACGGAATTGCTTGTGCTTCCTCCAACTCCTTTCCTTCCCCGGCAACTTTCCCCCTCCGAGCAATTTTTCTGGCAAGCGTAAGGCTAGCAAAGGCATTCCCGCTTTCGCTCATGGTCCGTAACACGCTCTCGGTCAAAGAATGATAGTCGTTCGCTTCTTCGTAAAAATGCCGACCGACTTGCTCCACTCTCTGCGCGCCCGTCATCTTTACCCACGTCGTAAAGTCTCGTAACGCTTCACCCTGTAAAATCAGCTCTGGGCGCATACACTCAGTGTTTGTAATCGTTTCGCGCTCGCCGTCCGAGTTTTCGATGAGATCATCCTCCAATGAGCGCACAGGCGACAGCGCAGTCTCGCCAGCAGACTCAAGCTTCAAGAATCCCGTAGAACGGTTCTTCAACTCGACTGCTGAGACGCTCTGACTGGAGCTGCCTTTCGTTTTGTTTTTCGTGCTTTCGAAGTCTTCAGCATCGTGGAATAAAACAATAAACAGAGCCATTGCCACGACGCAAACAATCAGACTGAATCTTCTCAAAATTCAACATCCTTTCAAGAGCATCTCTACATACATCCTTAAAACACTCATGGCATTAGCTGGCTAGAGTCTCTACGGAGTCCTGTTCCACCAATGCATGGTGTCCGCTGGCTCTATCTGCTTACTTCCCGGCTCTATCCGTTTTTAGCTCAACGAGACTGTTCCAAGTACTCGCAGTACCCAGCGCCAAATTCCAGATAACCAATCCTACAACCAAGTAGAGCGACCTTGCCCAACCAAAATAAAGCAAGCATGAGACGGCAATGAACATCAGATAGGTCAAAATGGAAAACACATAGATTCGTCGTGAACGGCCCATGCGAATGGATGAAGCGGACTCGCGCAAATCCGCCCGCATGGACATGAGCATCGTAATCAAAGCGTAAAGCCCCACCAGAAACATCGGAATCGACACACCGTAACTGCCGCTTCTTGGAACTAGGAGAATCAACGAAAAGATAACCAAGGATAAAAATGCCCGGAAAGTTTGCCGGGCAAATCGTTTTGCCGATGCGTACTCATCACGATTCAGAAGTTCATAGCGCAACGACAAGTTAACAAACAGCAATCCAGCAAACGTTGCACTCACCTGCAATAACACTGAATAGAATTCCGCCCATTCAGGTAGTGCCACCGATAAATCGTTCACCGTCCCTTCCCGGCCTTTTCCAAGATCTCATACCACAATCAGCCAGACACCTAACCGCGCCGCACAAAATCACACATCAAGCAGCAATGGCAGCCCTCGCTCCGCAGCGGCTTTGGTTTTCAGAGGCTTGCGGTCAAATCGTGCCCACCTCCAGCCGCGATAATGCCTAATACACCAGTCACATCACGACCGCAAATTCTCTATCGGCTCGGGGAGGTTCAGGGAGCTTTTTTGCTGTGGCGACTCACCGACTCCTTATTCCCTTCCAATGCCTTTTCACTCAACTGGCTACGCTTTTCCAACTTATTCAGCGAGTTGATCAGTCTGTTGGCAATCTCAATACTGGCAATCTCTATTGCTTGATTAAGCTTAGCTGGATCAGTCAAGTACTCCTCCACGGTAAAGACCGGCAATTCCATACCGCCAGCACCAGAAGGTTTACTCCAAATCAAACTTCCTGCCGCATCATAAAGCTCGAATCGAACGCCCCAATACAACCGCATGGTGGCGTCGAACTTTGAGGCGGCATGCAAGCCGTATTTCTCGACGCTGAGTTGCACAATATAATCCGGGCTCTCCTGCACCACCTCCCATCTGGAATCAGTGCCGAGGCGTGCAGAAATCGCTGCGTGATAAGCTGCTGAAAACTCCGCCTTGCGCTCGCGTAGCTGACTGACCATTTGCGCGTGCGGCCCATCGCCAAGATCCGCCGCAATGGCGGCGCCAATGAGGCCACCCACGGCGCCCGCCCATGCCTGTCCGGCGGTAAAATAATGAATGTCATCCGATACTGGCACATGACTCAGTATCAAGACCTGCTGAGGCTCATCCTGAACCCTGGGCAGAAACTTGGGTTGTACCGATGAGCAGGCGCATAGGACAAACGACAGCAAAACAATCATGCCCTTGTTCAATTTCTGGTTTCCATAGTGAAAATTTGATGTGGCGATATTCTACCAAGGTGTGCTTTCGATTGTTCCAACTATTCTTGAAGCTCCCAAGAGGTTTCACCTTCCACATCAACTTATTCACTCGATCCCCGCGTTGCGCTTTCGCCCCAGCGCCGCAGCCCCAAGCGCAACTTCCTTCAATGCAAACGTCAGCTGCCGAATCTCAAATGGGCGAATGTTCGCCAGCACGATGACGGTCAACTCGTCATCGATATAGTGATGATAGTTGGACAAAAAGCCATCCATTGATCCGCCATGGCGAATCATTTTTCCAAGAGAGGCATGGTCTGGACTTCGCTGATATTCGTGTACCCGGAAGCCATACCCGTAGTAGCCCCATTCTGCGCTTTCCCCGTCAAACAGCCTCTCTCTGCTCTCCCGGCTCAACAAGCGGTTCGAGAATAGCGCTTCATCCCATCGCAAAATATCATCGGCCGTTGAGTAGATATCGCCGGTGCCAAAAGCCCAAGAGACGTTGTTTTCATCCTGACTTATGCCAAGCAAGGATTTGGCGTAGCCGTTGGCGCGTCGCTCTGGGCGCTTTGCGAAGCGTTCAATGCCGCTATCACGCATACCCGCAGGTTCAAAAATCTGCTGTTGGATGATTTCCTGGTATGGCTTGCCCGATACACGCTCCAGTATCAAAGCAGCGAGATGGTAACCAAGATTCCCGTATTCGTATTTCGAACCCGGACTAAACGAGAGTTCCGCATCATTGATTATCGCGAAGATTTCCTTTGATGATACAGGTCGCTCGGCCTCCTCTGCCAATCGCTCCAAATGAACCGGCAAGCCACTTTGATGTTTCAGCAACAAATGCAGCGTTAGGCTCTCTGCCAGCTCGTTGCGCAGCTCAGGCAAATAGCGAGCAATCGGCGCTTTCAATTCAAGCTTTTCTTGCTCAACCAGCTGCAGAACTGCAATAGCAGTAAACGACTTGGTTAGTGAACCAATCAAAAAACGAGTGGTTAAGGAATTCGCAATATTTCGGGAAGCATCTGCCTCACCATAAGCCGCTCTATGAAGTAGTTTGCCTTGATGCGCAACGAGGACCACTCCACGAAATGCCTCCGCACGAACGAATCGGCTTACAAGCGACTCCATTTCTGCATTGCGCAGTTCAGCATCGGGACGTTCACTGGCGTTTGCCCAACTCGCCAACGCGACACTCACATGCAAACTTAGCAAGAAAAAAAACCGTGTAAACATTCTGACTCCCTGAAGCGATCGACCGAACGCCATTCAGACTGCACGGGGTTTGCACAGTTCAGTGAGGGCTCGGTGAATAATACCTTTTCATCAGGGTTTTATAGAGGCGCGTGGTCGACGCTGCCTCACATGAAGCAACTTACTGCGCTCTACTCGTGCTAAGCCACTGCCATGCTGCTCGAATAAGCGGGTAAAGCAGGCCATGTAACAGCGCCGAGATCGACGCAACAACCGCCGCAACTAGCGAGGGCAATATCGCACCGAAAGTAAATGTCATACCGATAACAAAACCCAGAATGCACTCGGCCCGGTACACAGGCAGAATCAAACCAGCAAACAAAACCCCGAGCAGCGTATAGAAAGCCATGTCCTCAAAGCCGTGCATAAAAGCAAACGAGAGGGATACGCCGGCCAGCACTGACAAAAGAAACGCGACGACAACGCTCCTCATCGCATTCGCTTGATCAACCCCCTGCCCTCTTTTTGTAGTCAACCGACGGTCAACACGTCCAATGACAAACCAGGTCATCAATGGCAGTAAAAGCAGGCCCCAGTAGTTGGATATTGAAGGCAGGTCCGCTCGGTTCAACAAATGGTGACTGGCAACACCGCCATGAAAGTGCTCCCAAAGCAAATGCAGCATCGCCAACACGGCTACGATCGCCGTCAACAGAACGCGTCGTGAAGCAAATACACGTACTTTCATGGCGCTACTCGCTTCTGCCATTCTTCCAAATTGACGCCCTTGGCAACCAGCCACAAGGCAAATATCAGCTCTCCAAGGAATGCCGGCACCAAAATCAGCGGAAACATCATAGCGGCGATCGTTGGTGCCAGGATTAACGCGAAACTATTCACCAGATAACTTAAGCCCGCCAGCGCCAACAACCAGCCAATGACTTTCGGCATAAAGCCTGAGCGATGAATCAGATAGCCACGCAACAAACAGGCAAAGCCGAAAAATATCAGGCCAATTGCAAAACCAAAGGAATGAGACTTGATGGAAAGATACGACAGCGCCTGTAACTGCTCTGTCGAAAATGCATTCAGATAGCTACTGTCCGCCATCAGGAAAGTCGGCACCAGCAAGTTAAGCTTGTTCGCCGCCAACACCGCGGTCTGCACAAGATTGAAGAGCGTCATCGTCAACGCCAGCGTTTCGCTGACCGGCCTGAGCAAAAGATACAGCAGCACAATGACCGGCACATCCAGCACCTGCATCAGTAGATCGCCAGCGGCGCCTGAGCGCCACAGTAGCTGCGAAGGCAGTATGCTCAGGAAAGTAGCGCCCGCGTCACCAGGAACAATTAGGGTTGAACGAACAAAACCTTCGCCAAATAAGCCAAGCAAAATGATAGCCAGATAAAGAATGCCCGCCACGCGCAGATAAGGCTGGGGAGAGAGTTCAAAGCGGTTACTTTTCATCATTATTCCGCATACTGGATCGGTGTCGCAGCTTAACTCGAATCCTCCAAGCCAGAAACACATTTGTGTAACACATCAATTCCGAAAGAGAACCAACAAAGAACGACGATTGGCCATAAACAAAATAGGAAAAATGCCATTATCGGCATTCATTTATCTGAACTCGGAACGTCCATGAAATGGCGTTGTTTTGCGCCACGTATTCCCACCTCTCGCCCGCTCTGAATGTTCGCCCCAGCCCTCCAATGCGCTTTAGCGAGGGGAAGATACGCTTTGCCAAGCGGCTTCATGTCTCCGCCGACTGCAATTAGTGCTTGATCTAAAGTCAGCTTTAAGTTTTACCCTGCCTCCTAAGTTGATGCCCCAAGGCAATACACAGGAGTACAGGCTATGAGCCCTACCCGCTTACCGAACCACGCTGACGGTTCTACTACTGTGCCATTCCGCTACAGCAATAATCCTGAACTTTGGAAACGCAACTCAGCGGCCCAGAACAACGTTTTTGCCAGTTACTGGCATCGTTACCTCAACGAATTCTCCGTTGTATACAACGGCGTAATGGCCAAAAAATAAGGAGCAAGTCATGCCATCAACCAAACCACCAAAACTGCGCGGCATCAACCATATTCACTTAGCGGTGCCGGATAAGCTCGCCGCCGCACAGTGGTATGAAAAGATGCTGGGCTTTCACATCGTCGAATCGATGCTGAGTTGGAACACTGCCACCGGGCCACTTACCATTGAGGATGAATCCGGCCGGATTCATCTGGCGCTATTTGCCCGCGACCACTACACGCCAACCAGCGCCATTGCATTTGATGCCAGTGGCGAAGAGTTTTTGCGGTGGAAGCAATATCTGGAAGACGCGAAATTATTGGAACGATGCACTGATCACAAGCTGTCCTGGTCGCTCTACTTTAATGATCCGTATGGCCATTCACTGGAAATTACCTCCGAGGAAACCGAAACGATTAATCGGGCGTTGCAGTGAAGGCCATGTCAGGTTGCTACTACGGATAATTGCAGATTTAGCCGCGTGACCAAGGTTAAGTAGAGCCAAAGTAGCTGTCTTTTTATTCAGCTGTTGATTTGCACCCAAAACTGACCCACTAAACTCCACGATTTGCATCGAAATTTGACCCACGTGTAACACTGCTCCGCAACGGGTTTGCGGGGGAATGAAGGAGTGATAGACGTGGCCTTATTGAGTGTGATCAGACGCTGGCATTTCCGTGAAGAAGTGCCGATCCGGGAGATAGCCAGGCGCACCGGCTTGTCCCGCAATACGGTGCGCAAATACCTGGTCAGTGACGTGGTAGAGCCTGCCTACCCGGCCCGTAAAAGCCCCAACAATCTGGATGACTACGAACCGACATTAACCAGTTGGCTGTTCCGCGAATCGCGCCGACATCGCAAGCAACGACGAACGGTGCGTCAGCTGCATCGGGATTTGGTCGCGCTGGGTTATACCGGTTCTTATGATCGGGTAGCGGCGTTTGCCCGGCGCTGGCGCCAATCGCAAGAAGACGCCAAGCGCGTATCCGGCAAGCATGTTTACGTGCCGTTGCAGTTTGCGCCCGGTGAGGCATTCCAGTTTGATTGGAGTGAGGACTGGGTGAAGCTGAACGGGGTCAGCACCAAACTGCAAATCGCCCACTTTAAGCTCAGTTACAGCCGGGCGTTTTTCTTACGCGCTTACCTGACGCAAGCCCATGAGATGTTGTTTGATGCTCATTATCACGCCTTCCAGGCCTTTGGTGGCGTGCCACGGCGTGGCATTTACGACAACATGAAAACCGCCGTCGACAAGATTGGTCGCGGCAAACAGCGGCAAGTCAATCAGCGTTTTCAGGCGATGGTTGGCCATTATTTGTTTGAGCCGCAGTTTTGTAATCCCGCTTCCGGTTGGGAAAAGGGCCAAGTTGAAAAAGCCGTGCTGGATGCTCGCCATCGGCTTTGGCATGAGGCACCAAGCTTCTCGTCTTTGGCCGAACTGAATCACTGGTTGGCCGCACGTTGCCAAAGCTTGTGGCAAGAAACCGCGCACCCTGAGTACCGGGCGCGTTCGTTAGCCGAGTGCCAGGCCGATGAACAAAGTGAGATGATGCCGGTACCGGCCGCCTTCGATGGCTTTGTTGAGGAAAGCAAACGGGTGTCATCGACCTGTTTGATTACCCATGAACATACCCGCTACAGCGTACCGGCCAGTTACGCCAATCGTCCCATCAGTCTGCGCGTTTATCCGGAGCGCTTGGTCATCGTCGCGGAAGCGCAGGTAATTGCCGAACACGTGCGGGTGTTCAATCGCGAGAAAAGCACGCCCGGGCGCACCATCTACGATTGGCGTCATTACCTCAGCGTGGTGCAACGTAAACCCGGTGCCTTGCGTAACGGCGCGCCGTTCACGAGCTTGCCGGAGAGCTTCCGCTTGCTGCAACACAAACTGCTCAAACGCCTCGGCGGCGACCGGGAAATGGCCGACATCCTGGCCTTGGTACTGCTGCACGATGAACAACTGGTCGAGCAAGCCATCCGCCACGCGCTGGAACTCGGTGAGCCGTCAAAAGCGCATGTGCTCAATTGCCTCCATCGTTTGCAACAACCGCCGCGACCAACGCCGTTGCAACCTCCAGCAGTCTTGAAGCTGGTCAACGAACCGGTGGCCAACACCGCCCGTTACGATCGTCTGCGGAGCCTGCGCCATGAACAGTGAAGGTCTCGTCAACACTCTTAAATCGTTAAAACTGCACGGCATGGCCGATGCGATGGCGACGCTCGCCGAGCAAGCGGCACCGGCCTACCAGCAAGCGCTGCCGGTATTGCAGATGCTGCTGAAAGCCGAATCCTCGGAACGCGATGTGCGCTCCATTCAATACCAAATGAAAGTCGCGCGCTTCCCGGTCTATCGCGATCTAACCGGCTTCGACTTTGCCCACAGCCAGGCCGATGAAGCGTTAATCAAAACCCTGCACCGCTGTGAGTTCCTGAAACAAGCGCAAAACGTCGTCTTGGTTGGCGGCCCAGGCACCGGTAAAACCCATCTCGCCACCGCTATCGGTGTGCAAGCGATCCAGCATCACCGACTGCGCGTGCGCTTCCTGTCCACGATCGAACTGGTCAACGCCCTGGAGCTGGAAAAGCAGCAAGGGCGACAAGGACGCCTCGTCAATCGGCTGCTGCATACCGATCTAGTGATACTCGATGAGCTCGGATACTTGCCGTTCAGTCAGGCAGGCGGTGCCTTATTGTTCCATCTGATCAGCAAACTCTATGAACGCACCAGCCTCATCATCACCACCAACTTAAGCTTCGCCGAATGGTCGTCGGTATTTGGTGACGAGAAGATGACGACAGCGCTATTGGATCGACTGACCCATCACTGCCATATCGTGGAAACCGGCAATGATAGCTATCGATTAAAACATTCGACCACCAACCAAGAGGAAAACAAACGAGACAGAAAACCAAAATCTACGCCATAATCGAACCATCAGGGTGGGTCAATTTTGCGTGCAAATCCTGGGTCAGTTTTAAATGCAAATCAACAGCAAGGCCCATGAGCTGTAGAACATGGTCGATATTGCTGGGGGCACAGTTCAGCACACGCTGATTCAGGCGCAGATTATCGCGACCGCTGAGGTTGTTATATAGCGAAGGGGATTCGACCAGGCTGCCCGTCCTTTTCAGCAGTGAACATCGATTTCCAGCGGTAAGCGTTTGACCGAACAGCGACACCTGACCAGAACTGGGCGTCAACAAACCCAACAGCAAGCGAATGGTTGTCGACTTCCCCGCCCCATTTCCGCCGAGAAACGCATAAACCGATTGCGCGGGAACGCTAAGGTCAAGCCGGTCTACCGCTCGTTGTTCCCCGAAATCCTTGCACAGCAAATGCGTGCTGATGATCGACATTGGCAACATTCCATTGAATGGCGAGGACCGCTAAGGTACCTCGCCACGCTTCAAGTTGCCGTGAGACTCTGTAACAAGTCGTTAAATGCCATGAATAGGCAGTAACAGAAATTCACGATTCGCCAAGAATCAATTCAGCCCATTCAGTCAAGAAGAGTGTTCCTTTAATAACCTCCAATTGACGACAACCTCATATCCCTACCTGTCGATATCTTGATGGGTGTCCAGTTTTGCGTATGTTTAAAGCAAGGTATTCAATGCCTGACGACCACCAGTTATCAGCCCAATCGCGCCTGGACCATATAACATCGCCGTGCCGAATAAGTTTTCGAGAAACGAAGTCGACTCTTCTTCTTGCCCTTCCGAGACTGTCCAGAATTTTGTGTAACTGGCGGATTTACACCTTCACGCGGTCTTCGCCGAACACGATCAACAACTGATTCAGTGCGGCTTTCCAGTCGTGTACCGGCATCGTCCACTTTTCCGCGATCCGATGCAAGGTTAAGTACAACACCTTCAAGATTGCCTCGTCATTCGGGAAGGCTTTCTTGGGCTTCAACACTTTCTGCAAGCTGGCGTTGAGTGATTCAATCGCGTTGGTCGTGTAGATGATTTTCCGTATCTCCGGTGGGTAATCAAAGAACACCGTCAACCGTGTCCAGTTGTTACGCCAGCTCGGCCCAATATGCGGATACTTCCCGCCCCAGTTCTGTTCAAATTCAGCCAGCGCCCGCTGTGCTTCGCTTTCCGTTGCCGCTCGATAAATCAACCGTAAATCGGCCGCCACGGCCTTACGCTCTTTCCAAGGGACGAAGTGCAGCGAGTGACGCACTTGATGGACGATGCATTGCTGCACATGGGTCTGCGGGTAGACCGCATTAATCGCTTCCGAGAAGCCTTTAAGGCCATCGACACAGGCAATCAATACGTCATTGACGCCGCGATTTTTCAGTTCATTGATAACGCTTAACCAGAACTTGGCGCCTTCACTGCTGGCCAACCATAACCCTAAAATCTCTTTCTCACCGCGCATGTTGATGCCAAGCGCTACATACACGGAGCGATTGCCGACCATGCCATCCTGCCGCGACTTCGTCACCAAGGCATCGAGATAGACAATCGCATAAGTCGAATCGAGTGGTCGCTTCTGCCATTGCTGCACCTCATCCATGACCTGTTCGGTCACCTGGCTTATCAGCGCCGGTGACACCGCGTTGCCGTAGGTTTCTTGCAGGTAGTCGTGAATGTCGCGCTGACTCATGCCGTAAGAGTAGAGTCGTACGATGGCGTCCGTTATGCTGCCAACGCGTCGTTGATGCTTGCCGATAAACCGAGGCTCAAACTCGGCATTCCGGTCACGTGGGACTTCGATATCCAGTGGGCCATGCTCGGTTTGCACTTGCTTGGTCGATCGGCCGTTACGTGAATTACCGGAGTTGCGACCTTTGACGGCGTGTTTGTCATAACCCAGATGCTGTTCCATTTCGGCCTTCAGCGCCCGCTCCGCGACCTGCTTGAACAACACTTTGGTTAGTGCCTGGAAGTCTTCGGTTGATTTGCAACTGTCTAATAATTCATCAAGTGTGGTATGGGTGCTGACAGGTTTTTCTGGCTTCATAATGCTCTCCTATTGAGGATATGATGAAGCCAGTTACACAAAAATCAAAACGGTCCCGCCCTTCCTCTGGGTTTTCGGCCCCGACATCAATCTTTTCAGCAGAGGAGCCTTCCTGCAGATACTCAACGATATCCCAGCCGATCAGAAAAATAACCAGAGCACTGGCGATAACCCAGACCGATGCATAGGACACTTGCAATGAGTGCGCTTCAAACGCATAAAACTGAAAAACCAGCACCAACAACGACGTAACAAAATAGGCAAGAAATGGCCAGTTACGATAGTGCCATATCTCGGAGCCGACACTGGTAACAGAGATGCGGAGCATTGCCAGTGACCAAATAATCAAGATGCCACCCCACCACTCAATTTCCGTAAGCATGCTGTTTTTCCTTATTTTGCTTGAGCTAACGCTTCTTCGTCCTGACCATCGGCTGACTCATCCGCATCATCATCGCTTGAGTCTTCTGAAGTGATCTGATGCACGTAGAAAATCGGGAGTGCCACCGTTACCGCAATGCCAAGTAACAGCCAGAACCAAAATCCTTTAAATAGCAGAATGGTCAACATGGTAAATACCACACCGTGAAATAGCCCTCTGACGAAGGCAGCACGAACCAACATATGGCGCAAAATGGTTTCGGGCGATTTCTTGGTGAGCATGAATTCACGAGCCATTTCGCGCATGACAACAACAGCAGCTTCAGCGTCCGCCTGTTGCGCTTTGAGGCCAGCCATCATTTTTGGTATCGGCTTGTCGAGAAACTTGTCGTAGGAACTGTCAGACGCCTCATAATCCTCAACGGCAGAGGCAGCCTCTGGTATCGCTTCAAGGAATGCGTCTTTCGTTGTGTAACGATTCGACAGAAAGAAATAGGCAGCATGCTCACCCACTTGGTCGTAAAACACGTCAACAGCAGCGCCTATAATCACCCCTGCCTCAAATAGCTCGGCAAGCGGCGCCAAAGGCAGACCTTCACGGGTGCTCGTGTCAACGATTATTGATAAATGGCCATTACCTACGCTAAACGAATGATTGAACCATGATTCGTCATTCCACGTGGAGCTCAGATCAACACCCAACTTATCAGCCCAGCGAGCGGCATCTTTCGCTTTGTTCGCGGAAAGCGCCATGACATGGAGTTGTAGAAGTTTGAACTGTACGGGTGTAGAGAAAAAAAGCGTTATCGTTTGTTGATTTTGTGACATCTAAAATCGTTCCGTGATGGCGTTCTCATTCGACGCGGTATTCTTATGCAACCAGCGAGTATCAACAAGCAAAATTTTCGGAATGCGGCCTCATTACACACGCACTGACCGCAAGCTCAACCGCATCAACCACAAATATGCACCATGGTACCCCCAAATATATCTTCAAATTGGTTCCGTGGTGGCTTGGCTTCCAACAATCCCCGGATAGGTGCGTTTTTGTCATACTCGAAACTCATTCTGTTGGTGAGCTTTCCTGCCATTTGAATGATCTTCGGCCTCGGTGGCATAGTCTCAGACGCTACTCGACCTCCCAGTACCGTGAGAAAGTCATCACAGGGTTCGCACGCTTCTCGCTGACCTTTATTACCGAAAAGCGCTCTACACGAGCTAGGGCGGCGTTCTTTTGCCTTACTCTTCTGACTCTATGGCTAGATACATTTCTTTACCGAAAGAAATGTAATAGAGCGGCAAAAACATGGCCTTCAAGAAATTGGACGAGAAAGAGTTCTTTACCACAATTTTTCCTGCGCGAATTTCACTAACAGGAAATTCCGGGCTGGAGCACCAGTCAATCTCGGCCTTGAGCATTTTGCAGCCTTCTGGCAACGTTACTGATTGAGTAGTGCCACGCTTAATAACCGCTATTTCTTTACTGTCTGCGAGCAAGCGATAGTCGCGCACCATATCCGCAAACTGCTTTGGCCTTGTTACCTTGATTTCCATGCCCCCCCCTTATAGGCATACAGAACTTGTAGGGTGCAATGTATTGCGCCGCACGGTTGGCGCTTCATCGAGGTTACCTACGCGAGCTTCTTCAAATACACAAAAAGCAGAAGTAAATTAAACAACGCCGTTACCCAGAAGACCACCCGGAAACTTCCCTTTACTGACTTATGCCTGAGGATACGCTGCGCAATCAAGGCACCGGGCCAGCCGCCTGCCAAGCTGAGAAAATGAAGCGTGTTTTCAGGTGTGCGGCGGTCGCCATTCTGTGCAGCGCGTTTATCGAGCCAATAGAAAGCGAAGGTAATCAATGACGCAACGAGATAAACCAGCGCGACTTCCTGCGGCATCCACTTCATAAACACCGAGATCGCTAGCGCGACGACAAACAATGTCGTCAGCCAAAACGCCTGAGAATCCTTTCCGCGATTCACGCTCTCATTCGCCATCTTTCGTGCCGCGACGATCTTTTCAGTGCGTTTACGTGAAATCTCAGCCTGTGGCCGAGTCCAGACCATTTTTGCTTTGGTGCCGCCTTTGTCATCAGGATGCTCGGTATAACGAACCGTGTCACCGTTCATCGGGCGAGCCTGACCAGGTGCTAAAGCCGAATGATGAAAGAACACCCTCGCCCCGCCATCATCAGGCAGGATAAATCCGTATCCTTTGGCATCCCGCCAGCCTGAAACTTTGCCGCGTTTTTCCATCGATCACCCGATACACCATGTAAGACTCAATGCATTGCTTGCCAATCGGACCTGCCCGGGCTTTTATCCTGAAAACGCATCCAACAAGTTTCTTTTGACTACTTTGCTCATCGCGGCAGCGCAGTTTACTTCAAATAAGTCGATCAGAGATTGTTCTATTAAGCGCCTCTCTGAATCAGAGTACTCGAGGAAATCACTCCACCAATCCCCTACTGCGACTGGTCGATGTAAAGAGTTGTTCGAGAACCCAATTTCTTTACCTGTTGCAGGGTCCACAAAAATATAATTGAACGTAACGTACACTTCATTTCCCGAGTCAGCCGTATTGAGTAAGCCATATCCACTGTGCTGTCCGTAAACAATACATCCAGAAGACTTGGCGCAACGTCGAACACCATAAGACGGCACAACAAGCAGCAACGCGTCCGCACCTTTCACGCGCTCATCACTCTTCATTATGCTGATTAGCCCTTCAACACCGGATGGTTCATTCGATAGCTTTTCAATCAGACTTGTTTCGACTCCGCGCTTATAAATCTCCCAATTCTCACCTCGATCGAATGGTATATCTATCACCGACCAACCATTGTTCACCAATGATTCGATAAGCTTTTCTCGAAAGCGACGATGAAGCTGAAATGAGGGTTCGGAGGCGAAACTTCTGGCTCTACTGGCAGCCCATCCAAGTGAAATCCCAGTAACACTTGGCT
Source organism: Permianibacter aggregans (assembly GCF_009756665.1). Lineage (GTDB taxonomy): Bacteria > Pseudomonadota > Gammaproteobacteria > Enterobacterales > Permianibacteraceae > Permianibacter > Permianibacter aggregans. The sequence continues at coordinate 334,515 of NZ_CP037953.1, forward strand.
CCATAACCAGTAGCGGAACGATACTTTTAACAGAACCTTTTTGAAAAAGCTGACTATCGTTTACCGTGACGCATGAGGTCAGTAGCAATAAAAGAGGCGCGCACAAAATTCGTGAAATATATGTTTTTGCTTTCTTGACAATTGATATCAACGACATCCTAAATCACCTTTGGCTAATCCATTGATTATCGCTAGATGGACGGCCATTTTGCCTAACGCCCTTCCATGTGAGCGTCCTTATATCGCTGTTCTTCGTCAGAAACATCTTGATTTATTGGTCGCCTTTTTAACGATTCTTTTTGTTTTCGCACTTCATGAAACAATCCGCCACCTTTTATAACTATTGTCGTTTGGCGTTGTATTTTTTCGACACGGCCATCGGACGACGCCTCTAAAACCACCACCCGCGTACCGGAGAAATCAGGCTGTTCTCCTGCACCTAAATGTAATGATGAATTGATTAATTCAATCGCATCCATGCCGGTAATTGCAGCTGCCTGCTCCATGCTTTTTTCGTACTCAGATTGTAGGAGTACGGGGTCCAGCACTAGCGTCACTTCGTATATCTGATTTGGTGTTTCAGAAGGTGCCACCTTCAGTGGGGCGGGTGCGAGCGCCCCTGGCTCGGTATAAAGTTGACCTTCCGATAAGGCGCCCAAATAGAGGTTGTAACCTGCTATAACATCAACAACATGATTTGTATCACAGTGAATTTCGAACGCAGCCCACGTGAATACAACCCCTCCACAGTGCTTCCGGATTTCTGGGTGTTTCTCGAGAAACGCATCAAGACGTGCATTAATCTCAGCCTTATTCAGTAGTTCGATATGTGAGCCTGGTTTGTTCAAAACGCGAGCCGGCAGCTTCCAAGCCTCTATTTCTGGAACATCACCTTTGGGAAATGAATATTCAAGTTCCAGACCTTCCTCTCGCTCGCCAATTATTCGCTCGACGATTGTGCTTCGTGAATTTGAGCTGCCACTGCTCCCCTCACTGGATTTCGACTCGGTTTGAACTTCGTAAATAATTAAAGACGTGGAAGGGTCGTCTACCAGAGAAGCGTTTTGAGAAGCATACGCGGGTAGAGATGTTGTGAATAAAAAGATGAGTAAAAATTTCACTCGCTATATACCTCTCGAAATCAACATTGACGCAGCAAAAAGGGCTCTTCCCCTTGCCCCTTGGGCTTCATTCTTCAGCCCAACCTACGCGCTACGCGTGCCCCCTTCAGCAGAGAAGATGCCAGGCGTGTGCATACTGCTCACCTCTCTGAATCAACCCAGAACGCGGCACTACTTTTCGACCGCCGGGGGCTTGATAAATAAACTCCGGCAGCGCAGGCGCTGGGATAATCCAAATCTCGGGAGGGATCGAAGGATTAGCAATTTCACCGTGATAGCAAACAAACGCTAGAAAGTGCCCATTTGGTAACTCTTTTACATTATCGACTGGCCAAGAGGTTTTCCCGGCTAAGCCTTTGACGTCTATGGAAATGGAATCACCAGGCGACCTGACAACTGAGATATCGACACCCTTTTTGTTACCCAAGGTGATTAAGGCGTTTGCCCCAAGACGATGCAATGACGATAACACGAAGAACTCAGCCGTCAGGTTTGTGTTATAGCCTTGGTCGCTCATGTACATCTCCTTTGCCGGGGTAAAAAATCGTAAAATCTAGATGGATGTCCTTTTGTCGTTTTTGTCGTTTTAACCTTCGTTTAACATTATTGTTTTCAGGATTCAAAACGAGCTATTGAAAGGATACCCTCAATTAGTCAGTTACGGGCCCCGTCTTAGCTGGTTTAGGTACGATTAGTGTAGCGTAATCGTACGCATGAACACCTCATCTACCACGTAAAATCAAACAAAATCATTGCTACATGAAAATGGGGATTCCAACTATTGTCGGAGTTACAGCAAAACACATTCGTACGATTACGCCTTCGGCTAATCGTACCTACGCGAGCTGTCAATCTCTAGGTGGGTGTCCTTTTGTCGTTTGTCATCTCTAGATGGATGTCCTTTTGTCTGTCTTTTGTCTGTTCACAGATTTGCCAACAGCTCTTTATTCAGGCTAACTTGATACTCGGCCATCGTCCGTTCTCCTCGGTAAGTTTGTTTTCTTGACAATTACAATCTTACGGAATTGAACTCGACGATGGCCGCTCACTTTCTAGCCAACTTCGAATTTACAGCAGTTTACGGACTTAACCAACCTTTACATGACTCATTGATTCTTGATATTTAAATGAGTCCAAACAGTAAAACCACTAGAAGAACTAAACGGCTTTTTTATTTCCAGTATTAACGAATATCCTTCCCCATCATACGAAACCACCGCATGGTCTTTGGTGCTCCGACTATTTGCAGTCAGATTTATCCATGAGATCAACTGTTTACGTTCTGAGTCAAATTTAGTTGTGTCTGTTGAATATTTTCTGTAATCGTCAATCAAATCCATCACTTCAGAATGATTTAGATCCGCCTTTAGCGTAAATGAGACTCTCAAAATCTCATTGTTCTCGCCTACCATTACATAAAAACTACCGCCTTGAATGCTCAGCATTCTACCGCCAGGAAACTGGACGTTAACTTTCGTGGTTTCTGTAGGAGAAAAACACATATAAGGCCGCAGTTCATCTAAACACCTAAGCCCTGAGTCATTTAATAAAATTCTCTCTTCTTTATTGAGTGTCACGCTAAAAACATGTGGCTCAGATTCAACAAAAATATGGAATACAAACATTACTAATAAACCAAGAACCACAAAAGACGGGATACCAATTGAGAGCGAGATCAGAGTCCTATTTTTTACAAATAATATGACGCCTATTGTTGTTCCTGCCAACGAAGCCAGTAGTAGGAAGAGCATAAAAATCGCAGCTAACATTCCTCCATAAATTGCTTCCACACCAATCATTTTTTTACTCCATTTTTTTTGGCACGAATATCCAAGTACTTCAATCTATACAGAATTTCGCACTACGATTTTATGGTTCAATGATACGTTGAATCCCTTGTTCTAACTATCACAGCTGAACACCAACTCATTTCTATACCGAAATTTTCTCCATTAAATTAGTCTGTCAGCCGACAAAAAAACCCGGCATTCGCCGGGTTTTTCTTACTGCACCGCAAAAATTACTTAGCCTTCCAGCCCGTAATTTCCATCACGCCTTTACCAATGTCCGCTGGCGAACGCACAGCGTGAACTTTGGCAGCAGCCATGGCGGCGAATTTCTCTTCGGCGGTGCCTTTACCACCGGAGATGATGGCACCGGCGTGGCCCATGCGCTTGCCCGGAGGGGCGCTGATGCCGGCGATAAAGCCGACGACTGGCTTGGTGACGTGAGCGCGAATGTATTCGCAGGCTTCTTCTTCGGCGCTGCCCCCGATTTCACCGACCATGACAATCGCTTCGGTTTGCGGATCGTCCTGGAACAGCTTCAACGCGTCGATAAAGGTGGTGCCCGGAATCGGGTCGCCGCCGATACCGATACAGGTGGACTGGCCGTAGCCCAGATCGGTGGTTTGTTTCACTGATTCGTAAGTCAGCGTGCCTGAGCGGGAAACGATGCCGACTTTACCTGGCAGGTGAATGTGGCCCGGCATGATGCCGATTTTGCATTCGCCTGGGGTGATGATGCCGGGGCAGTTCGGGCCAATGAGGCGCACGCCTTTTTGCTCGACGTAGACTTTCACGTCCAGCATATCCAGAGCCGGAATGCCTTCGGTGATGCAGACGATCAGCGGCACGCCAGCGTCAGCAGCTTCGATGATCGAATCTTTGCAGTACGGCGCCGGCACGTAGATAACCGATGCGTCCGGTTTTACGGTGGCAACGGCTTCGCGCACGGTGTCGAACACTGGCAGGCCGAGGTGGGTGGAACCGCCTTTACCTGGGGTGATGCCGCCAACCATTTTGGTGCCGTAGGCAATCGCTTGTTCGCTGTGGAAAGTGCCTTGTTTGCCGGTGAAGCCCTGGCAAATGACCTTGGTGTCTTTGTTAATTAAAACGCTCATTATTTACCTCCCACCGCTTCAACGATTTTCGTTGCAGCGTCAGTCAAACCGGTTGCCGGGGTGATGTTCAAACCACTTTCCTGCAGTTTCTTGGCGCCGAGTTCAGCGTTGTTGCCTTCAAGGCGAACAACGACCGGCACTTTCACGCCCACTTCTTTGACGGCACCGATGATGCCTTCGGCAATCATGTCGCAGCGGACGATGCCGCCGAAGATGTTGACCAGAATGCCTTTGACGGCGGTGTCAGAGAGAATGATTTTGAACGCTTCGGAAACGCGTTCTTTGGTGGCGCCGCCACCGACGTCCAGGAAGTTGGCTGGTTGGCCGCCGTGCAGCTTGATGATGTCCATCGTTGCCATCGCGAGGCCAGCACCGTTGACCATGCAACCGATGTTGCCTTCCAGCGCTACGTAGTTCAGTTCCCACTGCTTGGCGCGCAGTTCGCGCTCGTCTTCTTGCGTTGGGTCGAACATGTCGCGCAGTTTTGGCTGGCGATACAGGGCGTTGTCGTCGGCGTTGATTTTGCCATCCAAGCACAGCAGTTTGCCGGCGCCGGTGATGACGAGCGGGTTGATTTCAACGAGGCTCAAGTCCAGATCTTTGAACATTTTGCCGAGGCCCATGCACAGGTTGGTGAATTCTTTCACCTGGTCGGCATTCAGGCCCAAACCAAAGCCGAGATCGCGGCACTGGTAAGGCATGATGCCAACCAGCGGATCGATGGTCGCTTTCAGGATTTTTTCTGGGGTTTCGTGCGCAACTTTTTCAATGTCTACACCGCCTTCGGTGGAGGCCATGATCACGATGCGACGGGTCGCACGGTCCAGCACGGCGCCCAAATACAATTCTTTGGCGATATCGCAGGGTTCTTCAATCAGCACGCGGTGTACTGGCTGACCACGCGAATCCGTTTGGTAGGTGACCAAACGGGTGCCCAGCATAGCTTTGACGGCCGCATCCAGTTCGGATTTGCTGCCAACAATTTTCACACCACCGGCTTTACCACGGCCACCGGCGTGCACCTGGGCTTTGACGACCCACTTCGATGTTCCCAAGCGCTCAGCAGCGGCTAAGGCTTCTTCCGCGCTATGTACTGCTTCGCCACGCGAAACTGGCATGCCAAAGTCAGCAAAAAGCTGCTTGGCCTGATACTCATGAACATTCATGCTCTATTCCTCACCTAAAATTTTCGCTTACACGTTCAGCAGCAAACGCGCTGGATCTTCAATGAACTCTTTAATCGTTTTCAGGAAGCCGACCGACTCACGACCATCGATGATGCGGTGGTCGTAAGACAGCGCCACGTACATCATCGGCTGAATGACGATTTGGCCGTTGACCGCAACCACGCGATCTTCGGTACGGAACATTCCGAGAATGGCCGACTGCGGCGGGTTGATGATTGGCGTGGCCATCAACGAACCGAATACCCCACCGTTGGAAATGGTGAACGTACCGCCGGTCATTTCTTCGACGGTCAGCGAATTGTTTTTCGCTTTCTGGCCCATTTCACCAATGGTTTTCTCGACATCGGCCATCGACATGCGGTCGGTGTCGCGCAATACCGGCACAACCAGACCGCGCGGTGCAGAAACCGCAACGCCGATGTCGTAGTAGCCGTGATAGACGATGTCGTTACCATCGATAGAGGCATTCACTTCCGGGTAACGCTTCAGCGCTTCGGTGGCGGCTTTGACAAAGAAGCTCATGAAGCCCAATTTCACGCCGTGGGTTTTCTCGAACTGATCTTTGTATTTCGCACGCAGCTCCATGACCGGCTTCATATTGATGTCGTTGAAGGTGGTCAGAATCGCGGCGTTGTGTTGGGCTTGCAGCAGGCGCTCGGCAATGCGCTGACGCAGACGCGTCATCGGTACGCGGCGCTCTTCGCGCTCGCCGCTGGCAACGGCTGGCGCCGGTGCCGCAGCCGGTGCGGATTTCGCGGCTGGCTTGTCACCACCTTTGATGTGGTTTTCAACGTCTTCTTTCGTTAAGCGACCGTCTTTGCCGGTGGCTTTGATTTTGCTGGCGTCGAGATTGTGCTCGGCAACCAAACGGCGAACCGCTGGGCTCAAGGCATCGAGATTGGCGCTAGACGATTCCTCAGACTTGGACTTTTTATCCTCGTCTTTCGACTTTTTGTCTTCGTCTTTAGACGACTTCTCTTCTTTTTTCTCTTCTTTCTTGTCGTCTTTTGCCGACTCGCCGCCGCCTTTCTTGAACTTGGCGATGACTTCTTCGGCGCCAACGGTGCTGCCCTGGTCTTTCAGAATTTCTTCGATGACGCCGTCATCCGGCGCGGACACTTCCAAGACCACTTTATCGGTTTCGATATCGACCAGCACTTCATCGCGCTTGACCGATTCGCCCGGCTTTTTGTGCCAGGTGGCAATGGTGGCTTCGGCTACCGATTCCGGCAGTACGGGCACTTTGATTTCAATCGACATTTTTTTGTCTCCATTTGGCGCCTTTTGCGCCGCGTTTATTCGATGCGGAATCTAAAAATTCCGCTTCGCTTTGACAACATACCCCGTATGGGGCGGCTGTTTGTTACCGGGTGATGAAACTCATTGGTTTCATTCCCGACCGGGCCATTAATGTGGACCGGAAAATCGCGTGAGGCGATAGAGATATTCCCTTTCGACTCGACTGGATTCCCGCCTACGCCCCACAGGGAGGTGGGAAGTGTCGTGGCGAGTAAGGAACTCGCTCGACCGCGGGAATGACAGAAAAAGTAACCTTCCGCGTCATTCCCGCGTAGGCGGGAATCCAGATATTTCTTTACTGCTTAACCCAGTGCTTTCGCGACCAACGCTTTCTGCTGTTTGTCATGCAGCGAGGCATAACCGACTGCCGGCGCTGCTGAGGCCGGGCGACCGGCAAAACTCAGCGTGAAGCCAGCCGGGAAGCACTCTTTGAAATGGTGTTTGCTGCTGTACCAGGCGCCTTGGTTTTTTGGCTCTTCCTGGCACCAGACAAACTCTTTCACGTGCGCGTAATCTTCCAGCACTTTCTTCAGGCCGCTGGTCGGGAACGGATACAGCTGCTCGATACGGATAATCGCGACATCTTCACGCTTGTCTTCGCGGCGCTGTTCGAGCAGGTCGTAATAGACTTTGCCCGAGCACAATACAACGCGTTTGACCTTCTTCGGATTGATGTTGTCGATTTCACCGATAACGGTTTTGAATTTGCCGTTGACGATTTCGTCCATATTCGACACGGCCAGCTTGTGGCGCAGCAGCGATTTCGGCGACATGACGATCAGCGGGCGGCGCATCGGGCGAATCATCTGACGGCGCAGCATGTGGAAAACCTGCGCTGGCGTGGTCGGCACCACGACCTGCATGTTCTGTTCGGCACAGAGTTGCAGGAAGCGCTCCAGACGAGCCGATGAGTGTTCCGGCCCCTGCCCTTCATAACCGTGTGGCAGCAACAGCGTCATGCCGCACAAACGGCCCCACTTCTGCTCGCCGCTGGAAATGAATTGATCGATCACGACTTGCGCGCCGTTGGCGAAATCACCGAATTGCGCTTCCCAGATCACCAATGCCCGTGGCTCGGTGGTGGCGTAACCGTATTCAAAGGCCAGCACCGCTTCTTCCGACAGCACCGAATCGATGACGTTGAAGTGCGCTTGATCTTTGGAAATGTTTTTCAGCGGAATATAAGTTTCGCCGGTGTGCTGTTCGTGCCATACCGCATGACGGTGGAAGAACGTGCCACGGCCGCAATCCTGACCGGAAATGCGCACCCGGAAACCTTCTTCGAGCAGCGTGGCGTAGGCCAGCGTTTCGGCGCAGCCCCAATCGAAATCGACTTCGCCTTTGAACATCTTGCGGCGGTCTTCGATGATTTTCGCGACCCGCGATTGCATCGTGAACCCTTCCGGCACCGTGGTCAGCACTTCGCCCAAACGGGCGACGCGCTCTTCGTCAATTGACGTGTCGGCAGCGGCTGTCCACTTCTGGCCCATGTAAGGAGTCCAGTCGGTGGAGAACGGATGCTTCAGGCCAGTAACGATATGCGGAACCACCTGCTCGCCAGCGTCAAGTTTGTCGCGATAATCGTCGGCGATTTTCTTGACTTTATCTTCGTCGAGCACGCCTTCTTTCATCAGTTTTTCGGCGTACAACTGACGCGCGGTTGGGCGTGCCTTGATCACTTTGTACATGACCGGCTGCGTTGCCGTCGGCTCGTCGGCTTCGTTATGGCCCCAACGGCGATAGCAAACCAGATCGATAACGACATCCTTCTGGAATTTCATCCGGTAATCGAGCGCGAGTTGGGTGGTGAACATCACCGCTTCGGCATCGTCGGCGTTTACGTGCAGCACAGGCGCTTGCACCATTTTGGCAATGTCGGTGCAGTAAACGGTTGAACGCACGTCTTCTTGTTTCGAGGTGGTGAAACCAACCTGGTTATTGATCACGATGTGCACAGTACCGCCGGTGTTGTAACCGCGGGTCTGCGACATGTTGAAGGTTTCCATGACGACGCCCTGACCGATAAAGGCCGAGTCACCGTGAATGGCAATAGGCAACACTTGCAGACGGGTTTCGTCGTTGCGGCGGTTTTGGCGTGCACGCACCGAACCTTCGATTACCGGAGTAACGATTTCCAGGTGCGACGGGTTGAACGCCAACGCCAAGTGCACGGAGCCGCCGGGCGTTTCGTAATCGGATGAGAAACCCATGTGATATTTGACGTCACCGGAGCCGGTGTGGGTGACGTGCCTGCCGGCAAATTCGTCGAACAGATTCGCCGGTTTTTTGCCGAGCACGTTGACCAGCACGTTCAAGCGGCCACGGTGAGCCATGCCGATAACGATTTCTTTGACGCCTTGTTCGCCGGCGCGAGAAATCATTTCGTGCATCATCGGCACAAACGAATCACCGCCTTCCAGCGAGAAACGTTTGGCGCCAGGGAATTTGGTGCCCAGGTAACGCTCAAGACCTTCAGCGGCCGTTAAACCGGCCAGCAAAGTTTCTTTCGAATCGTCGCGCATTTGCGGTTGGCAACGCGCTTTTTCGATGTATTCACGCAACCAGACTTTTTCGTTCTGGTTGACGATATGCGAGCTTTCCAGGCCAACGCTGCTGCAATAGCAATCGATCAAATGCTGGTAAATATCGCCGAGCGTGCGCTCGGTAGGACCATATAAATTCGAGCGGAACACGGTGCCAAAATCGCGCTCGGACAAGCCATGGTATTCGAGGCTCAAATCCGGCACTTGTTCTTGCTTCCACAAACCCAGTGGGTCGAGATTGGCGTGTTGGTGACCGCGTGAACGGTAAGCGTTAATCAAGCGCAGAACGCTGTCTTGCTTGGTTTCGTGTTCGGCGTTGATTTCGCCACGCACGACAGCGACTGGCTGACGGCGCCAGGCTTCGCGGAAATAGGCTTTGACCGGTTCATGGGCGTAGTCGACCGCACCCTGGCGCATTTCGCGAAAAATCGCTTGCCAGTTATCCGAAACGGAATTCGGGTCTTCCAGAAATTGTTCGTACAGTTCTTCGATATAGGCGGCAGTGCCGCCATTGAGATAGCTCTCTTTAAAGAGCTCTGCAATGCCAGACATATTGTTTACTCACCTTTTGTGAGCCCGATTTCCCACTCAAACCGTTTGGATTTGAGCACCTGTTAGCCGACGAACATTTTGTTTGCCGGTCACGCACAACGATGGTGGTCGTTACGCGTAAATCCTTGCAGCGTTGCCGCTGCGGACGGCCATGCATTCCGCACATTCGTCCAATAAAAAACCGCACACGCCCGGGTCTCGGACGTGTGCGGTCGAATTATAGATGATGAATGCGCCGTTGGCCGGGTTCATCTGTGTGCATCAGTGCAGATTCCTTACACACCACGCTGCAACAGCATGCTGCGGATTTTGCCGATGGCACGGGTTGGATTCAAACCCTTCGGACAGACGCTGACGCAGTTCATGATGCCGCGGCAACGGAATACGCTGTAGGCATCGTCCAAATCGGCCAGACGTTCGTTCGTGGCATCATCCCGGCTGTCGGCCAGGAAACGATAGGCTTGCAGCAGACCGGCTGGACCGACGAATTTGTCCGGATTCCACCAGAACGACGGGCAGGAACTGGAGCAGCAGGCGCACAGAATGCATTCCCACAGGCCTTCCATTTTCTCGCGATCTTCCGGGCTCTGCAGACGTTCGCGGGCCGGGGCCGGCGATTTGTTCTGCAGGTACGGTTTGATTTTTTCGTACTGGCGGTAGAACGTGCTCATGTCGACGGCCAGGTCGCGCACCACCGGCAGGCCCGGCAACGGACGAATGACGACCGGCTCTTTCAGCGATTTAACCGGCGTGACGCAGGCCAAACCGTTTTTGCCGTTCATGTTCATGCCATCCGATCCGCACACGCCTTCGCGGCAGGAACGGCGGAATGATAAGGTCGGGTCTTTGTCTTTCAGCTGGATTAAGGCATCCAGCACCATCATGTCTTTACCTTCTGGAATGTCGAGCTCGTACTCTTTCATGTACGGCGCCGTATCGACTTCCGGGTTGTAACGATAAACCTGAAAACGCATGGTCAGTTAACCCTCTTAATACGTACGCTTTTTCGGCTCGAAACCTTCAACGGTTTTCGGCGTCATGTTAACGGCACGCTTACTCATCGCTTCGGTTTTTGAGTCGTAGATCGAGTGGCACAGCCAGTTCGCATCATCGCGATCTTCGTAATCTTCGCGAGCGTGGGCACCACGGCTCTCGGTACGGAAATTCGCAGCGGTGGCGGTGGCAAACGCGGTTTCCATCAGGTTGTCGAGCTCCAGGCATTCGACACGCTGAGTGTTGAAGGCTTTGCTCTTGTCGGACAGCGACGCATTTTTCAAACGCTCACGCAATTTCTTCAGCTCTTCGAAGCCTTTGGCCATCGCTTCGCCGGTGCGGAACACGCCGAAATAATTCTGCATGCAGTTCTGCATTTCTTTGCGGATCTGCGAAGGATTTTCGCCTTCCTTGTTGTTTTCCCAGCGGTTGTAGCGGGCAAACGACGCTTCGACATCGGAGTCGGAGCAATGATTCAGCTGCAGCTCATCTTTGGTCAGGGCTTCGGTGACGTGCAAACCAGCCGCACGACCAAACACCACCAAATCCAGCAACGAGTTGCCGCCCAAGCGGTTAGCGCCATGCACCGACACGCAAGCGATTTCCCCAACGGCATACAAGCCTTCGACAACGTGATCTTTACCATCACGGAAAACCAGGGCCTGGCCATGCACGTTGGTCGGCACGCCGCCCATCATGTAGTGGCAGGTGGGCACAACCGGAATCGGCGCTTTCACCGGATCGACGTGGGCGAAAGTTTCGGCCAATTCGCAGATACCTGGCAGTTTGTCATGCAGGGTTTTCTGACCCAGGTGATCAAGCTTCAGCAACACGTGGTCTTTTTCCGGACCAACGCCGTTGCCGGCAAGAATTTCCTTGATCATCGAGCGGGCAACGACGTCACGCGAGGCCAAGTCTTTGGCGTTCGGTGCGTAGCGCTCCATGAAGCGCTCGCCTTTGCTGTTAATGAGGTAACCGCCTTCACCGCGGCAACCTTCGGTGACCAGCACGCCGGCACCGTGAATGCCGGTTGGGTGGAATTGCCAGAATTCCATGTCCTGCACTTGCAGGCCGGCACGCAGCGCCATGCCGACACCGTCACCGGTGTTGATGTGCGCGTTGGTAGTGGAGGCATAAATACGGCCGGCACCGCCGGTGGCGAAAATGACCGCACGTGAGCGGAACACTTCGATTTCACCGGACTCGATGTCCATCGCCGTAACGCCGCAGCACTGACCTTTGTCATTCATGACCAGATCCAGCGCATACCATTCATTGAAGAATTTGGTTTGGGCTTTGACGTTCTGCTGATACAGCGTGTGCAGCAGCGCGTGACCGGTGCGGTCGGCCGCTGCCGCGGTACGGGCGGCTTGCTCGCCGCCGAAATTCTTCGACTGGCCACCGAATGGGCGCTGATAAATGCGACCTTCTTTATTGCGCGAGAACGGCAGGCCCATGTGCTCGAGCTCATAGATAGCCTCGGGGCCGACTGAGCACATGTATTCGATAGAGTCCTGATCGCCGATATAGTCCGACCCTTTGACGGTGTCGTACATGTGCCAGCGCCAATCGTCTTCATGGGTATTGCCGAGTGCGACGGTGATGCCGCCCTGGGCCGATACGGTATGCGAACGGGTTGGAAAAACTTTAGAAATCAACGCGGTTTTCAGGCCGGCCTGGGCCAATTGCAGCGCCGCGCGCATGCCAGCGCCACCGGCGCCAACGATTACCGCGTCAAAAGTATGGGTGGCTCGTGCCATTTACACACCCCACAAAATGACGAGACCCCAGAGCAATAGCCCCAAGCAGGTCACGATCAACAAACTTTGTGCGACGAAACGCACTCCCACCGGCTTGACGTAGTCGGTTAATACGGTCCAGATACCAATCCAGGCGTGCGCGACCACCGCAAACACGGCGATCATCGTGGCGATTTTCATGATTGGTGATGTGAACAGGTTCAGCCACAGGCCGTGGGTCATTTCACCACTGCCGAGGGCGACGCCGAGCAGGTAACCGCCGACGTAAAGCGCGTAGGCCAGCAACACAACGGCGGACAGACGCTGAACAACCCAGTCGTGCAAACCGCTGCGACCAAAGGTGGTGGCTTGTCTTACCATACGACCACCCCCACGCCGATAGCGGCCAACAGGCTCAAAGCGATGACCGCGATGGAAGTCTGACGGCCGGCGCTCAGCGATTCAGCATGGCCAAGGTCCATGACCAGGTGGCGTACGCCTGCAATCAGGTGGTAACAAAGCGCGGTCAGAATGGCCCACAATCCGAACTTGGCCCACGGCGCCGTCAAGCATTGCTTGAGGGTTTCAAAACGGGCTTCGGACGCCAGTGTCTCCTGCAACATATAAAGCAGGACCGGCAGACCCAGGAACAACACGACACCGGAGATACGGTGCAAGATCGACGATATCGCCATCACAGGCATTTTGATGGTCGTCAGATCAAGATTGACTGGACGTTGCGTATTCACAGTTTCTCGTCTTTTGTAGGTTGGACAGCCCAAGAACAGGCCGAAATTGCATATCAGCGTTTGTTATGGCGCCAATGGGCGGGCGAATTATAGGCGCGCATCCCTTTGAAGACAAATGGGATTCTTAACCAAGTTACCGTAAATCGAGTCAATTCAACCTTGGTCGAATACGACGTTGATCAAATCAAGCGTACAAATTGCCTTTTGGCTATTGGCGCTTGATCGTCTATAGTCTGCACCCGCAAAACTGAGCCATACTCAGCTCGATACGTACCAGGGGATAAAAGGATCATCCAGATCTGTCCACCCTGCTCTTATGAACCAGAAGGAGTTAAACATGGCAGACAAGGTCGCCAAACTGCACCTTCCCGGCCAAGCCGAACCACTCTCCTTGCCGATTTATTCGCCAAGCCAGGGCCAGGATGTCATCGACATTCGCGAACTGGGCAAACACAAACATTTCACTTATGACCCGGGCTTTTTGGCCACTGCTGCTTGCGAATCGAAAATCACTTACATCGACGGCGACGCCGGTGTGCTGCAATACCGCGGTTATCCGATTGAACAACTGGCCGAAAACTCGTCGTTTCTGGAAGTGGCCTACCTGTTGATCAAAGGCGAATTGCCGAGCAAAGCCGAACTCGACAACTGGACCTATCACATCACCCATCACACGATGGTGCACGACCAGATGAACCGGTTTTTCTCCGGCTTCCGTCGTGACGCTCACCCGATGGCGATCATGGTTGCCGTGGTCGGTGCGTTGTCCTCGTTCTATCACGACTCGTTGGACATCAATAATCCGAAACACCGTGAAATCAGCGCGATTCGCTTGATCGCGAAGGTGCCGACACTGGCAGCGATGTCGTACAAGTACAGCATCGGTCAGCCGTTCATGTATCCGCGCAACGAATACTCGTATTCGGCTAACTTCCTGCACATGATGTTTGGCGTACCGTGCGCCGAATACCAGCCAGACCCGATTCTGGTGCGCGCGATTGATCGCATTCTGATTCTGCACGCCGATCACGAGCAGAATGCCTCGACTTCGACTGTGCGTTTGGCCGGCTCTTCCGGTGCCAACCCGTTCGCCTGTATCGCTGCCGGTATTGCTTCATTGTGGGGCCCGGCACACGGCGGCGCCAACGAAGCCTGTTTGACGATGCTGGAAGAAATCGGCAGCGTCGATCGCATTCCGGAATACATCCGCCGCGCCAAGGACAAGAACGATCCGTTCCGCCTGATGGGCTTTGGTCACCGCGTGTACAAAAACTTCGATCCGCGCGCAAAAATCATGCGTGAAACCGCGCACGAAGTGCTCGGCCACCTCGGTGCCGAAAACAGCGAACTGATGAAAGTGGCCATGGAGCTGGAACGCATTGCGCTGCAGGATGATTACTTCGTCGAGAAGAAGCTGTACCCGAACGTCGACTTCTACTCCGGCATCATCATGAAAGCCATGGGCATTCCGGTCAGCATGTTCACCGTGATGTTCGCGATGGCCCGCACCACCGGCTGGGTTGCCCAGTGGATGGAAATGATTGCCGAACCGAGCCAGAAAATCGGCCGTCCGCGTCAGCTTTACACCGGTGAAAAACACCGCGAATATCAGTCGATCGATAAACGCAAGTAATCATTTTTTGCCGATTATTGTGCCCTCAAGTCTTTTTTGCTTGTCATACCCGCGCAGGCGGGTATCCAGTGCTCCGAGTCAATGATGGATTCCCGCCTCCGCGGGAATGACACGGTAAAGGCGGCAGACTCGAAGCATCACTTTTTGGCAAATCATAACGGGGCTAGTGTGGCCCCGTTTTTTATCGCTTCAGGAAGAGAGATTCATGTCGAACAAAACCGTTCTGGTAACCGGCGGCGCCGGCTATATCGGCAGCCATGTTGTGCGTCAACTCGGCGAGCGCGGCGACAACATTGTTGTGCTGGATAACTTGAGCACCGGTCATAGCAAAGCCGTGTTGTTTGGCGAGCTGATTGTCGGCGATACCGGTGACAAGGAATTGGTCACGAAAATCCTGCGCGAAAAGAATATCGACGCAATTATGCATTTCGCGGCGAACACCGTTGTCCCTGAGTCAGTCGAAAAGCCGCTGCAGTATTATCGCAACAACACCGTCAACGTCTTGAACCTGCTTGAATGCTGCCAGCAAGTTGGCGTCAAGCACATGATTTTTTCCTCGACCGCTGCCGTTTACGGCACCCCTGACACACTGATGGTCACCGAGCAATCCCCCACCCGCCCGGAATCACCGTACGGTATGTCGAAGCTGATGAGCGAACATCTGCTGCGCGATTATTCCGCCACCGGCGCGATGAGCCATGTCATTCTGCGCTACTTCAACGTTGCCGGTGCCGATCCGCAAGCACGCATCGGTCAGGCAACACCGAACGCGACGCACTTAATCAAAGTGGCCGTCGAAGCGCTCTGCGGCAAACGCGAGAAAGTATCCGTTTTTGGCACAGATTACGCGACACCAGACGGCACCGGTGTGCGTGATTACATTCACGTCGAAGATTTAGCCGCTGCGCACTTGGCCGCGCTCGACTACCTGCGCAATGGCGGGAAATCGACGACACTGAACTGCGGATACGGCCACGGCTTCAGCGTATTGGAAGTATTGAAAACTGCCGAGAAAGTCGTCGGCAAACCGCTGAACATACATTACGGCCCACGCCGCGCCGGCGACCTCGCCGCCATTGCCGCCGACTCAAGTCGTTTACGTGAACTACTGAACTGGACACCGCAGTACGATGACCTCGAAAAGATCATTGCGCATGCGTATGCCTTCGAGAAAACGCTTTAACTTCTGAAAGAAAAATGAAATAGCGATGACAATAATGCATCGCTATTCTTTTGGCGGCACCGGATCATTGCCGCCGGGATGCATCGGATGGCAACGGCCCAAGCGCTTGATTGCCATTACCGAACCACGCCATGGTCCGTGCAGTTTGATTGCTTCGCGGGCATAAACACTGCAGGTCGGATAAAAGCGACATTGGCCGCCAATGAACGGACTCAAGATCCAGCGGTAAAGCTGAATCAGTGCCAACAATAGTGCGGTGACAACCGCGTTCAGCCAGCGCATTTTTCCGCGATGGCGCCTTTCAGCACCCCTTCGAATGCTCTTACCCGAACGTTGTCTGCACCGGTTTCACGTTGCGTGACCTCAGCAATATGGGCGGCGATATGTTCAACGGTCGATTCGGAGTCGATCGTGTGACAACGCGCTTTCGGCAGGTTAAGAAAATAATCGCCTTCCTGGGCACGATAACGTAGCAGCAGCATCGGTGTTTCGCCATCGGTCGCTTCGCCATGAATATGACTGCGGGTGACGATATAAATGTCGTCAAAGCGCTTGGCCCAGGTTTGCTCCCAAGCGGTCGAGCGTTCGCCGTCGATAAAAATTTCAATGCGCGAGCGATGACCATGGGCGATGCGCTGGCAGGCGCCGTCGTGTTTTTGCAAGCCATGACTGTAGCAATACGATGCACCGTCGATTTGTTCTTCGCGCAAGCGCAGTGTCAATTGCATGCCACGTGGCAGTTGTTCCTGGATATGTTGCTGCAGCCAGGGGCTCAGCAATTCGGCGGAGATATCGGTCAGTGGAATTTGTGCCAGCGCTACGGCAGGCGAACTATGCTGCCAAAGGAAATCACGCTGATCGCGAAATTGCAGCGCAACCTGTTCGCCCTGATAAGCGATTTGCAGGCCAGTGTACTTGGTCGGCACCAGCAAGCGATGGTCGACGCTATCATCAATCAGGCGCTTGATCTGCTTTTTGACCTTGGAGAAATCCAGCACCATGCCCTGGCGGTCGAGCGGGCCTTGCAATTCGATATCGACGATATAACTGGCGCCGATCAGGCCGCGCTCCGCCGACAGCGCGGAACAATCAATTACGGTCAGATGATCGACAAACAACGAGGCCATGGCAGCTGAATTCCGGAAATATTGCCGGCTATTGTACGCGATTTCAGCACCGAACAAGACTTGAGCCGGCAAAGCGCAACGCGGTAGCATCAGCGCTTTCCCAAAACCAGGGCCCCTCGATGAACAAGAACTTGAGCTTACGTCTCGCTGCCACCCTGCTCTGCACCGGCGCCTTTGCCGCCGAACCGTTCACCGTTGATCACATGTGGTCAATGCAGCGCCTTGGCGCGCCGTCGGCCTCGCCCGATGGTCGTTTGGTGGCGTTCACGGTCAGCAAAACCGATATGGCCGCCAACAAAAGCCTGACCGACTTATGGTTGCAGGACACGGCCGGCAAAACCGCAGCACGCCGACTGACGACACATGATGCATCGGAAAGCAGCCCGCAGTGGTCAGCTGACGGCAAGCATTTGTACTTTCTGAGTTCGCGCAGCGGCAGCAACCAATTGTGGCGCATCGCCATCGATGGCGGCGAAGCGACCCAGGTTTCCGATTACCCGATCTCGATCACCAGTTACCAGCTTTCACCGCTCGGCACACAGGTGCTGCTGAGTTTTGAAGTGTTTGCCGATTGCGACACGCTGCAATGCACCGCCGAGCGTGAGAAAAAACAAGGCGAAAGCAAAGTCAGCGGCAAGCTGTACAGCAAATTGTTTGTCCGTCATTGGGACACCTGGAAAGACGGCCATATTTCCCGTTTGTATCTGGACAAGATGGATAACGGCCACACGACAAACACGGTGCAGGCCATTTCAACGCTGGATGCTGATGTGCCATCAAAACCATTCGGCGGCAGCGATGAATACCGCTTCGCACCCAAAGGCGACGCCATTTATTTCAATGCCCGCATCAAAGGCGTCAGTGAACCGTGGTCAACCAATCACGATATCTATCGCTTTTCGCTCAGCTCCGGTGAATTGCAGAACCTGACACCGGATATGCCTGGCACCGATATCACGCCAACCGTTTCGCCGGATGGCAAGAAACTGGCCTGGCTGTCGATGGAGCGTGCCGGTTTTGAAGCCGACAAACTGCGCGTAATGGTTCGCGATTTGAAATCCGGCGACACGGTTGATGTCAGCAGCACCATTGATCGCTCTTTCGGCTCGTTGCATTGGAGCGCCGACAGCAAAACGCTGTTCGCCACCGCCAATGATTCCGGCCAACATTCGTTGTTTGCCGTCAATGTCAGCAACAAGAAATGGACACGCCTGGTCGACAAGGGTTATGTCGGCGGTTATGCACTGGCCAACAATGAAATCATTTACAGTTATGACACGCTGAAATCGCCGGTTGAGTTATTTCGCGTCAAGCAAAGCGGCGGGAAAGCCCAACAATTGACGCGCTTCAATCAGCCGCTGCTTGATGACATCAAGATGGGCGATTACGAGCAATTCAGCTTCAAAGGTTGGAACAACGAAACCGTCTACGGTTACATCGTTAAACCAGCGAACTTCGAGCAGGGCAAGGAATATCCGGTGGCGTTTCTGGTCCATGGCGGCCCACAGGGCAGCTTTGGCGATCACTTCCATTACCGCTGGAATCCGCAGGTTTACGCCGGTGCCGGTTATGTCGCGATCATGATCGACTTCCATGGCTCGACCGGTTATGGCCAAGCCTTCACCGACTCCATCAGTGGCGACTGGGGCGGCAAGCCGCTGGAAGATCTGAAAAAAGGTTTGGCGTTTGCCGCGGAAAAATATCCGTTTGTCGATGAAAACCGTGCTTGTGCGCTAGGCGCTTCCTACGGTGGTTACATGATGAACTGGATCGCCAGCCAGTGGGCCGACGGCTTCCGTTGCATCGTCAATCACGCCGGTATTTTCGATACCCGTTCGATGTATTACACCACTGAGGAATTGTGGTTTGTCGAATGGGAGAATCGTGGCCCGCAATTCAATGCGCCAGCCGAGTACGAAAAACACAATCCGATGAATCACGTCAAAGATTGGCGCACTCCGATGCTGGTCACCCATGGTTTGAAAGATTACCGGGTACCGTATTCGCAAGGCTTGGCCGCGTTCACCGCACTGCAACGCCAGGGTATTCCGAGCCAGCTGTTGGTCTATCCGGATGAAAACCACTGGTTGCTGAAACCGCAGAACAACCGTGATTGGCATCAGCATGTGCTGAAATGGCTGGATCATTGGACGGCCAAGCGCTGATCGCTCAGCAGAAAGCCGGACCTCGTGTCCGGTTTTTTAATGCCATGATCTTGACCATGCCGGTAGGAGATTATCCGACAAGCGGTTAGAATAGCGGCCCTTCCGACTACGTTAGTGCCAGCGCATGATCGCCCTGCTTCTCAGCCTGTTGTCCTTGGCCATCGCACCGTGGCTGTATAAGCGCCTGCACCAGCATCGCCGCCTGCATGACGTATTTGATCGTCTGCTGATCAGCATTGTTGTGCTGATTATCCTGATCGAAGTGATCGTTGAAAGTTATCGGCATATCGGCTGGATGGGACCATTGATTGGTATCGCTGGCATGGCGCTTCCGAGCCTGATTGAACAAGCCTTTTCCCGTCTGGCGATGCCGGCGCACTCGATCACCGCGGTGCTCGGCTCCATTGCGCTGATCGCGCATTCATTGATGGATGGCGCCACGCTGGCCAGTGCCGAAAGTGTGTGGGTGGAAGTGGCCGTGGTCATTCATCAACTGCCATTGGGCTTGGCCATCTGGTGGCTGGTGCAGCACGCATTGGGCTCTCGTATCGCGACAATGACCATTGTTGCCATGTGCGTAACGATTGTTATCGGTTATGAACTTACGACACTGTGGATGGCAACGTTAAATGAACATTCCACGCATATCCTGCAGGCGTTCTTTGCTGGTGCCTTATTGCATGTATTGATACATCGTCATCGGCCGCACAAGCATCACCATTAACCATTCGCTTCCGGCACGCCGCGTCAGCGCGGCGTGCTGGCCTCGACGACATACTCAATCAGAATCGCGATCGATCGCTGCTCCAGACGGAACGTATCTTTGCCGTTGAAATAAACCGGTGTCGACGAACCCAGCGGCTCACTGGTATCAAGCACCAATTGCCAGAGCGCACCATCCGGTGGTGATGGCACGGTGAATTGCTGTGCATCGTTGCGGGCATTGAACAACACCAGTAAATGATCTCCGAGTACGGGCTCACCGTTGGCACTGACCAAACCGGTTTTCCGACCATTGATCAACATCGCCAGCGCGCGTGCCGACCACTGTTGCCAAGCCGGTTCATCAAGATGATCGCCGCTGGCTTCGAACCAGGTGATCGCTTGTGAATTCTGTTCAGCGTTCAGCACTTCAAACTGACGGCGACGCAATGCCGGTTGCGATTTACGCAGCGCAATCAGGCGTTTGACAAAGGCTTGCAATTCGCGCTCGCGAGCGCTGAAATTCCAGCTCATCCAGGAAAGCTCATTGTCCTGACAAAACGCATTGTTGTTGCCGGCCTGAGTGCGGCCGTATTCATCGCCGCTGAGCAACAGCGGCACACCTTGTGCGAGCATCAACGTGGTCAGGAAATTGCGCTTCTGGCGATCGCGTAATTGGTTGATTGCGGCATCGTCGGTTTCGCCCTCGGTGCCACAATTCCAACTGTAGTTCTCTTCAGCGCCATCACGATTGTCATCGAGATTCGCTTCGTTATGTTTCTGGTTGTAAGTGACCAAATCATGCAGGGTAAATCCATCGTGATAGGTCACCACATTGATGCTGGCTGATGGCTCACGGCGCTGATGATGAAACAAATCCGGCGAGCCAAGCAGTCTAGTTGCAAAGGTTTGTCGCAATCCGCCCTGCCCGCGCCAGAATTGGCGCACGCCATCACGAAACTGATCGTTCCATTCCGACCACCCGGCTGGAAAGCGGCCAAGATGATACGAGTCGGGTTGTTTATCCCAGGGTTCCGCCATCAGTTTCAAATGCGATAGCAACGGGTCTTGATGGATGACATTGAAGAACGAACCACCGGGATCAAAATCATCATCGCGCCGTGCGAGACTGCTGGCCAAATCAAAACGAAAACCGTCGATGTGCATTTCGCTGGCCCAATAGCGCAGACAATCCATCATCAGCTTCAATACCTGCGGGTGTTCAGCGTTCAGTGTATTGCCGCAACCGGAATAATCGCGGTACTGACGAAAATCCTGTTGATCGAGCAGATAATAGGTTTTGTTGTCGATACCGCGAAAACTTAAAGTAGGTCCAGTTTCATCGACTTCGGCGGTGTGATTGAAACCGATGCTCATGACCACTTCAATGCCGGCCGCATGCAGTTTCTTGACCATCGTTTTGAATTCAACGGTCGGATCCTTGACCGCATAACGACGGTCCGGTGCAAACAACGCCACCGGATTATGACCCCAGTAATTGTGCAGCCCGTTGACGACCAATTTCTGCTCAGAAACAAAACTCTGACATGGCAGTAAGGCAATGGTCGTGACACCAAGACTTTTCAGATAATCGATAACGGCTGGAACCGTCAGCCCCAGGTATTTGCCGCGCCATTCCGGCGGCACACCGCTATGCAACTGGGTAAAACCTTTGACGTGCAATTCATACAGAATGGTATCGGCCATCGGCACGTTTAACTGCCTGTCGCCATCCCAGTTGAACGTTGGATCGATGACCACGCATTTCGGCACGAACTGTTGGCTGTCACGGCCATCGGCACGCCATTCTTGTTTTGGTCCCTGCCGATAACCGAACAAGGCTTCATCCCAGCGCAAATCACCAATCAGCGATTTCGCATACGGATCAATCAATAGTTTGTTGGCATTGAAACGGTGGCCGTCTTTCGGCACGTAAGGTCCGTGCACGCGAAAACCATAGATAGTGCCGGGTCGGGCGGAGGGCAAAAAGCAATGCCAGATATCGCCGGTGCGATGAATCATCGGAATGCGTGCGGTTTCGCGCATGCCATGGGTTTCAAACAAACATAATTCGACCGCTTCGGCATGAGCAGAATACAGCGCGAAATTGACGCCGGAGCCTTCCCAGCTGGCGCCGAGCGGAAAAGGTCTACCGACTTCGATTGCAGATTCCATCAAGGCCTTGCTTCTGGTGGCAAAAGAAACGCCGTTTTCAATAAACGGCGACGATGCCTGGCATCATATAGGGGCGGTTCCAGTCCTGCCAATTGCTTGCGCTCTGTTCACCGGCTTCTCAGCCAAGTTGCAGCGCATGCACGGCGCCGACAAAAGCGGGATGCGGCGAATCAATCATCCAGACCGGAATGGATTTCAGATAGGAGGAAAAACGGCCCTTGTTTTCGAAATTGCGGCGGAACGCCTCAGCATCGAACAAGCTGCCAAGGCGCGGTACGATGCCGCCGCCGATGTAGACGCCGCCACGAGCACCAACGGTCAGTGCAACATTGCCAGCGGTTGACGCCAGCGCGCGCAAGAAAATTTCCATCACTTCCAAACAGCGGCGATCGCCATTATGCGCACGCTCGGTGATCTCAGCTGGCGTCAATGGCGACACGGTGACGCCATCGACTTTCGCCAGCCCTTCATAAATATTGACAAGACCCGGACCCGAGGCGACACGTTCGGCGCTGACATAGCCGTTGAATCGCGTTTGCAACACTTTCAACAGCGCGAATTCGCGATCATTTTGCACGGCATAACTGACATGCCCGCCTTCGCCAGCCAGCGCATGCCAGCGCGAACTGGAGCGCATCAAACTGGCGACACCAAGGCCGGTGCCGGGGCCAATCACGGCTTTGACGCCGGGCTCTGCTCTCAGTGTTGGGCCTATCGTGATCAGTTCCTTTTCGCTCAAGTGAGGCAAGCTCATCGCCAACGCTTCAAAGTCGTTCAACACCACCAACTTTTGCCAGGCAAAATGGTGTTGCAAGGCGTTGACCGAGAACCCCCAGTGATGATTGGTCATCTGGATAAAATCATTGACGACCGGTGTGGCGATGGCGATGCAGGCACGCAAGGGTTCGGCATTTTTGCGCCGGCAATAATCCTCTATCGCCAACTCCAGTGTGGGGTATTCCTTGCACGACAGCGTTTGTTCGTCGTGAATACCTTTATCGGAGGTGTACAGCGCGAAACGGGCATTGGTACCGCCAATATCGGCCAGCAGATTCAAATGATGATCAGCAATAATCATAGGAGCTCAGGCGCGGAAAATGTGGACAGGAACGCGATGCTGGTGCAGCAACGCCCGTATCGGTAAGGCCTCTATCGGCTCGGCAAATTGGCGAGCCTCACGGTAAACCGTTTTCTTGTTTTCACCGGTAATCAGCAACGCCAGCAGCCGGCTTTTCAGCAGTGCCGGCAGGGTCAGCGTCAAACGTTTGTGTGGAGCTTTCGTCGGCTCACTGACCGCGCAAAAACGCGGATTCAGCGGATCAATCAATGCGTGAATCTGCGCGCAATCCGGAAACCAGGAGGCAGTATGACCGTCATCGCCCATACCGAGTACCGCGACATCGACAATGCCGCCGAGCTCACGCAATTGATCGTCGAAGTGTCGTGCGCATTGTTCGGCATCCATACCTGCTAAAAACATCGGCAGAAAGGTCGCGCCTTTGGCTTCATGCTGTAGCAAATTCTGTTTGACCAGCGCGGCATTACTGTCGGCGTGATCATCCGGCACGAAACGTTCATCAACGAGAATGACGGTAATCAAATGCCAAGGCAACGACATCTGCGAGAGCAACTGAAAAAGTGGCGCCGGTGTTTTGCCGCCAGAAACGGCAAACACCGCCTTGCCACGCTCGCGCACTGCTTCCTGCAGATTCTTGGCTACCGTATCGGCAGCCGTCGCGTACATGACCGCGCTGTCGGCAAAGGACTGTTCAGTCAGTTTCATGACAAATCCTCGTACCAATGGCGGTTATCGCGCGCCAATAAAAATGCCGAACCGGAAGGCCCCCAGGAACCGGCGACATAGGGCTCAACGCGTCCCACTCCGTTGTTCCATCCTTCCAGTATCGGCATGACCCATTGCCAGGCGGCATCCAGTTCATCGCGACGCATGAACAGCGTCTGGCGACCGACAATGGCGTCGATCAGCAAGCGCTCGTAAGCGTCGGGAATGTGTTCTTCACTGCTGGCCGTCAGGCTCAGCTCGACCGGCCGGACATTGGTGCCGGTGCCGGGCTTTTTGCCACAAAGCATCAGCGTGATGTCTTCTTCCGGCTGAATCTTGATTACCAGTTTGTTCGGTTCGAGACCAGTGCTGCGATTGTCAAAAATCGAATGCGGCACCGATTTGAATTGCACGACAATTTCCGAGACGCGCTGCGCCATGCGTTTGCCGGTGCGCAGATAAAACGGCACATTGCCCCAGCGCCAATTTTCGATTTCCATTTTCAGCGCCACGAACGTTTCGGTCTGGCTTTCCGGTTCGATGCCCTCTTCTTTCCGGTAGCTGTTGGCGGTTTTGCCATTGATGGCACCGGCCGTGTATTGGCCACGAATGATGTTGTTTTTGACATCGTCCATCGTCAATGGCTTCAGCGAGCGCAGCACTTTCAGTTTTTCATCCCGCACGGCATTGGCATCGAGACTGGCTGGTGGTTCCATCGCGACGAAACAAAGCAATTGCATCAAGTGGTTCTGCACCATGTCGCGCAGCGCACCGGTGTGATCGTAAAAGCCGGCACGGCCTTCAACGCCGATGCTTTCAGCAACGGTGATTTGAATATGGTCGATGTATTTCTGATTCCACAGCGACTCGAACAAGGTATTACCGAAACGCAGCACAAGTAAGTTCTGTACGGTTTCTTTGCCGAGGTAGTGGTCGATCCGGTAAATCTGATCTTCGGAAAAATATTGCGCGACTTCAGCGTTGATCGCGCGCGAGCTGTCAAGGTCGTGGCCTAGCGGTTTTTCCAGCACAACATGGCTGCGTTCATTGACAAGGCCAGCGCCATGCAAATGCTTGCAAATGGCGCCGAAAAATTTTGGCGAGGTGGCCAGGTAAAACACCCGGATCTTGCCGTTGGCCTTGCCAATGGTTTCCTGCAGAGTGGCATAACCTTCAGATTTTGTGGCATCGATGGCGACGTAGTGCAAACGCTGCAGAAAACGCTGCCAGGCCGGTTCCTGTCGCTGTGCATCCGGGATGTAGCTGGCTGCCTGCGCTTCAACCATCGCAATGTATTGCTCGCGGCTCATCGGGTTGCGGGCCGAGGCAATGATGCGGCCATCATCGGGCAGCACGCCGGCCCGTTCACGCTGGAACATGGCTGGAATCAGCTTGCGCATGGCGAGGTCGCCGGTGCCGCCAAAAATCACCATGTCGAAAACTGGAATATCGCGACTGTTCATCAAGCCACCTTAGCGATTCGCACCATCAAAGTGCATTTTTAGTATTT
The DNA here is from genome assembly GCF_009756665.1 of Permianibacter aggregans. Taxonomy (GTDB): domain Bacteria; phylum Pseudomonadota; class Gammaproteobacteria; order Enterobacterales; family Permianibacteraceae; genus Permianibacter; species Permianibacter aggregans. The sequence goes on from NZ_CP037953.1 coordinate 359,878, forward strand.
GCATATCAGGCGAATTTGCCGCAATCTTCCGGATATCGCAAGTAACCATACGCAATAAATTCTCGTCACGGTCGTCACAAGGTCAGTAAATTGCAGGTAAATAAATGATTTATAACGATAAACGTCAATGCACAGAAATGATGCACCGTGACAGTGCAAATTACACAAACCCGAAAAACCAAGCGTTGCCCCAAAATGGAGAGCAGACATGAGCAATGTGCACCCCCGCCTGCAGGAAGTGACCGATCGCGTTCGCAAGCGCTCACGGGAGCAACGGACCGCTTATCTGAATCATGTTGAGCAATCGATCAGCCGGCAGCCAACCCGGGCTCGCCATGCCTGCGCCAACCTGGCGCACGGTTTTGCCGGCAACGTGCCGGAAGAAAAGATTCTGTTGCGCGATACGCGCTCGGTGCCTGATATCGGCATCGTTTCTTCGTACAACGACATGTTGTCGGCGCATCAGCCGCTGCAACATTACCCACCGATTCTGAAAGAAGCCGTCGCCAAAGCCGGCGGCATTGCTCAATTTGCCGGCGGCGTGCCAGCGATGTGTGATGGCGTCACGCAAGGTACGCCGGGCATGGAGCTATCGCTTTTTTCGCGCGATGTCATTGCCATGTCAACGGCGGTGGCGCTCAGCCATGCGATGTTCGACGGCATGTTGCTGCTCGGCATTTGCGACAAGATCGTTCCCGGCCTGGTCATGGGCGCGCTGCATTTTGGTCATCTGCCCGGCATTCTGGTGCCGGGCGGGCCAATGACCTCCGGCATTTCCAACAGCGAGAAAGCCAAGGTGCGGCAGTTGTTTGCCGAAGGTAAAGTCGGTCGCGATGAATTGTTGGAATCGGAAGCGGCGGCCTACCACAGCGCCGGCACCTGCACGTTTTACGGTACAGCCAACAGCAACCAGATGCTGATGGAAATCATGGGGCTGCATATGCCGGGCGCCGCGTTTATCAATCCCGGCACGCCGCTACGCGATGCCCTGACCCGTGCCGCCGGTCGACGCATCTGCGAAATTACGGCACTTGGCAACACCCCGATTCCGATCGGCAAAATGCTCGACGAGCGCAGTTTCGTGAACGCGATTGTCGGCTTGCTGGCCACTGGCGGCTCGACCAATCACACGCTACATCTGGTGGCAATGGCGCGTGCCGCCGGCATCGTAATCAACTGGGATGACTTCTCTGATTTATCCGACTGCGTTCCGCTGCTGGCCCGCGTTTATCCAAACGGTCAGGCCGACGTCAATCACTTCCATGCGGCCGGTGGTTTGGCTTTGGTTATTCGCGAATTGCTCGACGCCGGTTTGTTGCATGAAGACGTGCAAACGGTCATGGGAGAGTCGCTTCGTCACTACACCAAAGAGCCATTTTTGGACGATGGCAAACTGGTTTGGCGTGACGCGCCGACGCACTCCGCCGATGAAAACATTGTCCGTGGTGTTGCCAATCCGTTCTCGAAAGACGGTGGTCTGAAATTACTGGTCGGCAATCTTGGTCGCGCCGTGATCAAAACCTCGGCGGTGCCAGCAACGCATCACTTGATCAAAGCACCAGCAGCCGTATTTGAAGATCAGGAATCGGTCGCGCAGGCGTTCAAGGAAGGAAGGCTCAATCGCGATGTCATTGTTGTCGTGCGTTTCCAAGGGCCGCAAGCCAATGGCATGCCGGAATTGCATAAACTCACGCCGATGCTCGGCGTACTTCAGGATAAAGGTTACAAGGTGGCGCTGGTTACCGATGGCCGCATGTCAGGTGCTTCCGGGAAGGTGCCAGCTGCGATTCATGTCAGCCCGGAAGCACTGAGTGGCGGCCCGCTGGCGAAAGTGCGTGATGGCGATATGCTGGTGCTTGATGCCGTGCAAAATCGCCTGTATGCCGAAGTGGAAGAAAATGATTGGAACAACCGAAGAAATGCCGAATTCAGAGCCGAAGCCGTGCGCGGATTTGGTCGCGAACTATTTGCCCGCTTCCGGGAAACGGCCAGCGCTGCCGAGCTTGGTGCTTCGCCCCTGATTTAAATTGGTTTTGATAACTTATGAGCCTGTGTCATGCCCGCGTAGGCGGGCATCCAGAGTGCTGAAGAATGACTGGATTCCCGCCTACGCGGGAATGACATTTGCGAAGTGAGGAATTTATCCATTGCTTTTGCAATGGGACATTTCAAAGGAATCAACATGTCAATTGCAGAAATGCTGAACAAAGCAGCGCCCATTGTGCCGGTCGTCGTTATTGAGAATGTCGAACATGCATTGCCGTTGGCCGAAGCGCTGTTGCAAGGCGGTGTGCACAGTATTGAAATTACCTTGCGTACCGATGCCGCGCTCGATGCCATTCGTGCGCTGGCCAAAGCGGATACCGGCATCATCATCGGCGCCGGCACGGTATTGAACGCAACGCAATGGCAGCAGGCCGCTGACGCCGGCGCCCATTTCGCCGTCAGTCCCGGTCTTTGTGCTTCGCTGGAAAAACAAAATATCAACGCACCAATTCCTCTTCTGCCAGGCGCGGTTACCGCCAGTGAAATCCAGCGCGCGTTGGAGGCCGGTTTTGAGTTTCTGAAATTTTTTCCGGCGGCATCATCCGGCGGTGCTGACGCGGTGAAAAGTTTTGCCAGTCCGTTCAAACAGGTAAAGTTCTGCCCGACCGGTGGTATCAGCGTTGAAACCGCCACTGCTTATCTGAATCTACCGAACGTCGTCTGCGTTGGCGGCTCCTGGTTGACCCCTGCCTCACTGCTGCGTGAACAGCGTTGGAGCGCCATCAGTGATTTGGCCAAACAAGCCAGCAGTTTGGACAAAAAAGCCTGAGCGACTCTGGCAAAATAGCGCCCGCCCCCACTGGCATTTAGCGAAAACGGAAAATCATGATCGTCAATAGTCCTGAATGGAAAGCCCTGGAGCAACTGGCTGAGCAAAGCCGGCGATGGCATCTGCGTGAACAACTGCAGAATAAACATCGTTGTGATGCGATGCGCGTCGAATACGACGATATCGTGCTCGATTACAGTCGTCAGAACATGAATCCGGAAACACTGCAGGCACTGCTGAAACTCGCTGACGCAGCGGAACTGGGCAAAAAAATTGAAGCCAAACGCACCGGCAAAGCGATCAACACCACCGAGAATCGCGCCGTACTGCACATGGCACTGCGCGCCGACCCGGAAGATGATTATCGCGTCGACAACGAAGCCGTTACGCCATTGGTTATCGATGTTCGTCGCCGCATTGCCGCCATTACCCAAGCCGTGCGTCAGGATAAGCATCTTGGCGTTACCGGCAAACCGCTACGCAATGTCATCGCCATTGGCATAGGCGGCAGCTATCTCGGTGCTGAATTTGTTTTTGAAGCAATTCGTCAGCATCCCTCCTGCGCCGATGCCAGCGCCGGTCGACAGCTACGTTTTCTCGCCAATGTCGACCCAGCCGATTTTCATCGTGCTACTGAAGGCTTGAATCCAGCTGAGACGCTGGTCGTGATCATCTCGAAAACCTTCACGACCACCGAAACCATGCTGAATGCCCGCGCGGCAAAAGCCTGGCTCAGTGAGGCGCTGGGCTTTGAGGCAGTCAGTAAGCAGATGCTTGCGGTCAGCACCAATATTCCTGCTTGTGAGCAGTTCGGAATTCAGCGTGAACATATTTTTGGATTCTGGGATTGGGTTGGTGGTCGCTATTCGGTTTGCTCGGCAGTGGGTTTGCTACCGCTGGCGCTGCATTTTGGCTGGCAGAATATCGAGCAGTTTCTGCTTGGTGCGCGCTCGATGGATCAGCATTTTCTGTCGGCGCCATTTGCGCAAAACCTGCCGGTTTTGCTGGGTTTGATTGGTGTCTGGAATTCCAGTTTTCTGAAACGGCCGGTGCGGGCATTGTTGCCTTATAGCCAGGCTTTGCATCGTTTTGCCGCCCATATCCAGCAGGTGGATATGGAATCCAATGGCAAACTGGTTGATCGTGATGGTCGTGCGCTGCCTTTGGAAGCCGGCGAAATCAATTTCGGTGAACCGGGCACCAATGGCCAGCACTCGTTCTATCAACTCATCCATCAGGGCCGTGTCATTCCGGCTGACTTTATTGGCTTCTGCCGCCCACAAACCTCGGTGAAACTCTCGGACAACCGGCTCGATCTGCATGATGAGTTGATGGCCAATTTCTTCGCTCAACCGGATGCGTTGGCGCTTGGCAAAACCGAACAGGAGTTGCGCGCCGAAGGCGTTCCTGAAGCGCTGATTCCACACAAGGTATTTCCGGGAAACCGGCCGAGCAACGTGTTGCTGTTTCCTGAATTGAATCCGTATCGCTGCGGTCAGCTGCTGGCGTTATATGAGCATCGCACCGCCGTGCAGGGCTTTATCTGGAATCTGAACAGTTTTGATCAATGGGGTGTCGAACTCGGCAAAGTATTGGCGCAAAGAGTCAAATCGGTGTTGCAAACCGACAATCTAGAAGGCAGCGAAAACCTACCGTTTTCGACGCAACAGTTGCTTAGCAAATATCGCAGGCGCTAATCCACAAACCAAAAAAAAAGCCCTGATTGTTCCGGGCTTTTTGTTTTCGATTTCAGCGCTGTTTTTCTTCACGCGCCGGTTCAGGTTTGCTCGGAGGCTCAGGCTGAGTAGCCGGACGTCGAGCTGGATCTTTCAAATTGTGGGTGTCATCCCAGCGTCGCGTAGCCGGACCTTTGGTTGGCTCCGGAATCTGACTACCTGCCGACGGCGTTGGCGTCGTGTTCGGCGGGTTATGACGATCACGAATGATCACTGGACGCGGATAAAAATACGGATAGGGACGATACCAATATGGATGATAGAACGGATCCCAGTAGCCACCGGTAACGATCACCGAGGTGCGATCATAATAATCGCGCTCTTCCCATAAATGATAACCACTGGCTGACAGCACCGGATAGGCGTATGCCTGATCGGAAACCTTGCCTTCGATGACTTCCTGAATGCTGCCCATGACGGTAATTTCACGACCGGTCGAGAAAATCATCGGATCGAGATAGCCGCTGAATACCGCGATAAAACGGCCGCCGGTGACATTCTTGTCGGTGGGGCGACCAGAGCTGGTCAACGGCTTTTCGACGATTTCAATTTTGCTCATGCCGTCCTTGATCTGCATTTGCGCAATCAAACCACCCCAGCGCACCGGCACGCCCTGGAATTCACCAGCGTTCGACTGCACGGCACTGACGGTGACTTCACGCACATCGCCGCGGACGCTCTTCGGCACCGTAGAGCAGGCGCTCAGAAAAACGACGGACAAGCTGAACAGTAACCATTTCATTGTGATCACTCCCTAAATATGATGCAGGCATGCTACCTGAAACTTAAGCGCAATTTAACGTCAGCGCCGCTGAATCGGCGCTGAACCGTTTGCAGTGAGACACAGTTATACGATTTAGGCCAGAAATTCGGCCGATAAGTTTCCCAAACGAGAGGATTCAGGCGAAGTCGTCAAAACCGACCAAACGAGTCAGCTGGTCACGCTGGAGAAAATTTTCGGTTTGCTGATAGGCATTGGCGCCAGAGCGCTGGCTGTTGGCCGCTTCCGATTCCAGGGCATTGCGCACCTGGCCTTCGCGTTCCGCCTGCAGGCTGTTGAATGCCTCTTCCAGCGCCGCTGGTGAAGCATCGCGCTGGGCTTGTTCGACTTGTTCCGTGCGCTGCTGACGTTCGGCGTTGTTGGCGCGGGTACGCTCGGTATTGCGATTTTCCGCCGCCTGGCTTACCACCAGCGCATTGGACACCGATAGATTGGTGTTGGCAATTTCTGGCATCTGTTGTCACCGTTGCGTGAATGGGAAGAAATATGCCGTAGCAGTATAGATCGGCTTATACGCGGTAACGGTCAAAATTCGTTCAATCAATGAAAACGATACAGACGTGCCGACCAGTTATGAGTTTTGATTTCGTTCAGCGGTGGTTTCGGCGACTTTGTCACGTAAGTACACCGGCATCGCCTGCTCGGCCGGCACACCCTGCCCGGCTGTAAGCCGTGGCAATGCCAGGTTCAGCATGTCCAGCGCTTCCGGGTAGTACATCTGGTCAGCGTGCTGCAGCGGCGCCTGAACCGCGGTGCTCAGGGCATCATGATAGGTTTGCCAGCCACTGCCGCAGGTAAAAAAGGCGTTCTCGGCGTGGAACGCGAACGCTGCCGGCGGGCAAACCCGTTCATCGGCAAGCAGCCGCCAAGCACCGTTCCGCCAATGCAGCGCACTGATATAAACCTCGCCCATGCGGGCATCGATCGATGGCAATACATTGGTAACGCCCAAACGACGGCGGGCACCTTCGGCCAGCGCTTCCAGCGTGGAAATACCGATGCAGGGCCGATCAAAAGCCAGCGCCAACCCCTGCACGACGCCAATCGCGGTACGCACACCGGTAAACGCACCGGGGCCGCGACCAAACACAAACGCGTCGACATCACTGACCTGCAAGCCCTGCTCATGCAGCAGACGTTCAATGGTCGGCAGCAGTTTTTGTGCATGCAGACGCGGCGCCAGCTCGAAGTGACTGGTGATCGACTCGTTATGTTTCAGCGCTACCGACAGCGCTTCGGTGGCGGTATCAAAAGCCAGAACGGTATTCATGACAACACTCATTTTTCATGGCGCAGGAAAAACCGGCGCACATCGGAAAGCTGACGGGTGACCGGCATCGGCGGCAGACTGTTCAAGAACACCTTCCCGTACGGCCGGGTAAACAAACGCGGATCGGCGATGGTCAGCACGCCGGTATCGGTGATGTCGCGAATCAGACGACCGGCGCCCTGCTTCAAGGTGATCACAGCGCGTGGCAGTTGCATATCGTTGAACGGTTCACCACCGTTGCGCCGGCAGGCATCCATTCTCGCCCGTAGCACTGGATCATCCGGCGCCGAGAATGGCAGTTTATCGATAATGACCAGACTAAGCGCATCACCACGCACATCGACGCCCTCCCAAAAACTGCTGGTGCCGAGCAATACTGCGTTACCCATTTTCCGGAAGGTATCGAGCAAACGATTGCGCGGCTGGCTGCCCTGCACCAGCACCGGGTAAGGGATGCGCTGCGGCAATTCCTGCGCCATCCACTGCAGCGCACGATAGCTGGTGAACAATAAAAACGCCCGGCCTTCACTCGCCTGCAAAAGCGGCAACGTAACTTCCAGCAAAGACTCCAGATAGTGCGGCGCATCCGGTTCCGGCAATCCTTGCGGCACAAACAACATCGACTGCCGCGGATAATCGAACGGACTGTCGAGCAATACGGTTTTTGCTTCTTCCAGACCCAGTTGCTCGGTGAAATGTTTGAACGCCTTGTTCACCGACAAGGTAGCCGAGGTAAAAATCCAGGCAGCGTTTTTATAGCGTGATGCCTGACGCTGGAAACTTTCGGCAACCAGCAGCGGCGTGCTGTTCAGCGCAAACCCCTGTTTGTAGGTTTCAAACCAGCGCACATTGTCCGGATCATTGGCCGTGGTGATGCTGGCAAGTTTTGCCATCAATGCTTCGACCCTAGCCAAACCGTTGGCCAAGCCCTCACTGCGATCGGCGGCAATTTCCAGTTGTTCGCGACAGGTCAATAAATCGCTTTCCAACAATTCGATTTGTTGTTGCCAATCGCGCCGATTCAGAAAGAATTGCAGCGGTGCGCGCTGACGATCTTTACCGAGCAGTAAACGAATATCGGCGACCGCTTTGCTGATGCCGCGCAGCGCATCGAACAATTCGGTTTGGTCATCGGCATGGGCTTTCGCTTCGGTTTCGATATCGCGAACGAACTCCAGCAATTGCCGGCTGGAAATCGCCTGACCGAAAAACGTGCTGGCGGTTTCCGCCAGTTGGTGCGCTTCATCGACAATAACCGCCGCGGCTCCCGGCAACAGCTCGCCGAAGCCTTCTTCTTTCAGCGCCAAATCGGCGAGCAGCAAATGGTGATTGACGACGACAATTTCCGCTTCCATCGCCGTGCGCCGGGCTTTGATCACATGGCAATCGCCGTAATACGGGCAATCGCCACCAAGGCAGTTTTCCGAAGTGCTGGTGACAAAACCGGTGATCGGATCGTCATCGCTCAAACCGACGCATTCGGATAAATCGCCACTGTGGGTACCGCGCGACCATTGCTCGACCAGGCGCAGACTGCGCACCGATTCACGCGTGGGCAGCCGGCCCGAAGTCCGGGCTTGTTCCAGACGATAAAGGCAGAGATAGTTATTGCGGCCTTTCAGCAGGGCCGCACGCGGTTTGACGTTTAGCGCTTGGGAAACCGTTGGTAAATCGCGGTGAAATAATTGGTCCTGCAGATTCTTGGTGCCGGTGGAAATAATCACCCGCTCGCCGGCCAGCAATGCTGGTACCAAATACGCAAACGTTTTGCCTGTGCCGGTGCCAGCTTCAATGACAACCGTTTCGCGTTCCGCCAGCGCCTGCTCGACCACCTCAGCCATTTGCAGTTGGGCCGGACGCGCACGGAAATCGCTGGCGCGATCGGCAAAAGGACCATGGTCGCCCAGCGCGTACGCACTGGCCGAATACTTCGTTGAACTCACTCAGGCTGCCTGTGTCGCGTCCTGCCAGACCGTTCTGCCGATGGCTTTGAACTTGGCAACGGTCATTGCACCGCGTTTATTGGGTTTAATCGATTGCAGCGCATTGTGAATGTCCGGGCGGGTGACTTCAATCAATTCGACCGGCTGATAGTCTTCGTTGAGCAGCACCAGCACGACACGGGTCCACTGCCCATCCATGTTCAACTGACCAACCCGCGCCCGGGTCTTGCTCTCAGCGAACATCACCCGCCCCTTGATCTGATAGCGCTCGCTGCGTTGTTCGCCCTGGCCGATGGCATCAACACCGGCAATGAGCTGCTCTGGTGCAACAAGATTCAACAGGCGCATGGCGTCGTGACGGGCGATTTCATTGGTCAGCGGCAGCGTCTGGCCGGTCGCCTTGTGATAATCGGCCGCCAAACGGCGCGCTTCGGTCATCAGCTTGTCTACGTCATAGGTTCCCATACGCGATCCTGCGTCGAGCTCGGTCCAGCTAGTGTAGGAGGTTAGTTCTTAGGGAACAATGACTTGAGTCGCTTATCTCGACGCCGGCTGATGATCCGGACTCAAACCCGGACGTTGATGAAACGCCCCTTTTTCTGCTCCGGGTCAGTGCTCAGAGCTTCATCGGCAGCTTCGCGCGCGGCCTTGCGCCGCTCTTTGTTGCTACGTCGCTCCTGCGCCACCCGCTCGCGGCGCTGACGCCGATCATCCTTGCGCCGCTCTACTCCGCTCTGCTGTTCATTGGCCGGTGTCTGTGGATTGGCCGGCACCATTGGTGGTGAACGCATGGCCGGCTCGACGCGCGTGGTCGCGCCCGTCTCCACTACGGGACGGGGAAGCTCACTGCCTCCAGTCGGTATGCTCGGCATGATTCATTACGATACAAAAACCCTTGTCATGCCTATTGTATCGTCAGCAAAGCCAGAATCTTGAGCCTAAAACCTAACCAACAAAACTCGAACCACAAGCGCTTCATTGTCAGTTGCGCTTCCCTCACGTCTCGAAACGCAATTATGCTTACAAGCATTGTTGAGGATTACCCTTACAAACCGCTTAAAAAATTTGGGGTTTAGGTCTATGGGAAAGCAGATTCGGATTTATCTTGCTGATGGAACGTCAACAGGAGTTCGTCACGCAGAAATCACAAATTGGTCTGGACAAGCCATAGCGTGCCCGAGAACTCGTTTCGGAGAGCTAAAAGACTGGGCAGAAATCAAACGCGCCGGAGTATATTTTCTGTTTGGAGTCAATGAGGAATCAGGAGAAGAAGCAGTCTATATTGGAGAGTCAGATCTGGTCCTTGACAGATTAACCAGTCATTTATCAGGAAAAGATTTTTGGAATGAGTTGGTTGCCTTTACAAGCAAAGATGACAATTTAACAAAAGGTCACGTGAAATACCTTGAATCAAAGCTTATTCAGCTAGCGCTCGCGGCAGGGCGTCACTTAGTCACAAATACTACATCTCCTCAGCTGCCTACTCTTCCCAGAGCAGATAGGGACGCAATGGACGACTACTTAGGCTCAATGCGCTCATTACTTGGCGTTCTAGGTCACAAGGTTTTAGAGCCATACACACGACCTACGCATAACTCGAAGTCTGAAACTAAAAATGACGCAAACACTCTTGAACCGAGGCGAAATGAGGTTTCAGAACTTTCCATTACTCCCCAAGCTCCTGAACTGTTCTTCTTTTCTACGAGCGAAATCAAAGCATCAGCTCAAAAAACTGACGAAGGCATTGTTGTTCTCAAAGGTTCCGAGGCAACTTTGAAGATTCAAAGCAGCCTATCTCCAGGGTATCGCTCGCTAAAAGAGAAACTTGTGGCTTCCGGACTCCTGGTTCAGCACGGCTCCAAACTCGTTCTCACGAAAGACTATCTGTTCAGTAGCCCATCTCAAGCTGCTGCCGTACTCGCGGGATATGCGATAAATGGAAGGGATTGCTGGCGATTAGCGGACGGAAGAACCTACGGACAATATGAACAGACCATTTCAGAGGGTCTTCGAGCGCAGATGCTAAAGGAGCTTGATGCGCTTAGTTAAAAAGAACTTCTTTTTGTATTGCGAAGTTTAACGAGCAATCAGTGATTGCCTTTATGCTGCATCAACTTATTCAAACGCAGCTGCATGTCGGCGCGGGTAACCGGCGCATCCAGTAACAGCACTTCTACTCCATGCGCCGGCACCGAAGTCTTCAAGGCCTCGCCATCGCCAACGGTGTGAACATCGCCACTGAGCGCCGAGCGCCAGCTACCGGCCTGCAAAAATTGCGCAACGGTAAAGTCAGCAGGCTGGTCGCCTTTGTTCAACAGCACCAAGGCGATTTGATTGACGCCCTGATGTTGCAACACCCGATAGAACACTGCCTTGTCGTCTTGCAGCTCGACATTCAGTTGCAGACCACGTTGCAGCGCTGGCGATGCCGCCCGCACTTTCGCGATGCGCTGCAGTTGCTGATAAATCGGGTGCGAAGGCGCGGCGTCGACGCGCTCCTGACCAAAATAATTGCGGTTGCCGGCGTGCTCGGCGCGGCCGCGCATAAAGCCGATTTCCGAACCGTAGTAAATGACCGGGATGCCGCGCGCCGTGAACAACCAGTTATGAGCGTCGATAAAGCCTTCGTCGCTGGCGTTCATCCGCGGCATGTCGTGATTGTCGTAAAAGGTCATCAACTCATAGGGGTTGGCGTATGGGCCGTTTTCCAGATACAACGCGTCCTTGACGCTGGCGTAATCGCTGCCGGCATTTTCAAATAACTCACCGAGTGCTTTTTTCAGCGGGAAATCGAGCACGCTGATGTCGCCGTTCTGCGGCAACGTGTGGCCGGCGATGTCAGCGGCATTCCAGCGAAAATCCTCACCAAACATGAAAAAACCCGGATGCTTTTCGCGGATGCGATCGGCAAATTTTTTCCAGAACTCGTGCGGCATCCAACCAATGGTGTCTATGCGAAACGCATCGGCGCCTTGATCGATCCATTGCAGATAAGCACCGGACAAATACTCGAGCACCGCCGGATTGTTTTCGTTGAAATCGGCAAGCTCGGCGACTTCCTGCTTCTTGTTGAAGAAGGCATGCAGCGGGTTGTTTTCCGGGTCGAGTTGATCAGGCCTCAGATTTTGATGATCGGCAATCAGCTTGCCATCCTTGTCATAGAGTTTGCCAAACGCTGGATGATCTTCCGGCATCGTGAATGCCGGTGATCCGTGGTTACCGACGATATCGAGCACAACTTTCAGGTTCTTGTTATGCATGCCTTTGGTGAAGGCAGCGAAATCGAGGTTTTCGCTGGGCAGGTGTTCATCCAATTTGTAGAAATTGACGCCCCAATAACCGTGATAGCCGGTCTTGCCCTTATCGGTCCAGAAGCTGCCCCAATCGACAGGCTTACCACCGGTGAAAACCGCATCCGGATTATCAATGATCGGCGTGATCCAGACCGAAGAAAAACCCATGCCGCGAATATAGTCGGCGTTGTTCAACACGCCTTTGAAATCACCACCAAGATAGCCGACGTTAGCGTGCATGCCTTCCGGTGCATTCGGCACCGGTCGATCGAAGGTTTTCTGTTCTCCGCCCTGATCGCGCTGGTCATTGCTTTCGTCACCGTTGACAAAGCGATCAGTGACAACGAAGTACACCGCCTGCTCGGCGAAAGGCTCCAGCGTGCCGTAGTACTCGGCATCTGGTTTGGCAGGTTCTTGTTGGCAGGCGGCCAACACCAACAACGAAGCGCTCAGCGTCGATAACACAGGAATCAGGCGCATGAAGCTTCTCCATTGCCAGTAACGGATTGTGGTGAGTGCGTGGGTTTGGGTTCACTGACACGCAAGACAAAAAGCCCGGACAGGATCAGGCTGACACCGCCGATAATCAGTGCATAAATCGGCTTGGTATCGAAAAAGGTTTTCAGCAAAAAGCCGAGCGTGCTGGCGGCCATCAACTGCGGAATGACGATAAAGAAATTGAAGATGCCCATGTACACGCCCATCTTCTGCGCCGGCACGCTGTTCGACAACAGCGAATACGGCAGCGACAGAATCGACGCCCAGGCAAAACCAACGCCAACCATCGAGAGGAGCAACCAGTTCGGATCGCGGATCAGCGCAAATGACAGCAACGCCGCCCCCCCCAGCGAAACGTTCAGCATATGGCTGAACCGCAATCCGAACCAGCGCACCAAGAACGGGATGATGATTGCCGCAATCGCGGCGAAACCGTTGTAGGCACCAAACAAGACACCAACCCAATTGGCGCCTTCGTTATAGGCAGCCGATGAGGTATCGGTGCTGCCGAAATGAATTTCCGTGACGGCAGCCGTGGTGTAGATCCACATGGCGAACAACGCAAACCAGGAAAAGAACTGGACGACAGCGAGCTTGCGCATTTCGTCCGGCATCTGCTGCAAATCATCAACAATCTCACGCAGCATTTTCGGGCCATAACCGCGAGCCGTTATGCTCAGCAGCAAACCATACGCAGCAATACCTCCGGTCAGCAGATAGAGCTGCTTATCCAGCGACATCATAAAAATCACCGCGACCCCGACAAGACCAACCAGCAACCAAATCAGGCCCTTGCTAACTGCACGCTTGGCATCGGTTTTGGTAGCAGGTAATGGTTTGGCATCATCAAAAGCTTTCAATACTTCCGGTGCATATTCGCGGGTACTGAGCACAGTCCAGAGCACTGCCGCAAACAACACCAGGCCGCCCGCGTAAAACGCATAACGAACGGTATCCGGCACGACGCCAGGCTCAGCCGTATTGGCGACACCAACTTGAGCCAGAATCCAGGGTAGAAAACTGGCAACGACGGCGCCGATACCAATGAAAAAACTTTGCATCGCATAACCGGTCGAGCGTTGCTCCGGCCGTAATTGATCACCAACCAGCGCACGAAACGGCTCCATCGAAACATTGATCGAGGCGTCCATGATCCACAGCAGACCGGCGGCAATCCACAGCGTTGGCGAATTCGGCATGAACAATAGCGCCAGGGTCGTGATCAATGCGCCATAAAGAAAATACGGGCGACGACGACCGAGGCGCGTCCAGGTGCGATCGGAGTAATAGCCGACGATCGGTTGCACAATCAAACCGGTCAGCGGTGCCGCCACCCAGAGCATCGGAATTTCATCCATTGGCGCACCGAGCGTCTGGAAAATCCGGCTGACGTTGGCGTTCTGCAATGCGAAACCAAACTGGATGCCCAAAAAACCAAAGCACATGTTCCAGATTTGCCAGAACGTCAATTGCGGTTTCGCGCTCATCCGTACCCTCGTTATCGGTTGTTATGGTTTTCAGGAGAAACAGATTTCCCCAAATGCATCAATGCACCAATAGTAACCTGCCGATGGTAGGGTCTTGCACCAAATGATCACAGTCTGTGCATACGTATTCACCAATGCTGCTGTACGGCATTCCGTGAACCGGCTACATTGCCGATCCTTGTGGCGGTATTTCCCCAAAAACAACAATGAGTACGATAGAAACCTTTCTGCTGGCCATGCTGTTGATTCTGAGCGTGCCGTACTTGATTTGGCGGCTCGGCAACACCGACTACTACGCACCGCTGGTGGTGGTGCAAATCCTGACCGGCATCGTGCTGGGGCCGGGTTTGCTCGGTGCCGCATTTCCTGAGTATTACCAACTCGTTTTCAATACCGAAGTCACTAATATCCTGTCCGGCATTGGCTCCTGGGCGGTCATGGTTTTCGTTTGGTTGGCCGGTCTGGAGCTGGATTTACAGGAAGCCTGGCAACATCGCCGGGAAAGCTCCATCACTGCTGGCCTCGCTTTTTCCGTTCCGTTGCTTGCGGGCTGCATCGCGGCCGCGTTGATGCTATGGCATAGCAACGAATGGATGGGAAGCGCGGCGCAGGATTGGCAATTCATTGTTGGTATCGGCATGGCTTGCTCGGTGACAGCGTTACCGATTCTGGTATTGCTGATGGAGAAACTGTCGATACTGCGCACGCCATTGGGGCAACGCGTGCTCCGTTACGCCAGCCTTGATGATTTGGTAGTCTGGGGCGTGCTGGCGATGATTCTGATGGACTGGCATCGTCTTGGCCGACAAGCCACGTTTATTGTTGTCTTCATTGCCGCGACGATTATTGCCCGACGCGCTTTTCCGCGCATGCCTGAACGTGACCGCTGGTATGCCGGTTTGATTTGGCTCAGTGCCTGTGGTCTGTTTGCCGACTGGGCCGGTTTGCATTACATGGTCGGCGCGTTTCTTTCTGGAGCGGTGCTGGATCATCGCTGGTTCAAGCAAGAAAGCATGGACCAACTCCGACATTTTCTGCTGCTGGTGCTGATGCCGGTATTTTTCCTGAACACCGGTTTGCGTACACATTGGAACATGGATGGCGCAACGGTTCTAGTCGCCGCTGCATTGCTGCTGGCAGCTTGCGTAGGCGGCAAATTATGGGGTGTGCAGCTGGCAGGTAAGATTTTGCGCTGGCCAGCGCAAGACGCAAGAATCATTGGATGGCTGCTGCAAACCAAAGCATTGATCATGATCATCTTCGCCAATATTCTGCTCGACCGCGACATCATCAGTCACAGCAGCTTTACCGCGCTGCTATTAATGGCCATTGCCAGCACGATGCTGACGATTCCGATGGTAGCGCCGCGCCTGATAGAACACCGCCAGTATTCCTGACACCACCGCCAAAAAAAAACCCTTGTCAGCCAGGACTGACAAGGGATGTAACGTCCAACCAGAAGTTAGAAGCGATAGCTTGCACCAAGCAGGTAGGTTGTGCCGAACTCGGCGTAGAACCGTGGCATGCTGGTGTCCGGGAAATACTCACGATAAGGCTCATCAGTGAGGTTGTTCACCTGCAGCAACAATGACAACCCGTCTAGACTGCTGTCTTCCGCGAAACTATATCCCATTTGGAAGTCGGTAATGGTTTCGCCACGAATATAGCGATCACTCAAGTCGCCGCCGAAACCTTGTACTTGGGCGAGAAAGTCCTCACGAGTACGTTGGCTAATTCGAGCCGAAAATCCACTTGCCTCGTAGTAAAATGTTACGTTGTGAACCACTTCCGATAAGCCAGGTAGCGGCGATTTGCTACCTGGGCCTTTGGCCTCTATTTCGCTATCGACAGCCGAATAGTTCGCTTGAATACCAAAGCCTTCCAACATGTCGGAAAACACATCCAAAGGTAACGAAGCAGCCACCTCAAATCCCGACAAGGAGCCCCCCTCACCGTTGGCAGGTCCGGAGAAGCGTCCAATGAACGTATCAGGAAGAGTCGTGCCTGGTGGATAGATACTTGTGTCGATAAAACCGTAATCATAGTTGTCGATATTCTGATCAAAAATGTAGGTTTTCAGGTCTTTGTAAAACGCGTTGAATGCAACGTATCCGCGTGAGCCAAAATAGATCTCGTAGGTGACGTCGAAAGCATCGGCTAGCCACGGCTTCAGTTGAGGGTTACCGCCACCACCAGACCATACCTCATCCGGTCCGCAAGTGTTGCAGATACCGACGTTTTGATTGGCTCGCAAATCATCCAAGCGTGGACGTGCCAATTGCCGACCTAAACCTACCCGCAACAATTGATCATCAACTACTTCGAAAGTCAGATTGAGGCTGGGTAACAGCTCGTCGTAACTGATACCACCTGTTTGCACTGCCGGATTCTGCGCGTTCTGATTTGGGTTGAAACCCACTGAACTCTGCTCAGTATCGACATACTGCACGCCGATATTTCCCCGTACCGGCACACCCCAATCGGCTTCGATGTTGGCCTGAATGAAAAATGTCATCACATCCTCATTTACTGTCCAATTCTTGTTGCTTACATCCGGGTGGAAAAGTGACGTAGTCGTGTAAATGGATCCAGAGGCATTGTTAGCGATGGTGCTCGGCAATCCTGCCAATGGGTTGTAGGCAATACTGTTGGTATTCCCAGCGAATCCTAGATCAACAGCGCCAAGCAAAATATCGCTGGGGATAACCAGCTCGTCGCCGAAGCTGCTGTTCAGGTTGACAAAATACTCATCCGAAGAACGGGACTTTTCGCGCTCGGTATAGTTCACACCAAACTCAACCTGGGAAATCCAGCCCGTTTGAAAGGTGTGGGTAAAACTCAGATTCAAGCTATCGAGTTCATCTTCAGTACCCAGATTTTTCAAGAAGCCATCCTGGTTCCAACCACCCGGATCAGTCAGTACGATACTCTGTGGGTCGGCATAGTTTTCACCATATTGATAACGAGCCAGCCCTGTTCCCTGATCAAGCAATACTCTTACGGTATCGCTGGCACTGGAGTTACTTGCATGCCCCAATCCGGAATAGGTTTCCAAAACCAATTGCTTACGCTCAGCTTCGGAGTGGGACAAGTCAAGCGTCATTTCCCAGGCATCGCCAAAGCTAAACTCGTTCTTCCAACCAACCGACAACATTTCATCGTCCCAACGGTTTACATCATTTCGCAATACCGGACGAACGCCGACAAAAGTCGCCTCCTGAACAATATTATTGGCGTCAACGACTGGATCCTGGAGGCTCGCACCAGACCATGCCAAGCCAGTTTCCATAAAGCGCAATACTTCGTTTGACTCAAACTCCGAGTAGAACAAATCTACCGTTGAGCGGAAGTTGTCATTCGGCTTTAGTTCGAGTACACCAATAAAGCCGTCACGGATAAATTCTCCGGAAGATGATTGAACTTTACCACCCCCCAGGATGATGTCCTCGGTACCATCACTATTGACATCAGCGGTTGGATAACCCCACGCCTCCCAGCGATTGGACTGATTGACCGAACCAAGATGGGCATACCCCAAGGTAAGACCAACCTTGCCATCCATAAATTGGTCGATATAGGAAATGCTGAATCGCTCACCAATATCGCTGAATTCTGGATTCAGTTCGCCCTTCGAGTTTTTCTCGCCGCGGATGTTTACGTTGATGATACGCTCGTTGTAGTCCAACGGCATCGCGGTTCGCAAATCGACTGTTCCCGAAAGACCTTGGCCTACTAAAGTGGCATCTGGCGTCTTATACAGCATGACGGAACTGATGAGTTCCGAAGGATACTGGTCAAACTCTGCACCGCGAGTCTGACTGACACTGACCTGTTCACGACCATTGACCAGCGTTGTACTGAAATAGTCTGGCATACCACGAATATTGATTTGTGATGCACGTCCAGCGGTACGTTGCGCGGTAACACCAGGCAACCGTGAAATGGCATCAGCGATACTCATGTCTGGTAACTTACCGATATCTTCGGCCGAAATCACTTCAGTGATAGTGTCAGAAGCAAATTTCGTCTCTGTGGCTCGTTCAATACTTGCCCGGAGGCCGGTTACTGTGATGACCACGGCTTCTTTCTTTTTCGCGCTGTCTTTTTGTTGCGCTACTTCCTGCCCAGCCTCTGCTTGTTCTGCGGTCGCATCTTCCGCGGCTTGTGCATATGTGCCCGCAGATAAAGCTGACGCCAGTGCCAAGCTGATTACGCTTCGCTTGAATGGATACATCTCCCCGTTCTCCGTTCTCGTGTGTGGTATTGAATACGCCCGTTGCTTTTTCGCTTTTGACCGGGCTGTGCGCAATTGTTGTGCATCGGTTACCAACTGCGTGAAGGGATAGTATCCGCCCTGCTACCGCAACGGCGTTTTCTGCATACGTATTCAAGGGGTGATCAGCAAATTGTGCAGGTGCACAATTCGGTATACAGTGGTTACAGTTGGCTTACTCCTAGAACCAAAAAGTCAACCGTCATGTCTAGCTCACTGCACCGTTACTACGCTGCTGCTTTGTTTTTTGCGCTGAACCTGTGCGCTTGCGCGCCATCAGGCACCGAAGCGCCGGCATCGACCGAATCCATTCAAGTCTCCCCGCACCGGCATATCGAATCCCCGGACTGGCGTGATCAGATCGTTTACTTCGTGATGATTGATCGGTTTAACGATGGCGACGCCAGCAACAATGACCAAGGCACCGGCGAATACGACCCGAATGACCCAGCCAAATTCAGTGGCGGCGATTTGGCCGGCGTCATCCGGCAAATCGATTACATCAAGGGCCTTGGCGCGACGGCGCTGTGGATGACGCCACCGGTCGCCAACCAATGGTGGGACGGGATGATTCAGTACGGTGGTTATCATGGCTACTGGGCAGAAAACTTCAAAGCCATCGATGCCCATTTTGGTCAGCTGCAGGACTACCAACGCCTCGCGGAGCTACTGCATCGTCAAGACATGTATTTGATTCATGACGTCGTGGTCAATCACACCGGCAATTTCTTTGACTACAACGGCACTTACGATGCTGCCGATCCGACACAGCATTTCTTTATCAACGACGATTCAACACCGGTGAAAGCACCGACCCAGCCGCCCTTTCATCTGAACGATATCCGCAACCCGGAACACCGCGAAGCCGGCATCTACCACTGGACGCCGATCATTCGTGACTTTGGCGATATCGAGCAGGAAAAGAACTGGCAGTTATCCAACCTCGACGACTTGAACACCGACAACCCGGTTGTCCGGCGCGCGCTACGCGACAGCTACGGCTATTGGATTAAAGAAGTTGGCGTAGATGCCTTTCGTATCGACACCGCGTTTTATGTCTACCCGGAATTCTTCCACGACTTCATGTACAGCGACGATCCGGAAGCACCGGGTGTGATGCGTGTTGCCGAGCAAACCGGGCGCAAGCAGTTTCACTTGTTTGGCGAAGGCTTCGGCATTGACCGCGCCTTTGATGACAGCGTCACCCGGAAAATTGACGGCTACATGCGCGACGAAACCGGCCGAAAACTGCTACCGGGTATGGTCAACTTCCCGCTTTACGGCACCATTCAGGATGTCTTCATCCGCGGCCGCCCAACCAGTGAGATGCGCTATCGCATTGAAACGATGATGAAGGCACACGAATCACCGCATTTGATGTCAACGTTTGTCGACAATCATGATGTCGAACGCTTTCTGGCCAGTGGCGATATCACCGGTTTCAAACAAGCCTTGACGCTGATCATGACGCTGCCGGGAATTCCGACGATCTATTACGGCACCGAGCAGTTGCTGACCGAGCAACGTGCCGCGATGTTCGCTGGTGGCTATCAATCGGGAGGGAAAGATCGTTTTGACCGACAAGCGCCGATGTATAAGTTTCTGCAGGAAGTGATTGCGCTTCGCAAACATTATCCAGCGCTGCGTCGCGGCACACCCAAGCTGGTTGCGGACAACCCGGCGGCACCCGGCGCGCTCGCTTATCTGATGGAGTATCCGCAACAAACGCTATTGGTTGTGTTCAATACCGCCGATCAGCCCACGCTGATGAGCAACGTGCAATGGCAAACGACACAGGCCTTACGGCTGAAAGAAGTGTTTTCTTCTGCCGGCACCCGCCACGAACTGACACTGAAGCCAGGCCAGGTATTGAACCGGGAATTGGCAGCGCGGGAATTCAGTGTCTGGGAAGTCTTGCCGACAACTGATAAACCGGAAGTCGCTCAGTCATCCACATCCGTAACACTCAGTATCGATCCCCTGCCCTCGACCAGCTATGTTGGTGATGTCGTGCTGGAAGGCTCGATCAAAGGGCTGAACACCGCCAAACTGCTGATTAATGGCAATCTCGCCGATGCGATATCTGTGCAAGCTGACAGCAATGGCCGCTGGCAGTACCGTCTCGATACCTCAAGCATGATCAATCCAAACCAGACGCATCGCGTAGTGCTCTGGTCAGAAAAAACCGGCGTCGCTTCATCGGCGCAGGAGTTCACCGTTAAACGCCAATGGCAGCCGATACTGCAAATCAGTGATGCAGCCGGCGACGATAAAGGCCCTTTTGCACGCTATCGTTATCCATTGGATGCCTCTTGGGGTACATCGAAAGGTTTGGATATTCAAAACGTATCGGTATTTACCTCCGGCTCAGCGTTGAAGGTGTCGGTAAAAATGGCCGAACTGGTCGCGGCCTGGAATCCGGTCAATGGTTTTGATCACCTCGTATTGACGATGTTCATCGAAATGCCAGAGCGGGACGCTGGCGCGCGCGCATTACCATTCCAGAATGCCGAGCTGCCGGACAACATGCGCTGGCATTATCGTTTACGCACGCATGGTTGGAGCAATGCACTTTTTTCGGCCAAAGGCGCTGGCCCGGAGAACGAAGGCACTCCAGTAAGTCCGGGCGCCGAAATCGAGGTCGACCGCAGCGCGAAAACGATCACCGTTTCCATTCCGGCCAAATCCTTGGGAAACCCGCCTTCACTGTCGGGCGTGAAACTGTATCTGAATAGTTGGGATTACGGCGAAGGCTACCGTCCACTCGGTGAACAGCCAACTTCGCACGATTTTGGTGGTGGTCGCGCTGATGAACCGCGCTGGATGGATCAAACGAAAGTGATTGTGTTGCCTTAATCGCGTGATGCTTTACGTGCAGGACAATGGCTTCCGGCACGTAAAAAACCCGTTGAATGTCAGTCGGCCCTGCTCCGGGTCGTCCGACAACGCGTTCGTCGAACGAATGTCTCCGCAGTGAAAAATATTACCGTCATAAACAATCAAACGATTCCAGCGTGCCGGAATGTTTAGCACTTTTTCAAACCAGTGATTCGATTCGTTGAAATAACCAGGCCTGAAGCCATAGCGTTCGCCAAATTCCGACGCTGACATCTGCCCCGAATCGTGAATCATTCTTGCCAGCGGCTCGCCCTGTTGTTTCGGCAGGAAAAAATTGGTCCCGCCCAGCGCTTCGTTCTTGAACAAATAAAGCACACTGGCCAGCACACCTTGATTGAGCGGCTGCTGCGGTCGGTCGCGATGACACAACCATTGCCTTGGCTGCAGTTTTTCCGGCGGCAACGTCACCATGGTCAAACGGGTATAACTCTCGACTATTCGGCGAAACGGCAAATAGCGGCGCGCCGTTGTCAGCAGCCATTGGTTCATCTCGGCGGTTATCGCATCAGGCAAGGTAACGCCCACGCCTGGATAGGCATTCAACGGTGAATAGCCGAACAAATCCCGGTGTTTGACGGCCATTTGCACCAATGCCTGTGGGTTCAGCAGCGCATCATCAATCACCAGAACGGGTAGCTGTCCCGCGATGGTTTTGACTTCAATGTGTGCATCAGCGTTGAACATCGCAGCTTGTTTACTCAGGCAACTTCTCAGCAGAGTCTGGTGACTTCTTCAGCAGAAACTCCAGTGGAATATGTACCCGTGCAGCCCAGGCTTTTTCCGAATGATCGGCGCCGGGAAAGGTGCGCGTCATCCAGTCGTTTTCGCCATAGGCTTTTTGCTTCATCCGTCGATCGACTTCAAGCTGGCGATCGGCATAACTGGCATCCAGTGTCTCGGTGCCATGATCAAAATAAATGCGATTGCTACCGGGTGGCGGGAAATGTTTTTCGATGTAGGAATAAAACGCGGACGGCACCGGATTATCCGGCCCATCGCCCATATTACCGGGCCAATGCGTTGATAGGCAGGCGGCGCCGCCAAACACCCGCGGGTATTCAGCCAGGCCATACATGGAAATCAAGCCGCCCATGCTGGAGCCCATCAGAAAAGTATCCTGCTGCGCCGCGCTGACTCGGTAACGCTGCTCAATGACCGGCTTCAGCTCTTCGACGAGAAATTTCAGATAGCGATCGGAATACACCGGCACCACTTCATCATCATCAAGATCCATCGCTTTTTGGTAATACTCGGTCATTTGTTGTCGCACGGCCGGCTCCAGCATCTCGAATGCCCGTTGCGGAAAATATTCGCTGGTACGTGCGCTGCCAGCATTCCAGATGCCGACAACAATAAATGGCTTGACCTTGCCCGCCTGCATCAACTCGCTTGCCACTTCATCGATACGCCATTCCTGTTTGTTCCAGGTGGTATTGGCATCGAACAACATCTGGCCGTCGTGCATATACAACACGGCATATGGCGCTTGTGCTGGATAGTCCTTTGGCAGCCAGACATCGATATGGCGTGCTGGAACGTGCTGCGAAGGCATCATCGGAATCCGTTCGATGCTGCCGGCGCTTGGCACCGGTATTGGGTCATTCTTGGCGCAAGACAACAGCAGACCAAGCATCAACAGACTGGTCAGGTTTTTCATTGTCGTCATCTTTCGTTACCGTTGAACATTGATATCGATGGCGGAGTCACTGTCCTTCAAGGTAATCACCAGATGATTGTCCACAATACGCCAACCCACCTCATTTTCTGAGGCGCGATCGAGTTTGTTTAACTTGCGGCCATTGACAGAAACCTGTTTGGCGTCAGAAAGATTGATCAGCCGCAACTGCAGTAAGCGCGACGCCGGTGTAAACGAGCCTTCACTGACGCCAATACGAATGCGCACGGATTTGTCGCTACGCTGCTGACTGAATTGCCGGCGGCTGAACTTGCCTTGCTGATACGCCAGTGATTGTCCGTCGTCCTGATAGAAGGTTCGGCTCGAATCGTTTGCTGGATAAACATCGACGAGCAACGGCTGGCCGCTCATCTCGCCAGTATGCTGAACGACCGGCTGACGAAAAATAAACGCGCCCTCGCGAACAAATATCGGCAAGGAATTCAGCGTCACGGTTTCGCGAATGGATTTGCCACCCTGCTCAACGCGGCCCTGATCAAAAGCAAACCATTGCCCAGCCGGCAGATAAATTTCGCGGTTCGTTGCGCTTTCCTGCAACACCGGCGCTACCAGCAAATCGCTGCCAAACATGAACTGATCATCACGTGACCAGGTTTGTGGGTCGTCCGGAAACTCCAATAGCAATGGCCGCAGCGCCGGTAAACCGGTGCGACTCGCTTCTTCCATCACCTGATAAATCTGCGGCAGCAATTGATAACGCAGCTCTATTGTTCGCCGGTTGATGGCTTCAAACTCCGCACCGAAAGACCAAGGCTCCTGATCAGGCGTCGCTTTTTCCGTGTGCGCGCGCATGAACGGAGAGAACACCGCTGCCTGCAACCAGCGGGTGAACAGCTCTCCAGAAGGATAACCGGCAAAGCCACCGATATCGGCCCCGACAAACGCAAAGCCGGAAATACCTAAGCCCATCAGCATCGGCAGGCTCTGCCGCAGCGATGTCCAGTCGGCGGTGTTGTCACCGGGCCAGACCGCCGCGTAGCGTTGACCGCCGGCAAACGTCGCGCGGGTCAAAACAAAAGGCCGATCATTCGGCCGCAAACGTGACAAACCTTCAAATGTTGCCTGAGTGTGTAACATGCCGTAAACGTTATGAATCTCGCGCTGGCTGGTGGCGACGCCATCACGATCATGTTGCACATCCAAAGGCATCGTATTGGCCGGCGGAATCCATACCGCCGGTTCGTTCATATCGTTCCAAATCCCGGCAACGCCGTCGTCAAGCAATGCGCGATGCAAATCGCCCCACCAGCGACGCGTGTCACTGCGGGCAAAATCCGGGAAGACGCTGTTGGCCGGATTTTTCTCGGCTTGCGAGGGCCATACCGGCCCTTCAAACACGGTACCGTCCGGATTCTTGACGAAATGATTACCGGCAATGCCCTGATCGTAAACGTGATAACCCGGTTGTTTTTTTGGATGCGGATCAACAATGCTGACGACATGAAAACCTTGCGCACGCAAGTCATCGATCATTTTTTTCGGCTTGGGAAAATACTCGCGATTCCAGACAAACGGCGTAAAGCCTTCGAGATAATCAATATCCAGCCACAGCGTATCGGCCGGGATTTTCTTGCTGCGGAAGGTGTCGGCCAGCAAGCGGAATCGCGATTCCGGATAGTAGCTCCAACGCGATTGGTGAAAACCCAATGACCACATCGGAGGCAGCGGTGTCTTGCCGGTCAGCTCGGTGTAACGCGTTACCACCGATTTCGGATGCGGGCCATAGATGAAGTAGTAATCCAGCTCGCCGCCGCTGACATGAATCGACAGTATTTCCGGGTGCTCGCGCCCGATATCGAAACTGCTGCGGTGCGAGTTGTCGACAAACAATCCATACGCCTTGCCGCTATTCAGCACCATATAAAACGGCACCGACACATAAATCGGATCGATTGATGAATCATAACCATAAGTATCGGAGTTCCACATCGTGTAGTGATAACCACCGAGGCCCATGCCACGTTTATTCAAGCGACCGGTCTTTTCACCAAAGCCGTATACCTGATCACTGGCGGGCAAATGCTTGAAGGTTTTCGTCGCCGAGCCGAATTGCATCGTCGGTCGCTCTCGATGATCTTCGTGCAGCAGCTTGCCATTCCGATCGCGCACTTCCAAACGAAATGGCTTATGCCAAACATTGACATGCAAGGCGCTGGTTTGAATCGTGGATCTATCGTCAGCCGAACTCACTTTGGCTTGGTGCGTCGGGAACTGGCGATTGACCACGGCAAACGATGGCTCGTACTTCTCATTGCCATCCGGTACCAAACGCACCCGAATGATTTCCGGCGACAATGCCGTTACCAGCAATTTGCCTTCACCGACGGACCACCGCAGCTGATTGCCCTGAATTTCGGCAGGCGTATTCAATTCCAGCACGGTTGGAATACCCTCTGCCTGCGAGAGTTCGGAAAACATGGCGCCGAAAAAAAGCACGAGACAAGCAGCAGTCAGCCGCGTGTTGTTCACTGAAATCCTGTTGCTCATTGAAACTTCCCATCAAGAATGATTTTTTTCAGCACATCCTGGCCTTGTGTCGCCGGATGCTTGCCGGCCTGATATCTCGTAACCGGCAGAAAATCGAGCTGACCAATCACCGGTCGCTGACTGGCCATGACCAACTCACCAGCTAGTGGTTTTCCGTCCAGCGTCGCCGTCGCGCCATTCCACTGCAGTAGGCGCGGAGCATCGCTAAGCACAAACTGCAAGCGGATGCGCTGGGCATGGTTATCCAGTACATCCATTTGAATCTTCATCTCGCCATCCAACGGCTGGAATCGCCAGCGCTGCACACCCTCTTGTTGATCGACATGTACTGCCAGAGCTTGCTGTTTACCGAAAGGCAGTTGGGCATGGACGAAAGACCAGCCCGCTGGAATCGCCGGGACAAAATGCAGGGTTTGCTGCAGGAGATTCGGACGGAAACCGAGGTAGTCCTGATAAGCGTTGCGGACAAACTCCGATACGCTCCATGCCTGAGCGTAAGTGCCGGATGGGTGGATTCTCCCCTGCTCGTCCGTCAGCGCATCAAGCAGTTCACTCATGCTGCCACGAGTGCCGTGGTTCAGTATTTGTTCGCTCAAATTCCTGCTCAAGCGCCAAGCAAGATCCTGATAACCAAACTTGGTCAACGCGCTAATGGTAAAGCCGGCATTCCAGCCCCAAACGGTGCCGTTGTGGTAAGCCGCGTCCTTATGGTGAAACGCCGCATTCTCATGACGGGGATGAAAATACGGGTGCTCCGGATCGAGCGAGGCGATGCCATACGGGTACAGCAAACCGGAAACCGCATTCTTCAAAACCCGCGCTTCTATCGACTCAGTGACAAACGGCTTGAACGGAATACTGATTAACATCAATTGATTGGGCCGCAGTTTGTCATCACGGCTACCGTCGGCACGCAGGCGATCCGCCATGGTCTTGCCGTTCCAAAATTTTTCGACAAAACCAACTTGCGTTTTTCGGGCCTGATCGCGGTAGCTGTTGGCCAGGTCGTGCAAGTCCTGTAACTCCGCCAATTCTGCCGCTGCCTGCAATGTAGTAAACCACAAGGCTTGAATTTCCACGGCACGATTACCGCGCGCCGACCATGGTTCCTGATTGGCAATGCGGGCATCCATCCAGGTATCGGCATCGTCGTGGGTCAGCAAACCATGCTGATCGAGCGCATGTTGATTTACTCCGCGGATATACTCCTGCACCAACGGCAAAATCTGTTTAGCGTAGTCACGGTCACCGGAGTAGCGAATGTATTCCAGCGCTTCGCGGATCATCCACGGCGTACCGTCAACGGTGTTGTAAATCGTGGGCTGATTGGCCGCGACGCGATTCGGGATGCGGCCGTAATTTGGATCCTGAAAATCCTTGCGCAACTGTAATTGGGCAAAGTTATCCAATACCACCTTCGCCTTATCGAAATGGCCGGTCGTCAGCAAGGTTCCGGGTAGCGCAATGAAGGTATCGCGTCCCCAATTGTCGCGAAACCACGGCAAACCGGCCCAGATGCCCGTGCCGAATTCCTCGACGACAAACGACCAGGCACTGGCCTCGGCCCAGACCAGCGCGCGATTGAAGGTCATGTCCGAGGTCCATAACAAACTTCTGGTCAGGCGCTGATGAACGCGAGCAATTTCCTGATTCCAGCTTTCGCCGTGTAGCAAGGCTTTCGCAGTCACCATGGCCTGATCAGCGTTGTCAGCAAACGCGACATGTAGCGTGAGACGCTTCGCATCTTTTTTGCTGGTAAGGCGGGTAACCAGATGTTCTGATTTGATGCCAAGCGAAGCGTGATGCCCGGCAGGCGATTGCTCCAACTGCACCGCTTGATCGCTGGCAATCGCGATAAACAGCGAATCATCGTTCGCGGATTCTGGTTGCACCAGAATCAATCCGTCACGCTGCGTTATCCGAAAAGGCTTGTCCATTCGCCACAATGGCTGCAAGGACAGCAATGCCGGCTCATCGGACTCAATCCGCAATGACAACGCCTGCCGACCTGCGTGCATCAAAAGCGATTCACGCACGCCTTTATGCTGTGCCTGATGCCCAAACGGAAAGATGATTTCTTTTTCTGCATGTTCACGCTGCAGCAACTGACCATTGCGCCAGCAGGCAAACCCGTCAAATAGCGTGGTTTGGCGAATGCGATAACCGTCGCCCTGTCGATAGCGACCGGTAAAGCCCTCGTAATAGCCGGTCAGGTTATCGCCAACCAGGAATTGTTCTACTGCACCTCCTTCCACTTCGATGGCGATTTGCTGAAAGAAAATTTCAGCAGCATCTGGTGGGGCATTTAACGGTGCTGCTTGCGGCCCTTTCGCAATAACAGCCGTCGATATCGTAGCGATCGCAACGCTGAGCCAACATAACAAGGCGAAAACACCTCGATGTCGATGCTTGAAATATCGATTTATCATTAGGCAGTCTTGACTGATTCACTGATTCCGCGGCAGCTTTTTTTCACATACTCAGCATGGTCTGGCATCACTGAAACACAATCTCGCAGCAACTTATTAACGCCGGACAACATCGAATGCACGTCATCACCGCTGCGCAAATCAACGACCGGATGGTAACGTTCTGGCATCACGTTCTGGCCTACCATAACCTGCAACCAACTTGCTTCGCCAAACAGTTCATCGCCTTCTTTAAATACACGGCCCTGTGAGCGAAACAGCTCAATTTTGTGCTGCAAGGTTTCCGGCAGTTTTAGATGGCGGAAATACTGCCAGAACGGCTCATCTCGCTCGTTCGCCCAGTAGTGCAACAGCAGAAAATCTCGGCTCCGCTCGAACTCGTACCGCGTTTGCCGGTTATACTCATGAATATCAACGTCGGAAAACTGCTTGTCCGGAAATAAAGCGACCAGCTTGGCAATGCTGGACTGAATAAAATGAATACTGGTGGATTCCAGCGGCTCTAAAAAGCCACTCGCCAATCCGATAGCTACGCAGTTTTTGTTCCAGAATTTTCGCCGCATACCGGTCTTGAATCTCAAGACCCTTGGCTCGCTCAATGCTTTGCCATCCAAGTTATCCAATAACTGCTGGTTAGCCTTTTCCTCACTGAGAAAGTTGCTACTGAATACCATGCCATTACCTATTCGGTGCTGTAGCGGAATGCGCCATTGCCAACCAGCTTGCCTGGCTGTCGATCGGGTATAAGGAAGCAGCGGCGTAACCGATTCGCTCGGTACGGCCACCGCCCGGTCACACGGCAAATAATGGCTCCAATCGATGTAGCCAGTTTCCATGGCTTGCTCAATCAACAAACCACGAAAACCAGAACAGTCAATAAACAGATCGCCGTTAACCACTTCACCACTTTCTAGAGTAACAGCCTCAATAAAGCCGTCCTGTCCGCGTAAGCGGCTATGCATCACTTTTCCTTCCGTTCGTCTTACTCCGCGAGTTTCGGCATACGCGCGAAGGTAGCGCGCGTACAAAGAGGCATCAAAATGGAAGGCATAAAAAATACTGGCGAGCGGCGAATTTGGCATGTTGACGCTGCGCATAAACTTGTTCTGATAAGCGGCGACACTGTTAAACGTGTAATCATCAAGGGCCGCAGCCTGATTCACCAGCCGCATTTTCAGCCAGTATTGATGGAAAGGCACCGAGCCTAGATCACGACCACCTACGGCACCGAACGCATGCATGTAACGATGTCCAGGACGCAACCAGTCGGCGAACTCAATTCCGAGCTTGAACGTACCTTGCGTACTTCGAACGAATTCATTCTCGTCTATGCCAAGCATGCCGTTGAAGACACGAATCTGTGGAATGGTCGCCTCTCCCACTCCGACTGTGCCAATTTCTTCGGATTCGATCAGATGAATGGAAAGTCTCTGGCCAAACACTTTGGACAAGGCGGCAGCCGTCATCCAGCCTGCCGTACCACCTCCAACGATGACTACATTCTTGATTGCATTGGTATTCATGCTTTGCTCTCGCTCAGACACCGGCATTCAATTCCAATGGACGACGCACCATCAAACGATCAATCACAATCATGATGGTCATCGAACTCGCCAAGGTAATCGCCATTAAATGAATGTAGTGCAGCGGCGACCAAACGAAGGTGAACACCGCGTATAAACTGACCCCAAACAACATGCCAACCTTGACTGCCGAGGGATTGATGCGGGTAAACAGAATGGCCGCCAGAAACGCCGCCAGCACCGGCATCGAATACAAACCATTCAGGCGTTGAATGGTATCGACGATGCTACGCGAATGCTGATAGAGCGGCACCATCAGCAAAGAGCCAATGGTGAACAGAATCGCAACGCGTTGACCGATGCGTTTGACGTCGGCTTTGGCATTGACGTACTTCTGGTGAAAGTCGCAGGAATAGAGCGCCGCAGCAGAATTGAGACAGGAGTTATAGCTTGATAGCACGGCGCCGAAAATGACGGCAGCAAAGGCACCAGATAACCAAGGTGGCAACACATCACCAACCAACTTGCCGTAAGCGATATCACCGACATCGCCATAAAGTTTGAATGTGATAATGCCGGGAAACACAACAATAAATGGAATAATCAGTTTGAACGCGGCGGCCGCGTAAATCCCCTTCTGCGCTTCGCGTACCGATTTTGCCGCCAGTGCGCGCTGGGCGATGACCATGTTGGTGCCCCAATAAAAAAGATGGATGAACACCATGCCGGTCAGCAGTGTATGCCAGGGAATGTCGGAATCGCTGTCACCAATCAGCGACAGGCGTTCAGCCGGAATACCAGATAAATCCCAATTAATTGCTGCCAACGCAAACAAGGTGACGGCGGTACCGAGCACCAGCAAACCAACGCCATTGAACGTATCGGAAATGGCAATGGCACGCAGGCCACCGAAAGCGGCGTACAGCAAACCGGTGACGGCAAAACCGGCGGCGATAACGATGATCGGTAAATCGAGACCGAACATCGATTTCATGAACACCGAACCGGTGTACAGCACCATCGGTAGCAGAATGAACAGATAACCAAGCAAAAATAAACCGGAAACCAGGCTGCGGATCTGGCCGTCTTTCAGCCGGTGCTCCAGCAACTCGGTTGTCGTTGTGCAGTTGTACTGGTAATACATCGGAATCAGCACACGCGCGAGGATGATCAGACCAACCGCCGCGCCCAGCTCCCACCAGGCAACCAGCAGCATCTGCGCGCCATTCATGCCGACAATCTGCTCGGCACTCAAATTGGTCAGTAATAGCGAGCCGGCAACAAACGGCCACGCCAACTGACCACCAGCCAGAAAGTAATCACGCGAAACATCACCGACATGGCCCATGCGCCGGCACTTCCACCAGGTTACCAACGCGACGCTTAACGTCAGCACCAAAAAAATTCCCAGCTGTAACCAGTTGGCTTCAATCATTGTTGTTTTGCTCCGGATTCGGCTCTGCCGGCCGATCAGTGAATAAGCCAAACCTATCATGTGATTTGTGCAAAGCCCTATGGACCTTGCACTGCACCATTAGGGTTTCCGCGATGAATACGTATGCACAACATCAGTGCAAAGCCAGAGCTGCGGTTAAGCTGCACCACTCCAGACAACAACATGACGGCGCCCTGATTTCAGGAGCAGCGGATAGACGAATGCAAAAACAGTCGTGGTGGCGGGGCGCCATCGTTTATCAAATTTACCCGCGCAGTTTTCTCGATACCGACGGCAACGGCGTCGGTGACCTGCCCGGCATTATCGAAAAGCTCGATTACGTTGCCAGCCTCGGTGTTGACGCCATCTGGATTTCGCCGTTCTTCAAATCACCGATGGCCGACTTCGGTTATGACATCGCCGACTATCGCGCCGTTGACCCGCTATTCGGCACGCTGGAAGATTTTGATCGGCTGCTGGCCAAAGCCCATTCGCTGAACTTGAAAGTGATGATCGATCAGGTACTAAGCCATACCTCGAACGATCACGAATGGTTCAAGGAATCGCGCGAAAACCGCGACAACCCGAAAGCTGATTGGTACGTTTGGGCCGACGCACAAGAAGACGGCACGCCGCCGAACAACTGGATGTCGATCTTCGGTGGCGTTGCCTGGCGTTGGGAACCGCGCCGTCAGCAGTACTATCTGCACAACTTTCTTTCTTCGCAGCCGGACTTGAATTTCCATAATCCGGATGTGCAACAAGCGACCCTCGACAATGTTCAGTTCTGGCTGGATCGCGGTGTTGACGGTTTGCGGCTCGATGCCATCAACTTTTGTTTTCACGACGCCAAGCTGCGTGACAACCCGCCAAAACCGAAAGCGAAACGCACCGGTCGCGGATTCAGCCCGGACAATCCGTATGCGTTCCAGTATCACTACTACAACAACACCCAGCCGGAGAACCTGAAATTTCTGGCCGATCTGCGCCAGCTGATGGACCGTTACGACGATGTCGCCGCGCTTGGTGAAATTTCCTCGGAAGATTCGCTGGCGACAATGGCCGAATACACTCGGCCGGGCTTGTTGCATATGGGTTATAGCTTCGAGCTGCTGACCGATGATTTCTCGGCCCGCTACATTCGCGAAACGGTAGAAAACCTCGAAGCAAAAGCTGGCGAAGGCTGGCCTTGCTGGTCGATTTCCAATCACGACGTCAAACGCGTCGTCAGCCGCTGGGGTGGCCAGAATCCGTCACCACATCTGGCCAATCAGGTTAGCGCCATGGTCTGCTCATTGCGCGGTTCGGTCTGCGTTTATCAAGGCGAAGAACTCGGCCTGAACGAAGCGGAAGTACCGTACGAAGCGCTGCAAGACCCTTATGGCATCGCCTTCTGGCCGAGCTTCAAAGGTCGCGACGGTTGCCGCACACCAATGCCGTGGAATGACAGCGAAGGCGCCGGCTTCAGCGCCAGTACACCCTGGCTGCCGATTCCAAACGAACATCGGCAGATGGCCGTCACTCGACAGGAAAGCGAGCCCGGCTCGCCGCTGCAGGGCTTCCGCCGCTTCATGGCCTGGCGCAAAAACCAGCCAGCGCTGCGTTTCGGCAGCATTCGTTTTCTCGATACACCGGAGCCGATTCTGGCGCTGGTACGCGAGCACGAACAACAACGCTTGCTGGCCGTGTTCAACCTCAGCAACCAAGAACACGAACTGGAGCTGCCGCTCAACCATGCGTTGACGGCGGAAAACGGCCACGGTCTGCTGACCGGCAAACTGGCCGGTCGGCGCCTGACATTGCCGGCGCACGCCGTCTTTTTCGCGAATCTGGCGTAAGCGCAAGGAGCCACTGACGATGAGCAAAAGTCTGCTGGCCGAACAACCCTTGCGAGCCGTACCGGCCCTGAAACCAATCGACACACCGAAAACCTGCGTAGAACCGGGAGAAGACTATCGCCGTCTGGCCGAACGACGCCATGCTTGGAGCGCGTGGCCCGATGGTGATACCGTAACAGGCCCCCCACTACGCAGTTCGTCCATGTCGATAAAAGGCAAACCGACGTCGTTTGACATTGCTTATCTTGCCGGTGTTTCGCAACCGACGGTGTCGCGCGCATTGCGTGGCAGCCCACTGGTCAATGAAGAAACCCGTAACCGCATTCTCGACATCGCCCGGCAACTGAACTACAAAGTCGACAAAAACGCCTCCAGCCTGCGTTCCCAGCAAAGCGGCACCATTGCCCTGCTGCTGTTCGAAGATCCAACGCCGGACGATTCCCATATCAATCCGTTTTTTCTATCGATGCTCGGCTCGATCACCCGCGCCTGCGCGCGCCGTGGTTTTGATTTGCTGGTGTCGTTCCAGCAATTGTCGAACGACTGGCATCGCGATTACGAAGACAGCAACAAAGCCGACGGCCTGATCCTGCTCGGTTATGGCGATTATCTCGACTACCGCGAAAAGCTGGAAAAATTGAGCGCGCAAGGAACCCATTTCGTGCGCTGGGGCGCCGTGATGGAAGGTCAGCCCGGCGTATCGATTGGCTGCGACAATTATCAGGGCGGGCTGGATATTACTGCTCATTTGCTTGCAAAAGGCCATACGCAAATTGCTTTTCTCGGCGACACCTCCGAGAGCTGCCCGGAACTGCGCGATCGTTTTCTGGGCTATCAGCAGGCGCTGAAAAACGCCGGCATCGACACCGCTCCGGCACTGCAAGTCGATGCCATCACCACCGAGAATTCCGGCTACGAATCGCTACGGGAATTGCTATCACGCGGTGTTGCCTTTGATGCTATTTTTGGCGCCAGCGATGCCATCGCCATCGGTGCGATGCGGGCGCTTTTGGAACACGGCTACAAAATTCCCTCGGAAATCGCCGTTGCCGGGTTTGATGATATTCCGCTGGCATCGTATGTGAACCCGCCGTTGACGACGGTGTTGCAGGATACGAAGCAGGCTGGCGAGTTGCTCGTGGATAATTTATTGCGGTTGATTCATAACGAGCCGGTGGTGAGTACGACGATTGCGCCTCGGTTGATTGTGCGACGGTCTTGTGGCGGGTGACTTTTCCTACGATTTTTAACCCACAAAAATTGCTCTGAAATTCTGCGACGCTCAAAACTTTGAAGTTTTCTCGATTACCACCTTTGCCGGGTCTCGCCCCGGCGGGCGAAGTACTTTCTCTTGTTCGCGCAAGAGAAAGTACTCAAAGAGAAGCGCGCCCCAATGCGCCAGGTAGGTTTTGCTACTTCGACCAAGCCGTTCCGGCAACGACATGACTCCAGCTCGGGCCGCGCTGACTCGGCATCCATGCCTCAACAGCGCCATAACCGCTGTCCCTGCGGTTGTACCCGGCTTACATCACGTCGTTGCCGGCTGGCGCAGACGGGGACCCCATTTTTTTCTTTTCGGTATTTGTTGCTCCGAAAAACCAAAAACCGTGAAGCATGAATCTCCATTGCTTCATTCCACTCACTGTCATTCCCGCGTAGGCGGGAATCCAGTCAGTCACCTCAGAATTAAAAGCAAAGCCCCAAGTCTAAGAAAGGTAAATCAAACCAATATCGAATGTTGTAAACGGGCCCCATTGCGTAGCCGCCGAGTAGCAGAGGGATCGGTTGGGGTCGTCGGCGAGCATGTCTGAGCGAAGCGAGTTGCGCAACCACCAACCGAGACCGAGCAACGCAGGAACTGCCTGAGAAAATCTTGCGGGCCTCGCCGGCGCAGCATGGGTGTGCTTTGACTCACGCCACTCCTGGCACTCACCCTTCGGGCGCCTCCGGCGTCCAAATTTGTTCCCGACAAATTTGTCTTTTGGTATCTTTTCTTTGCACAAGCAAAGAAAAGTACTCGCCCGCCCGTGCGAGAACGGGCAGCTGCTCACGGTGTGTGAGCCATAGTCAAATTTTCGAGAAAAGCATATGTTCAGTTATTTTTGTTGCTCCGTATCCGCAGAGATGTTCCGATCAAAATCAAATGACAAATTTTTGCATTTACCACTGACATGCGCCGCCAACTTCAAAAATTCGGAAACGGAAATTCCTTGGCTATAATAAGGCCGTGGGGAACGGCGAAGGACACTCATGTTGTTCGCCTCAACTATTTCGGTGCTATGAAACGACCAGTCAGCATGAGCAACCGCTTGATCTCGAAGGCTGATAATTCGTTCATGCAACTCTTTCAACTTTAACTCGCTATCAAACAGACCAATTGAATCTACATTGATACGTTTATCCGCCATACCAGTACTATTTGATTTTTTAAAAGACCTACAATACGTAACAATGGCAGCAAGAAAAAGAGCCTCGCGATGATCAAAATAGTAAGAATTCTGTCGCTCTTCGTCTAAACCCTCCAATTCAGAGTATGCATGCAAATACCGTTCGACATCTTCCATATCTTTGAATGCCAAGAATAGTCGATTCGATGTCAGTTTTTTTGCATCCATATTACACAGAGGACTCCATCTAAGGTTTTATGTCGAATTCTTAAGAAAAAAGCGCCGCGCGGCGCTTTTTTTAATCAATCCTTCTTGAAACTATCATGGCACCCTTTGCAACTATTCCCCACTTTTCCGAATGCCACTTTCCATTCACCGGGGTTGTTCGATTGTGCGGCGGTTTTCAGTAGCGCCAGCGCTTCACTCTGCTTGGTGATCGCCGCTTTGAAATCATCCGGCTTTTCCCAGATGCTTGGCAGGGCGTCAGTATCGCCGCTGTGCGAGCCGGCCGGGAAAAGTTCGTCAAAGCGCTGCCATTGTTTGTCGGCAACGGTTTGCAGATTGTTCACATGACGACTCAAATCAGCTTGCATTGAAGCGTCGCCAGTTTGGACGATTTTTTTGATCGCACCCAATTCTTCTTTGAACGATTCAAAGCCATGCTTGCGTTCTTTGATGACATCCATCGATGCCACAGCGATAGCGCTGAACAGCGCGATGCCAGTAACCACCAGTCGTTTGTTCATTTCCGTTTTACCCTCGTCATTTCGTGGCGAATGTCGCCGTTAACTGTCCGATACGGTTACGGTACCGCAGCGGATTCATTCATTATTGCGCGCTCAATCGCGATATATCGCGACCACACGTTTGCCGTTGGCGTCGATATAAGCGCGGTACATGCCTTTGCTGTTGAACGGTAACGCAACCTGGCCTTGCCGATCTACCGCGATAACACCACCCTCGCCTTTCATCTGGACCAGTTTGTCCATGACCACGGCTTCGCTGGCGGCTTGCAGTGGTTGCTTCAGGTATTCGACGCGGGCGCAAATATCGTGGGCGACTGCAGCACGAATGAAATATTCGCCATGCCCGGTCGCCGAAACGGCGCAGTAGCCGTTGGCGTAGGTGCCGGCACCGATCACCGGCGCATCGCCTACCCGACCCCAGCGTTTGTTGGTCATGCCACCGGTTGACGTGGCCGCAGCCAAGCGACCTTTACTGTCGAGCGCAACAGCACCAACAGTACCGAAGCGATTTTCTTCAGACGAAAATCGATAGGCTTCTTTGCGGCTGCCGGTTTTATCGGCGTCTTCGGAAAGCTTGGTGCCTTTGTCGCCGGCTTTCAGCAGTTTTTGCAGTTGCTGCCAGCGACGCTCAGTGTGGAAATATTCCGGGCCGACCAATTCCAGATTGGTGGTTTTGGCAAAAGCGTCAGCGCCGCTGCCGGTCAGCATCACATGCGGCGAATCGGTCATGACTTTGCGGGCCAGCAGAATCGGATTTTTGACGGTGCGCACACCAGCGACGGCGCCGGCCGCCAAGGTCGAACCGTCCATAATCGCCGCATCGAGTTCATTGACGCCTTCGTGGGTAAACACTGCACCTTTGCCGGCATTAAACAGCGGCGAGTTTTCCATGACGATAACGCTGGCACTGACGGCATCAAGACTGGAGCCCCCCTTCAGCAGCACTTGATAGCCGGCATCAAGCGACTGATTCAACGCCTCGATAAAGGCTTTCTCCAGCTCCGGACTCATTTCTTCGCGCAGTATCGTGCCGGCGCCACCGTGAATGGCCAAGGCGATTGGCGCTTTGTCTGCCCACATCGGCGAACTCCCCAGCAGCAGTAAGGCGAATACCCAGTATTTCATCAGACGGCTCCGTTGAAGCTGGCAACAAAGCCAAGCAGGTTGGCGATGGCAAGGCCGATGATCACCAGCAGCGTCAGCACCGTGCCCCAGAATCGGCCAAAGGTGATGCCGATGCTGCTCGACAAGCCCAACACATGCAGTAAGCGACCCAACACCAAGGCGGCACCGAAAACATGCACTATCCAGTACAGACCGCCGTTTGCTTCAAAAATTGCCAGCAGAATCAAGGCAATTGGCATCGTTTCCACGGCATTACCATGAACCCGGATGGCCTGAGCCAGCGGCTTTTGGCCGCCGTCACCGATACCAACCCGAAATTTACGGCGCAAACCGACAATGCGTAACACCAGCACCACAACGATCAGGCCACACAAGGCAGCGTAAAGACCGGTAATTGGCAGATTCATGCCGTAATTCCCCTCAAATCGACGATTGACTACAGGACGGCAGTGTCCCCTGCCGATACAATCCGGGCCTCAAATCAGAAATCGGTGCGATGTGCTGAGGCTCAAAAATCCGAGCCCAAGGCTACGTGAGCCCGAGACAGTAGTTCAAGTAAAAGCCACCTTAAAAATGCTTGGAGCTCAGCGATCTGCACGAATGCGGTGCTCGGAAAAGTCCGCTAGGAGCAGACTTTCGTGGAACCCGGAGGGCGAACCACATGGATGTGGTGAGCAATCCTCATTTACGACTTGTAAACTCCAGTTCCTGCGCTCCTATTCGCGCACCTCGCCATCGCCCAAACTATTTTTAAGATGGCTTCATAGAAGGTAGATATTGATGGGGTGGACTCTGACAGTGGCGGCGGTTATTCGCCATGGCAACCGCTATCTGGTCGTCGAAGAACGCGACAAAACCACGCTGAAACCGGTGCTCAATCAACCGGCCGGCCACGTTGACCCGGGTGAATCGGCTATTGACGCCGTGATCCGCGAAACCTGGGAGGAAGCCGGCGTGCGCTTTACCCCCAGCCATATCATCGGCCTGTATCCGCTGATGGCGAAGAATGGCAAGGATTACCTGCGCATCTGTTTTGCTGGCGAAGCGGCCGATATCGAGAACGCCAGGCCGCAGGATACCGATATTTTTGCCTGTCACCTGAAAACCATCGCCGAAATCGAAGCGTTCGGCCCGCGCAGCTCACTGGTGCTGGAGTGCATTGCCGACTTTGAGCGCGGCCTGCAAGCGCCGTTATCACTGCTGCGCAGCATCCAAAACGACCGCTGAGCGCTTCTGCTAAAATGGCGGGCCATTTTGCTTGAAGCTGTAGCCCGAACACGATGAACCTGCCGTTGACCCCTGCCGGAAAAACCCCAGCCGAAACCCGCGTGATTTGCGGCCTGTCTGGTGGTGTCGATTCCTCGGTGGCCGCTTATCTGCTGAAACAGCAGGGCTACCAGGTCGAAGGCCTGTTCATGAAGAACTGGGAAGAAGACGATACCGACGAGTTCTGCTCGGCTGCGCAAGACCGTCAGGACGCCGAAGCGGTCGCCAACAAGCTCGGCATCCCTTTCCACACGATCAATTTCGCCGCTGAATACTGGGACCGCGTATTCGAGCATTTTCTCGTTGAATACAAGGCTGGCCGTACGCCGAACCCGGACATCCTGTGCAACAAGGAAATCAAGTTTCGCGCGTTTCTGGATTTTGCCCTCGAGCTCGGCGCCGATTACATCGCTACCGGCCATTACGCCCGTCGCCGCGATGTTGATGGCGAAGTGCAATTACTGCGTGGTGTCGATGGCAACAAGGATCAGAGCTATTTCCTGTACACGCTGCAGCAGGAACAGCTGAAACATGCGCTGTTCCCGGTCGGCGAGCTGGAAAAACCGGAAGTGCGCCGTATTGCCGCCGAAAACGGCTTCGTCACTGCCGAAAAGAAAGATTCGACCGGCATTTGCTTTATTGGCGAGCGTCGATTCAGTGAATTTCTGTCGCGCTACCTGCCAGCTCAGCCCGGTGATATCGAAACGGTCGAACGCGAGGTCGTCGGCCGTCACAACGGCCTGATGTACCTGACCCTCGGCCAACGCAAAGGTATCGGCATCGGCGGCATGAAAAACGCCAGCGATGAGCCCTGGTTCGTGGTCGCCAAAGACGTTGCCCGCAACGTCTTGATCGTCACCCAGGGCCATGACGACAGCTACCTGATGAGCACGCATTTGCGAGCTGGCCAAGTGCATTGGGTGGCAGGCCAACCGCCGGCTCCTGAGTTCGACTGCACAGTCAAGGTCCGTTACCGCCAGCAGGATGTGCCGGCCAAGCTCCGGGTCGAGACCAACGGCGAAGTGGTCGTCAGCTTTGTCGAACCGCAACGGGCGGTAACGCCGGGCCAGTCGCTGGTGCTTTATCTTGATGAAGTCTGCCTGGGCGGCGGCATTATCGAAGCCACAACGCCGCTTCGCGCCGTTCCCCAGCTACAGGCCATAAACGCTTGAAATCATTGGATTAATGGATTGGGGCAAAACCGATTTCACTTGACCGGAATGGCCCTCGCCCCTATCTTGATCCGCGCACCGGCCACCCCCAGTAAAAGGGAGTGGTTGTTCAACAACGCCAAAGAGGCTCAACGCAATGGATTACAACGCATCCGTCATTACCCGTTCTGAAACCGAAGTCCTCGGTATCAACAAGGTATTGAAAAACACTTACCTGCTGCTGTCGATGACGCTGCTATTCGCTGCCGCCATGGCCTTCGTCGGTATCGCCATTGGCTTCCAGATGAACATCGTGGCGTTGATCGTATTTTTCGCGGGTGCCTGGTTCCTGCCGAACTTCGTTTACAAACACGCTGAATCTGCGGCCGGCATTCCGTGGATTTTCGCCTACACCGGTTTCCTCGGCTTTTTCCTGGCGCCGATGGTCGGTCATTACCTGAGCGCTGGCATGGGCCACGTGGTCATGCAAGCCTTGGCCGGCACCGCACTGATTTTTCTGTCGCTGTCCGGTTACGTGCTGACCACCCGCAAGAACTTCAGCTTCATGCGCGGCTTTATCTTCACCGGCATCATGGTGCTGTTCTTCGGTGCCATCGCGATGGCTGTGGCATCGATGTTCGGTGTCGCGCTAGGCGCGCTGCACATGGCCTTCTCGGCTGCTGCCTGCTTGCTGATGTCGGGTCTGATCCTGTGGCAGACCAGTGAAATCATTCACGGCGGCGAAACCAATTACATTCGCGCCACGGCCGGCTTGTTTGTCGCCATCTGGTCGCTGTTTGCCAACCTGATGAGCCTGCTCGGCATGAGCGGCGACGAATAATCGTTTGCCTTACCGCAAAAGGCCCGGCATCCGGGCCTTTTGTTTTTGCCGGTTTTGTTTTTATCAGGCCAGTCAGGCACACTTGACCGCACGAATCGATTCCGCCGCATCACATGTCGAATTTTTCACTTTATCTGACCACCAATCCGTTCAACGGGCAGGGCCATCTGACGGCGCTGAAATTTGCTCAAGCGGCGATCGAGTCCGATCACCGTATCGCGCAAGTATTTTTCTCCGGCGATGCGGTGTTGGTTGGTCACGCAGCCAACGATCCGGCCAGCGACGAGCCAAACCCGCAAGCGCTTTGGCAACAACTGGCGAGCACTCAGCAATGCGAATTGCTGCTGTGTTCATCTGCCTGCCAGAAGCGTGGGCTGAGTGCAGAAGGTGAGCGCGGCAATGTCGCCGAAAAATTTAGCGTCGCCGGTTTAGGCAGCCTGATCGAAACAGCACTGCAAACTGATCGCTTGATTCAATTTCCGGGTTGATGACATGCAGAACAAACGTTTCCTGATCATCGTTACCAAAGCGCCGGCCGGCAGTGACGCCGGACCTCTAGCGCTCGACAGCGCACTGGCGGCAGCGGCCTTTGATCAGCCTGTGACGCTGCTCTGTCAGGACGAAGGCGTTTGGCAACTCGCTAACACTCAGGACACCGCCCTGCTCGGCAGCAAAGCCACCTTGCCGACATTCGGTTTGTTGGAATTATATGGTGTCGAACAGCTTTGGGTGTGTGCTGACAGCCTTCAAGGTTTTGGTTTGAAAGCCGAAAACCTTGCCCACCAACCAACACCCGTTGCGCGCGAGCAAATCCTGCAAGCGATGCGCGAAGCCGACCACGTTTGGGTGTTTTGAATGAGTCACTTGCATCTACTTTTTTCAAACCGTCACGCCGAGCAAATACTACATCAAAAAGATGACGCGGTACTTTTATTGCAAGACGCTGTGTTGCAGGCATTGTCATCATCGCTAAGCTTTCAGTGTCCGGTATTCGTGCGCAAAGCCGACGCTGATGCCCGTGGCATCAGCGCTTCGTTGCCAGCCGATATCAAACTGATTGACGATCGCGAATGGGTGGCGCTGACGCTGCAACACGACAAAACGATTTCCTGGTCGTAAGCGATGATCACGTTTATCGAATTTGCCGGTGCGCGGATTGCAGTCGATGCCCAAGGTTATCTGAAAGATTACCAGCAATGGAGCGAAGCGCTGGCAGAGGTGTTGGCCGAACGCGAAGGCATTACCCTGACGGACGATCACTGGGCGGTGATTCGCTACGTGCGTCAGTTTTATCTGGAATTCAATTCCAGCCCGGCGATACGGCCGCTGGTCAAATACCTGCAACATCACTGGGGCGCTGACAAAGGCAATTCGATTTACCTGCACAAGCTGTTCAAGGAACCGGCAAAGCAGGCAACGAAAATTGCCGGTTTGCCGAAACCGGCGCGCTGCGTGTGAAGTGGAATCAAACATAAAATCCTTAACAAGAGCACAACATGAAAGCATTGGTTTTAGTGGCTGCATTTACTTCCGGGTTTGTCATCATGTCCATCGAGATGCTCGGCGGTCGCATCATCGCACCGTGGTTCGGTGGCGACATTTATGTCTGGGGCAGCATCATTACAGTATTCATGCTGTCGCTCAGTTTGGGCTATCTGATCGGTGGCCGCCTGACCTTGCGCAAGAACGCCGGTCTGCGCCCATTCGCGATGATTTTCTTCAGCGCAGCGGTGTTGATTCTGCCGCTGTTGTTCGCTGCCGATCAGATCATGGGCTGGATATTTGAGCGCATCATCGATCCGCGCTATGGTTCGCTGGTGGCATCGATGGCGCTGTTTTTTCTGCCATCAACGGTCATGGGCATGGTGTCGCCGTACTCGGTACGCCTGTTAACGCAAAGCAAGGAATCAAGCGGCGCCAGTGCTGGTTTCCTGTATTTTGTCAGCACGCTCGGCAGCGCGCTTGGTACGCTGGCAACATCGTTCTATCTGGTCGCGTTGTTTGAAATCAATCAGATCGTACTCGGTGCGGCGTTCGCCATGGCGGCTGTTGCCGTGGTAACGTTGCAGCTGGCGCGTCGCTGGAGAGTGGCATGAAGTCTATTCACCTCGGATGCTTGCTGTTAACGCTGCTGTGCGTTGCCAGCATCGTGCAAGCCAAGGTCATTCACGAGGAGCGTTCCTTGTACCGGAATATCTTGATTGACGAGAAAGCCAATGTTCGTTGCATGCGATTCGTCGTGCACAACCGCGGCGGCACTCACAATCAAAGTTGCAAGGACTTGAACGAGCCGCGTCGGCTGGTATTCGATTACGCGCAAAAAGTGATGATGGGTTTGCTGCTGAAGCCCGAACCGAAAAGCATTCTGATCGTTGGCCTTGGCGGCGGCAGCCTGCCGATGGCGTTTCACGAATTATTGCCGAACGCGGTGATTACCAGCGTCGAAATTGACCCGGCTGTTACGCGTGCCGCAAAAGCTTATTTCGACTACCAGGAAAATGATTTCGTCCGCACCGAGACGGCTGATGCGCGAGTGTTCATCAAACGCGCGATGTTTCGCAAGCAGCAGTGGGACTGGATTATTCTCGATGCCTTCAACGGCGATTACATTCCTGAACACCTGATGACGATGGAGTTCTTTCAGGAAGTCAAAAGTGTGTTGGCGCCTGGCGGTTTGGTGACGGCAAACACATTCAGTACCAGCCGCCTTTATGATCACGAATCGACCACCTATCAGGCCAGCTTCAAGAATTTATTGATTCTGAAAAGCAGTAAAGGCAACCGGGTGATTTTCGCCGCAGAACAGCCGCTGATCTTTCCGATTCAGGAAAGTTATCTGGCGCAATGGCAGCAGCGATTGCAACCTTATGATGTCAACATCAAACGCTTGCTGAACGATCAAGCGGTACCTGACTGGGACACCCAGGCGCGGGTGCTGACTGATCAATACGCACCGGCCAATATTCTGAAGCACGCGCAGTAAGCGACGAAGCACTTACGTTTCGTCGCTGTCATCGTCCTGCACGCCCAGCTCTTTCAGCTTGCGCGTCAGCGTATTGCGTCCCCAGCCCAGTAGCGCCGCGGCATCCTGTTTGCGACCACCGGTGAACTCCAGCGCAACATTCAGCAGAATTCGTTCCATTGTTGGCTGCGCGCTGTTCAGCAAGGATTTTTCTCCAGCGGCCAGCGAGCGCTCGGCCCAGGCCCGCAGTCCATCTTCCCAGCTTCTGGCTTCGGCTTGAATCGCCAGCTCAGGTCGCAATTCGGCCGGCAGATGATCAATGGCAATTTCATTCTCACTGACCATCACCGACAAACGTCGGCACAGGTTTTCCAGTTGTCGGATATTGCCCGGCCATTGATATTGCTGCAGCACCTGCAGCGCTTCTTCAGACAAGCGCTTTGGTTCGACGTGCATGTCTTTGGCGACCGACGATAAAAAGTGTTCGGCCAGTAATGCGATATCTTCTTTGCGCTCGGTCAGTCGCGGCATCTGC
Organism: Permianibacter aggregans; assembly: GCF_009756665.1. GTDB lineage: Bacteria > Pseudomonadota > Gammaproteobacteria > Enterobacterales > Permianibacteraceae > Permianibacter > Permianibacter aggregans. The sequence continues at coordinate 403,293 of NZ_CP037953.1, forward strand.
ACACGCACGACATTCAAACGATGATACAACTCATGCTGGAACTGGCCGTTCATGACCAGATTTTCGAGCTTCTGCGTCGTCGCGGCAATCACCCGCACCGGCGCCGGAATATCTTGCTGACCACCAACGCGATGAAAACATCCTTCGGCCAATACCTGCGACAAACGGATTTGCACATCGAGCGGCAGATCCGCCACTTCATCAAGAAACAGACTGCCATCAACCGCCTCTTCGACGCGGCCGGTGCGAACATGGAAATGATCGTTGTCCTGGGTGCGTTCCAGACCGAACAACTCGACATCGAGAAACGAGCGGGAAACGGAAGAAACGGTCACGGCGACGTAGGGTTTGTTTTTACGTGCGCCGCTGTCGTGCAGCAGGCGCGCGAACAAGCGCTTGCCGGTGCCGGGCTCGCCCTGCAATAACACCGGCACATTGGCACGCGCCAATTGCCGCAATGCCCGGCGCAATTCCACGACGGCCGGCGACACACCTATCAAGTCGCGCACAATCATCTGGCCGCTTTCACGGGCAGGCGGCACATCTCCCTGCTCCAGTGCGCGATGAATTACCGTCATCGCCTCATCAACCGCAACGGGTTGCGGCAAGTACTCGAATACACCGTCCTGATACAGCGCCAGTGCTTCAGCTTCGGTGTTCGGATTGCTGAGCAACACAATCGGCAGCCTCGGCAGGCTTTTCAGGCAGCGCCTAATCGCCGCATCCTGTGCCTCGCTACCCTGGTAATCGAACAACACCAGATCGGCGCCCTCGCGCTCAATCTGCTCCAATCCACTCTGCCATTGCTGAAACCGGCTCAAGCGCCTGGCCTGCTGACCGAGCCGCTCAACCAATGCGTCATCAAACTGCTCACCGAGCAGGGCGATTCTTTCCACTCCGCCGACCAAATCACGTCCCCACGATGCCGAGGTAAGGCTTGCACAATACCAGTGCATTGCCGGTAAATACATTCCGTACCAGAACATCGATACGCCCATACCGGCAAATTGGTAAAAACGTACGATGCCGCCTATTCTGAAGGCAGTAAAAATTTCTGGTTCTGATTTGAGGAATGTCCCCGATGCCGATGCAATCAAAAGGCTTTTACAGCCTTTTCTTGCTGCTTTTCTGCCTGCTGCCGTGGCTGGCCGGTTGCGACGCACCGAATACCAGACAAGCGGTCGAGCTGTACGCTGAAGGAAAATACAAAGAAGCGCTGCCGATTTTCATCAACGCCGCCGGCCGGCGCGACCCAGTCGCTTACTATTTCATGGCCCGAATGTATGAGCGCGGCCAGGGAGTCGACGCCGACCCGGCCAAGGCGATGAACCTGTATATGAACGCTGCCAATGAAGGGCTCGACCGAGGCCGCGCTGCCGTGGCCGCCTTTCAGGCCGGCAATCAGATCGAAGTCGATAAACAATTGGCGATTTTGCAGAGCATTGCCGAGAACGACCCGTCGTCTGGCCTCGCCTGGTATTGCGAAGCGCTGCATCAGCTGAGCAATGACCCGCGCAGCGAATACGACTACACCGAACTGCTGCAATCCTGCATCAATCAGCTACGCGGCGTTGACCAGGCCACAGCGTTCCGGTTGTTGTCCTCAGCTTACGCTGGCGGCCTTGGGGTCAAGAAAGATCCGGCCAAAGCCCTGTCATTCGCCGAACAAGCGGCCGAAGCCGGCGATATCAAAGCGCATTCCAGCATTGCCTATGGTTACTACGAGGGGGTCGACCGCCCCAGCGATCTGGTCAAAGCCTACGCTCATGCCCATACCGCGCTGGTGCTTGGCGGCAAAACCATGAGCATCGAACGGCGCACGGCGATGGAGCAGTTGATTAAAACCATCAGCCGACGCATGTCGGCCGGACAAATGGCCCAGGGCAAGCAACTCGCTGAACAAGTGCGCAAAAACGCTGAGCAAAGCCACAAAACCTGGCTGCAACAACAGTTGATTGATTGGGCGATGAATTATCAGCCGAAGAAATAATCGCTTGGTTGGGCCCCCTTCCAGGCGTCATAACAATTGATTTTGCTCTCGGCATTGCTGGCGACTCGGTCGATATCCATCAATACGCCATCGAAGTTGACGTAGCGCGGGCTGCCAAACCAGTAATCGACACTCATTGAGGTGCTAGAAAGTGCCGTAGCTCGGTTGCCGGTAATAGACCATGTTGCTGACTTGCGCCGACAGCTCGCTTTGTACTCGGGTTAAGGCCAGGTAGCCTTGCACCCCAGTCTGCAAGATGGCGCCGGTGAGCTGGTGCTTGGTAATGCCATTTAGGTCTTGTGCTTCCAGTTTGGCTTTGGTTTGTTCCAGCTCGTTTTTTAACGTGTTCAACTGGTTGGCAGCAAGGCCCTGCAGGTCCAAACCAATGGCCTGGTATTCGCCGGCGATGACCGGGTTGTCGGTCAGTTGCCAGCCGCTGCGCGGGTTCCAATAGCCTTTGCGGGTGATGAGCTCTTTACCCAAACCATGATTGCCGTGGCTGAGCTGCATTTGCCCTTGCACGCTGAATTCGGCTTTTAGTTGTATCAGGTTAGCCGGTAGGCGTTTCGGTAAGTCTTCTACCGTTTGCGGGTTCGGCGGCAAAACGTTTATCAGCGTTTGCTCATCGGCAGCACTGGCCGGACGAAAGCTCAAGCTCAAACTTTTACCGGCGAGCTCCGGGGTGCTTTGCACAAAGCTGAACAGCACATTGCCACTGGTGCTCAGCAGTTCGTATTTGAACTGGTGACGCAGGCTGTCCGGCAAGGCTGAGAACGCGACACTGGTGTCGATGCGCTGGTAGCTTGGGTAACGGTCGAGCTGGTTGCTTTCGCGTTTGATGAGGCGCTGACCACCGATGACCTCTGCGACCGTGGCCTCTGGGTGCTGCTGATTCAAGAAGGTTTCGATTTGCTCGCGGTACTGGCTTAACTCGGTTTGCAGGTAAGCGCCATCCAGGTTCTGCACCCAGCCTTCGCTGTCGTTGACGGTGGCACGCGCCTTTATTTCATTGGCGATGCGTTCGCCATCGAGCGGTACCGATTCTTGCAGGTTCAGGCCGCTCGCATACTGGTATTGCTTCAGGCTGGCATTGAGGGCTGCGGTAAACGCTAAGCGTTTGAGAGAATTGACTGGCTTAACGATGAAAGCTTGAACAAGAGAAATGTACATAGCGCAAAGAGAATATCCAAGTACATCATGTCACTTCTCTTCTTCGGCGGATATACAGCAAAAAACAACTTCATATCCTTATCCTTTAGCTTAATGGAACCGTCTAAAAATCTTACCGCCCCGTCGACAACTAACAATAAAACCATCACGCCCGTCAAAATTGTTAACATAAAAAGCGAGCTTTCAATTTTCAAAAATGGGTTAAACTTAAAGACAAAGAGCCCCATGCACACTGGGAGCCAGACTCGCTTAATAATTTCAGCCAGAAGCGAGCCATTCATCCTTATCCATTCAGAAGTATACTTAACACCAAGAATGAAATAGCCAACCATTACGGCATATACAAAAAAGCTCATTCCAACTTTAACTGAAATACTGGTCGATGCCCTTGTGAAATAATCCACCTGAAGCATGGTGAGTAAAGCACTTGCAATGAAAAATACTATTGTCGACCTCATTTATCGCCCCTAGTAAAACCAACCAAATGGATTGGTTAACGCTGTTCCAAATATAATCCCTATCCAGCGAGCAATCAGAGCCTCAGCAACACCACCAAATCCCAAGAAGCCTAACGCCCCGACAATCACAGCTCCTGCAGAGCCTCGAGAGAAATCTTCGAAAGATTGTGCATTTTGGATATCATAAATCCACGAAGCAAACCCAAACGCCTCCCACACTAGCAGCCCTATACCCAAAAACACTGAAGTATTGAGAATGATAAAAGCTGCAATCGCAAACACTGCCACAAAAAAGAAGAGCGTTAATATGAAAATCGCTCCGTCCGCCCCACCCGATATCTTATAAGCTCCTGCACCCGATTCAGTATCGGTGATGATGTAACCTGCACCAGTCCAACCATGATAGGTGATTGGGCTTTGATGGGTCGTGACTTGTTTGCCGGATTCCACCGCTGCCCGGATATCGTTCTCAGTGTCGATATCGAGCGTGATTTGGCTTAACGCCGTTTCCAGGTTGTTCTGGTCAATCGTGTAGATGCGCTGGCCTTGGGCATTGGCGATGGCAATCGCTTTGACCGCACTGACGCCTTCGGCCTTTTGTTGCGGTGTGCTGAACAGCTGCTCCGGCACCAAATGCTCAAAGGCACTTAACATCGCACCATTGGCCTGGTTGAAGTCTTTCCAGGCGTCATAACAATTGATTTTGCTCTCGGTGTTGCTGGCGACTCGGTCGATATCCATCAACACGCCATCGAAGTTGACGTAACGCGGGCTGCCAAACCGCATATTTTAATGCATCTTATGCTTCGTTCTTTTCCACTCGCATTCCTATGAAAAATCGAGCCAATACAGCGGCAAGCAACATTGCGCCCAAAATCGCTTTATGCCACTCAATATATAGCTCAGCAAGCCAAATATGCATGCCAATGAACGAAGTACATATCGCAATATAGACTTTATTAACCCAATCAATTTGCGTCCGACTAAACCACGGCATAGAGATAAGAATGTTGATTTGCACCCAAAACTGACCCACTAAACTCCACGATTTGCATCGAAATTTGACCCACGTGTAACACTGCTCCGCAACGGGTTTGCGGGGGAATGAAGGAGTGATAGACGTGGCCTTATTGAGTGTGATCAGACGCTGGCATTTCCGTGAAGAAGTGCCGATCCGGGAGATAGCCAGGCGCACCGGCTTGTCCCGCAATACGGTGCGCAAATACCTGGTCAGTGACGTGGTAGAGCCTGCCTACCCGGCCCGTAAAAGCCCCAACAATCTGGATGACTACGAACCGACATTAACCAGTTGGCTGTTCCGCGAATCGCGCCGACATCGCAAGCAACGACGAACGGTGCGTCAGCTGCATCGGGATTTGGTCGCGCTGGGTTATACCGGTTCTTATGATCGGGTAGCGGCGTTTGCCCGGCGCTGGCGCCAATCGCAAGAAGACGCCAAGCGCGTATCCGGCAAGCATGTTTACGTGCCGTTGCAGTTTGCGCCCGGTGAGGCATTCCAGTTTGATTGGAGTGAGGACTGGGTGAAGCTGAACGGGGTCAGCACCAAACTGCAAATCGCCCACTTTAAGCTCAGTTACAGCCGGGCGTTTTTCTTACGCGCTTACCTGACGCAAGCCCATGAGATGTTGTTTGATGCTCATTATCACGCCTTCCAGGCCTTTGGTGGCGTGCCACGGCGTGGCATTTACGACAACATGAAAACCGCCGTCGACAAGATTGGTCGCGGCAAACAGCGGCAAGTCAATCAGCGTTTTCAGGCGATGGTTGGCCATTATTTGTTTGAGCCGCAGTTTTGTAATCCCGCTTCCGGTTGGGAAAAGGGCCAAGTTGAAAAAGCCGTGCTGGATGCTCGCCATCGGCTTTGGCATGAGGCACCAAGCTTCTCGTCTTTGGCCGAACTGAATCACTGGTTGGCCGCACGTTGCCAAAGCTTGTGGCAAGAAACCGCGCACCCTGAGTACCGGGCGCGTTCGTTAGCCGAGTGCCAGGCCGATGAACAAAGTGAGATGATGCCGGTACCGGCCGCCTTCGATGGCTTTGTTGAGGAAAGCAAACGGGTGTCATCGACCTGTTTGATTACCCATGAACATACCCGCTACAGCGTACCGGCCAGTTACGCCAATCGTCCCATCAGTCTGCGCGTTTATCCGGAGCGCTTGGTCATCGTCGCGGAAGCGCAGGTAATTGCCGAACACGTGCGGGTGTTCAATCGCGAGAAAAGCACGCCCGGGCGCACCATCTACGATTGGCGTCATTACCTCAGCGTGGTGCAACGTAAACCCGGTGCCTTGCGTAACGGCGCGCCGTTCACGAGCTTGCCGGAGAGCTTCCGCTTGCTGCAACACAAACTGCTCAAACGCCTCGGCGGCGACCGGGAAATGGCCGACATCCTGGCCTTGGTACTGCTGCACGATGAACAACTGGTCGAGCAAGCCATCCGCCACGCGCTGGAACTCGGTGAGCCGTCAAAAGCGCATGTGCTCAATTGCCTCCATCGTTTGCAACAACCGCCGCGACCAACGCCGTTGCAACCTCCAGCAGTCTTGAAGCTGGTCAACGAACCGGTGGCCAACACCGCCCGTTACGATCGTCTGCGGAGCCTGCGCCATGAACAGTGAAGGTCTCGTCAACACTCTTAAATCGTTAAAACTGCACGGCATGGCCGATGCGATGGCGACGCTCGCCGAGCAAGCGGCACCGGCCTACCAGCAAGCGCTGCCGGTATTGCAGATGCTGCTGAAAGCCGAATCCTCGGAACGCGATGTGCGCTCCATTCAATACCAAATGAAAGTCGCGCGCTTCCCGGTCTATCGCGATCTAACCGGCTTCGACTTTGCCCACAGCCAGGCCGATGAAGCGTTAATCAAAACCCTGCACCGCTGTGAGTTCCTGAAACAAGCGCAAAACGTCGTCTTGGTTGGCGGCCCAGGCACCGGTAAAACCCATCTCGCCACCGCTATCGGTGTGCAAGCGATCCAGCATCACCGACTGCGCGTGCGCTTCCTGTCCACGATCGAACTGGTCAACGCCCTGGAGCTGGAAAAGCAGCAAGGGCGACAAGGACGCCTCGTCAATCGGCTGCTGCATACCGATCTAGTGATACTCGATGAGCTCGGATACTTGCCGTTCAGTCAGGCAGGCGGTGCCTTATTGTTCCATCTGATCAGCAAACTCTATGAACGCACCAGCCTCATCATCACCACCAACTTAAGCTTCGCCGAATGGTCGTCGGTATTTGGTGACGAGAAGATGACGACAGCGCTATTGGATCGACTGACCCATCACTGCCATATCGTGGAAACCGGCAATGATAGCTATCGATTAAAACATTCGACCACCAACCAAGAGGAAAACAAACGAGACAGAAAACCAAAATCTACGCCATAATCGAACCATCAGGGTGGGTCAATTTTGCGTGCAAATCCTGGGTCAGTTTTAAATGCAAATCAACAGTGTTCGAGTTTGATGAATTCGCCATCGGTGCCGAGCATCCGGGTGTTCGGTATGCCCGGCCCCTTCAGAAAGCCAGTTACTCGCCATCCCTTTTTTCTTTGCTCGCATTCTTGGTGAGCATATATCTAACCCCAACAAATATGCTCGCGAAAACCAGCGTTTGAAAAATTGCCTCTACAGACAGGCCGCTAATAAATGCTTTTAATGCGATTGAGAGAACCGCAATCAAGAAAAATTCAACCGCCATCCGCTTAATTGAGTACATTGATCCACCCCAAACTAGTTGCAATACCAGTAGTTACTTGCTGAGTCGAAAATGATACCCGTCATTACAGCGGCCGGGATGCTCACACCCAAATACGTTGAAATAGCGCCGACAGCGGCAGACACAAACGCTCTTGAGATATTCTGAAAAAGAGTCACAGCGACATGATCTCCCCACTGCCCCATTAGCTTACTAATTCCACAAGAAATAAGTGAAAACGCAGCAGATTCCAGTGCGATAAACGCAACAATAAATTGCGGCGACAACAATAGTGCTGAGGAAGAAGCAGCCAAAACATAAAAACTTAGAAAAAACATTGCGAGCCCGAGGATGATCAATACCGCCCCATCCGCCCCACCCGATATCTTATAGGCTCCTGCCCCCGATTCGGTATCGGTAATGATATAACCGGCACCAGTCCAACCATGATAGGTGATGGGGTTTTGATGGGTGGTGACTTGTTTGCCGGACTCCACAGCTGCCCGGATATCGTTCTCAGTGTCGATATCGAGCGTGATGTGGCTTAACGCCGTTTCCAGATTGCTCTGGTTAATCGTGTAAATGCGCTGACCTTGGCCATTGGCGATGGCAATCGCTTTAACCGCGCTGACGCCTTCGGCTTGTTGTTCATTGGTGCTGAACAGCTGCTCCGGCACCAGGTGCTCAAAGGCACTTAACATCGCACCATTGGCCTGGTTGAAGTCTTTCCAGGCGTCATAACAATTGATTTTGCTCTCGGTGTTACTGGCGACTCGGTCGATATTTTGCTTAAGAGCCAAGCCGATACAAGGCAAACATCAAGATAACGACGGTCATAAGAATAAGCTTTCCGACATGCTCTTCAGCGATTTTCGGAGGCTTAATCATTAGCCCCCATCCCAATGCACTGACCACAACAACGTCAAATTTATTTTCATCAAACCCAGCGACTATCAGAGCAAACATGAATAATGCCATTCCTGCTCTCAAAACAACTATCGCCGTAGCTCTCACAGCCTGCTTAACATCGCTCATTTTTCAATAGACTCGCCAAGTAGCCAAACACACCGCCCACCAAGGCGCTCAGAAAAAGGCCGTACGCGGAAAAGATCATAGCGCTCATCATAAGTGCTACAAAAATGAACACGGCAACCAAGACGAACTCCATCGCTGGGCAATCATTCCAAGCCTCCCAAAGCTCCAAAACATCAGAAAGCCCTCGAAGCGCCTTGCCAAAGAATTTTTTCATGAACTCAAAGAAAAACTGAAGAAAATCTTTTGAATCATTCCACGCCGAGACAATCATGCCTGAAGCCTCTTCAAGCATTGTTTCGTTACCATCCGCCCCACCCGATATCTTATAAGCGCCAGCACCGGATTCGGTATCAGTAATGATGTAACCTGCTCCAGTCCAACCATGATAGGTGATGGGGTTTTGATGGGTCGTGACTTGTTTGCCGGATCCGACCGCTGCCCGGATATCGTTCTCAGTGTCGATATCGAGCGTGATTTGGCTTAACGCTGTTTCCAGATTGCTCTGGTTAATCGTGTAAATGCGCTGGCCTTGGCCATTGGCGATGGCAATCGCCTTGACGGCACTGACGCCTTCTGCCTTTTTCTGCGGCGTGCTGAACAACTGCTCCGGCACCAAATGCTCAAAGGCACTGAGCATCGCGCCATTGGCCTGGTTGAAGTCTTTCCAGGCGTCATAACAATTGATTTTGCTCTAGACCCGCAGAAAGGCCCTATTTGGTCATATTGTATCGTTTGAGAACAAAGCTCAGGATGACAGCCAGCAAAAGCATAGATAGCCATCCATTCAACACATTGAAAATCGTATCGATGAACGCTTCGTCGACGTGACACCCCGCGAAACACTTAAAAAGAAACTCCCCTAGAAAACGAACGACAGCCTGAATCATTACTAGCAAAATAATCTGGACGAAAATATTCAGCCTAGAATATAGAGCTTCGATGCGCTTTAACATGCAATGCTCCTAGGTTTTTGGAGGTAAACAAGAATCAAGAAACGCATCGGCAACCGCCGCAATTGATGAGGCTCCGACACCGAAAATAACTTGCTTGAGTGCGCCAAACTTCACTGACATGGCGGAAACGATTAAACCCAATGCAGCCCAAACCAAATTTTTCGCCGTTTCGCATAGATTGTTGGCTAAATCTCTGTCACCTTTATCCAAAGCAATCGCGGCAGACAAAAACAGAACCCCGGCAACAAACAGCAGTGACAGCGCAGCAAAGACCAGCATCCCTTCTAATGGCGTCATGACTGTAAACAGAGCAGCGACACCCAGCACAATTGAAGATAGTCCTGCAGCTAAACCCGTATAAGCTAGAACGCCACCATCCGCCCCACCCGATATCTTATAAGCTCCTGCACCCGATTCGGTATCGGTAATGATGTAACCGGCGCCCGTCCAACCATGATAAGTGATTGGGTTTTGATGGGTGGTGACTTGTTTGCCGGATTCCACCGCTGCCCGGATATCGTTCTCAGTGTCGATATCGAGCGTGATTTGGCTTAACGCCGTTTCCAGGTTGTTCTGGTCAATCGTGTAGATGCGCTGGCCTTGGGCATTGGCGATGGCAATCGCTTTGACCGCACTGACGCCTTCGGCCTTTTGTTGCGGTGTGCTGAACAGCTGCTCCGGCACCAAATGCTCAAAGGCACTTAACATCGCACCATTGGCCTGGTTGAAGTCTTTCCAGGCGTCATAACAATTGATTTTGCTCTCGGTGTTGCTGGCGACTCGGTCGATATCCATCAACACGCCATCGAAGTTGACGTAGCGCGGGTTGCCAAACCAGTAATCGACGCTCATCGAGGTGCTGAACGTACCGTAGCTCGGTTGCCGGTAATAGACCATGTTGCTGACTTGCGCTGACAGCTCGCTTTGTACTCGGGTTAAGGCCATAGCCTTGCACCCCAGTCTGCAAGATGGCGCCGGTGAGCTGGTGTTGCTGATGCCATTTAGGTCTTGTGCTTCCAGTTTGGCTTTGGTTTGTTCCAGCTCGTTTTTTAACGTGTTCAACTGGTTGGCAGCAAGGCCCTGCAGGTCCAAACCAATGGCCTGGTATTCGCCGGCGATGACCGGGTTGTCGGTCAGTTGCCAGCCGCTGCGCGGGTTCCAATAGCCTTTGCGGGTGATGAGCTCTTTACCCAAACCATGATTGCCGTGGCTGAGCTGCATTTGCCCTTGCACGCTGAATTCGGCTTTTAGTTGTATCAGGTTAGCCGGTAGGCGTTTCGGTAAGTCTTCTACCGTTTGCGGGTTCGGCGGCAAAACGTTTATCAGCGTTTGCTCATCGGCAGCACTGGCCGGACGAAAGCTCAAGCTCAAACTTTTACCGGCGAGCTCCGGGGTGCTTTGCACAAAGCTGAACAGCACATTGCCACTGGTGCTCAGCAGTTCGTATTTGAACTGGTGACGCAGGCTGTCCGGCAAGGCTGAGAACGCGACACTGGTGTCGATGCGCTGGTAGCTTGGGTAACGGTCGAGCTGGTTGCTTTCGCGTTTGATGAGGCGCTGACCACCGATGACCTCTGCGACCGTGGCCTCTGGGTGCTGCTGATTCAAGAAGGTTTCGATTTGCTCGCGGTACTGGCTTAACTCGGTTTGCAGGTAAGCGCCATCCAGGTTCTGCACCCAGCCTTCGCTGTCGTTGACGGTGGCGCGCGCCTTTATTTCATTAGCGATGCGTTCGCCATCGAGCGGTACCGATTCTTGCAGGTTCAGGCCGCTCGCATACTGGTATTGCTTCAGGCTGGCATCGAGCGCCAGCCACTGGGCGCTGCCGTCATTGACAGGAAGTGTATTAAACACGCCATAGGCTTCCACCCAGACGTGTTCGAGTTTGATGAATTCGCCATCGGTGCCGAGCATCCGGGTGTTCGGGATGCCGCCCTGGCTCAGCAGGTTTTGCGCCGCTTCGATGGTTTGCACACCCCCTACCCAGTTTTGCACCACTTCTGGCTTCAGCCAGATGGTGCCGTAGCGATAACGGGCTGGGATGTTCGAGGCGCGCAGCAAAGCTATCAGCAGGCTGGAGGTGTCGAAGCTGTTGCCACGCAGGGATTGCAGCGTGTAATCGGCGCCTTGTATCGAGCCATAGCTCGGCACGAACCGCACCTCGTTGTAAACGAAATTGAAAATCTTGGCCGGATCGTGATTGAGCTCGGCGGCTTTGGCCAAAATCGCTGGCGTCAGTGGCGCGTCAATCGTGGCAAGCAAATCGGTGTTTTGCGGGGCTTGCGTGCTGGCACTGCTTGCCATTTGCGTGACGTTTGTGTCGCTGCCGGCTTTGGCGGTAACGACGTTCAGCGGCGCGCTGTTCTGCGATTGGCCGTTACCTGCAGATGCTTTACCTGAAACCGCTTTTGCTGGTGCAGGCTTTGCCGGCTCGACCGGTTGAATGGCTTGCAACAAGGCATTGGCGTCAGAGGCCGGCGCGCGCACGACGCGGTCTTCTGGGCCAAATGGCATGTTGTTGTCAAAGGCATGGTGAGCCTTTTGCGATTGCCACGGTGCCAGCGTATTGCGCAACATCGCAGCGATTCCAGACCACTCATCAACAGCGGCGTGATGCAGGCGCGCCGCATAACGTTGCAAGCTTGTGGATGCTTGTTGCCATTGCTGCTGCTCGGTCTCCGTCAACTCCAGTGCTTGCAAAGGTGAGGACAGGTCTTGCACCAAGGTCAGTGCGCGCAACAGTTGTTTGCGATGGTTTTCGGTTGGCGCTTGACGCAAGTGCTCGCTCAAAACATAGGCTTCGCGTAGGCGTGTATCCAGCAGCGCAAAAACCGTTTGTCCTCCGCCATGCTGATTGGCTTGCCATTTATCAGCAATGGCGTACGCCGCAGGGGTGTAAAACACAAACAGGTACAGCGACAAAGAACACCAAGCGGTGAACCGGGTAAACAAGCCGCCACGACGAACACCATGAAACCACGAATTGTTTTGCATGATTAAAATCCTTGTTTTCAACGGCAGCGACGACGGTTGGCCGCTGCCACGGCGGTGGCGTACAAATCAAACCGTTGCTCGGTTTGACCGCCCTTGCCATCGGCGACGTTCACCACAATGCGATGAATGCCGACTTGATTGTTCTGTGGTGTCCAGGTGATGACACCTGTTGCTTCATTGATGCTCATGCCTGCTGGCACGTTACCCAACGAATACACGAGATTATCGCCATCCGGGTCGCTAGCGCTGACCACGTACTGATAACTCTGGCCAATTTTGACTGAGGTTTTCGGCGCACTGTGAATGACCGGCGCATTGTTTGCTGCCTGCGGATCGCGCACCACAATATTGAAGGTTTGGGTAACGATGCCACCACGACCATCGGTGACCTGCACACGCACCATCACTTCGCCTATTTGGCCCACTTGTGGCGTCCACTGAATTAAACCGTTGGCGTCGATATGCATGCCTTCCGGTGCTTGTAGCAACTGATAGCTGAGTAAATCACCATCGCTATCGGTTGCCATCAGTTGGTATTGATAACTATTGCCCTGATCAATCAACTGACTTGGGGTGCTGGTGATTGCCGGAGGTTGGTTGCCCAGGTTTACGGTTTGTGACACCGGCAAGACGAATGATGTGGTTGCTTGCCCACCTTTGCCATCGGTTACCCGCAACACAATGCTGTGGTCCCCCACCGCGCTCGAAGACGGTGTCCACTGCAGCAGCCCGCTATTGTCGATAAACATTCCGGATGGAGCCTGGCTTAACGAAAAGTACAGCGCATCGCCATCTGGGTCGGCGGCCTGCACTTGATACTGCCAGGCTTCGTTTACCCGAGCGGCGCGGTAACTGGCAGGAGAAATCACCGGCGCCCGATTAGTCAGATCACCAGACACGTTCACCACAAAGGTTTGCACTGCAACCCCGCCTTTGCTGTCACCAACCGCCACGGCCACAGCGTTATCGCCGAGTTGCGGTAATGAAGGTATCCACTGGATTTTCCCGCTATCAGTAATGGTCATCCCGGCGGGTACTACACCAAATACATACGTTAACGCATCACCATCTTCGTCCCAGGCTTGGAGTTGGTATTCATACGCGGTGTTTACACGAGCTTCTGTCAGCGGTGCAGACAAAATGACAGGCTCGCGATTTGGGCCAACATAGCTCGACACCATCATCGAAAACCGCTGTAACGCGGTAGCACCGGTCAAGTCTTTTGCTTCCAACTCTACTTCATGCTGCCCGACATCCGCATTCGTAGGCGTCCAACGCAGTTCACCAGTTTCGCGGTTGATGCGCATGCCATTAGGTGCTTGCTTCAACGTAAACACCAAACTGTCACCAGCGTTGTCGTCATGCACTTCGGGCTTGTAGCGATAATGCGTCAAGGCTTGTGCTTGGAGTGGTGGCGTACTGACAAATGCTGGGGCCCGATTGTCTTGCATCACGCGCACCAGAAAGACTTGCTGGTCGCTTAGCTGGCCCGGATCCGTAGCGTGAATGTGGAACAACGCCGCCCCCGCCGTATTGTTGTTTTCTGCACACTCTGCCACTAACTGCGCTTCATCAACCTGCACCATTACATAGGCTTTTAGCTCTTGTGCCGTCAGCAATCGACTTTTCACTTGAATCGATTCGCCAGCATTGAGCCCCGGAATTGGCGCACTGGACACTTCCAGCACCGCAGGAAGCCCTTCATCCATGCGAAATACCACGGTACTCGCCGATGAAGGTTTGGTTCCTCGATTGCGAACCGTGGCCTCCACTTGGTAATACTGCCCCGCTTTCAGCAATTGCAGATTGCCAACATGCAAATCGGCCAACGCTCTGGCTGGGCGATCTAGAAACGCGTTTAAGCGGAAGGTGTTGTGTCGCAGCCAACTGCGTTCCGGCACCCGGGGTATGGAACCATCATCATTGATGTTGGTAATGGCGTAAGCATGTTGATTCCATAGGTCGCGAGTGGGCACCCAGCTCCCACTTGCGGATTCCAACACACGAATTCCACGGGTGTTGCTTTCATTGGAAGGAAGGACAATTTCTGCTTGGTTATCGTTATCGATATCGACGACCAAGGGATATTCCAACGTTGTTCCCGAGGTATTGGCTAATTGGTATCGCACCAGTCCCGTTTCACCGTCATACACCCGGAAAAATTTTTCATCGGCATACAACACCTCAGCCCTACCATCGCCCTCAAAATCAAACACCGATGAACCGGTACGATTGGAGCTGTAATCTTCAACGGGCGCGGTCCATTTGATACTGCCATCCGTCTCAAAAACGACATATCGGCTGTAACCGGCTACACCAATCTCCGGTTCGCCGTCACCGTCGAAATCGGCAACGGTTGGAGGCCCGCCGATACCGCCGCCAGGGATCGCGACTGGCCCCCAAATGGTGGTGCCGTTACTGTCCAGCAAATACACTTGGCCAGAAGCAACCAGCACAATCTCTGCTTCATCATCTTGGTCAAAATTGCCGACGGCATTCATGCCACTGCCAGCGCTGATGTCGCCTCGATGCCACCACACCTGACCATCGTGTCGGTATACGGTTCTTCCCGCAATAACCTCTTGCTTGCCATCGAGATCAATATCTGCAGCAATGGAGAGCACTCCGTAACTTTCCAAACCGCCGCTATCCTGATGACCACTCCACAGCAATTGACCTTGATGGGAGAACACTCGCGCACCATGCAGAATTTCTGGCTGGCCGTCGCCATCCAAGTCGGCAATCGAAATGCCGTCACGAGGTGAGGTTTTCGTTGGCCCGGTCGCGGCCGTCCATTTCAATACACCTTGGTGATCGAATGCGTGAAGTGCATTGCGACTTTCATTGGTGGCAACAATTTCCACCTTTCCGTCGCCGTCGATATCCGCCACCGCCACGCTACCCAAGCCATTAAGCTTTATGGTTTTGCTCACCCAATGCTGCTTTCCGGTGGCACCGTCAATGGCCGTGAGCCAATTGGTCCGTCGTTCAATGAAAACCAAATCCGGAGTGTCTCGTTGATCGATAACCTGGTCGCCATTGTCGTCGGTCAGTTGAGCTATCATCGGTGGCCCGAATACGTCCGCGTTGGCGCTGTTACCATCGACACCTTGCCAGCGCCACTTCTGTACAGGGTCCAAGACCCCTTCAGCCGGTGCATCGCTCATGCAATACTCGTGTGCTAGCGACACCGTTTCCGCCAGTCGATTATCCGGTTGCCAATGGAAAACGCCGGTTTCAGGATTGATGCTGGCGTTGGTATTGAGTAACGAAAAACCGTACTGCAAAACATCACCGACATCCGGATCAACGGCCTTGGCGTCATAGCGAAAACGAGTCTGCTCCGTTACCACATGAGGCGGTAATGAAACGAATGATGGTGCCCGATTCGGACGGAAGACCTGCAGCAAGTATTGCTGCTGATCAGATTGTCCTCGCTCATCACTCACTTTAATCGTGATACGTATGGTGCCGGTTAACTGGTCTGTTGGAACCGTCCACAGCACTTCACCGGAGTCCTGACTGATTGACATTCCCGGTACCGACTCTAGCAACTCAAAGGCCAAATTCGGAGAGTCCGGATCGGTTGCAATTACCGGATAGCGATAGGTGGCGCCAACGAAAGTCTGTTGCACTGGCTTACTGACAATAACCGGGGGCCAAAACTCTTCACCGAGATTGACTGCCAGCGAAAACTGTTGGGTATCCATTTCACCATGCGGATCTTGCACCCGAATTATTATTCGATGCTGACCGGCTTGCTCGGGCACAGGTAGCCAATAGAAAAAGCCGGTCTGCGCGTTCACTTGAAAGCCTTCAGGCGCTTCATCAATGCTGAACACCAAAGGTTCGTTTTCAGGATCTATCGCTGTTGCTGGGTATTGCCAAACGTTTCCCGGTTGTAAAACCAATTGTGAAGGAAGGCTGGAAAATTTGGGGGGCTGATTGATCGGCGCCAAGACATAAATGAGAAATGATTGGGTGTCGAAAGCGCCTTGCACGTCCGTCGCTTTGATGGTTACCGAATGCTGACCGATATCAGCCGGCGTTACCGTCCAGCTTAAATATCCCTCTTCAGTGATAGACAGCGCACTGGGCCCCTCTTCTAGCGAAAAGGTGACCTTCTCGTCCACTTCATTCAAGGCTCGTGCTTGATAAACGAAAGTATTTGGCACCCATACTTTATCTTCTGGGGTCGAAACAATGACGGGAGCTTGATTAGCACGTCCAGCGTTGAACTCGACCGCACAGCCGGGTTTGCTGGCTAAACTCACTGAAATGGTGTTCTGAGCCCTCAAGGTCGCGGATTTGACGAGAACTGAAACGCCTTGGTTAAAATCACTGGGGCGGAAAAGTGAAATATTGTTTAACCGAATATCCGCGCTTGAAATCCTGCAATACTGGTTTTCCCGGCCGCCATTCCACAGCGTGAACTGGACCTGTTCACCGGAGCGTGCAGAAAAGGATACGACTTCCGTTACAGGCTTACCCGTGCTGCGCTGAAATATCCGGTTTTCCAATAGTTCCAAGCCCGCTCCCTGCGCGCTTGGGTTAAATAACATACTCGCGAATACAAACAATGGCAGCCACATGCTGGCATCCATTCCAGAACGAATCATGACATTCCCCAACAACAACGTTACAAAATTCTGGTGCTTTTTTGAGCGGCGCAAAATATCCGAAACGGCATTTAAACTCAACGAAAATTTGCGGGTGAAAATTTAGGGATTTGATTGCCGTACCGTTAAAAAGAAGGGGTTTACCACGAGCAAAACAAAAACAGCGGCCTAAGCCGCTGTTTTTGTTGATAATTTGGTAGGCGCAATTGGACTCGAACCAACGACCCCCACCATGTCAAGGTGGTGCTCTAACCAGCTGAGCTATGCGCCTGTCGTTGAGGGCGCGTAAGTTACCATCGTCTTTGCGACTCGGCAAGCTTGGCGCTCAAAATTTTTCAGGAATTGACCGCCTCTGGATAAAAAATCAACGCATGCTCGTCGCAGGCCTGCAGTTTGGGGCAGAACTGGCAGTCTTTCAGGACTTTGTCCGGCAGGTTGTCGCGCTGGTCGCGGACAAAACCGAGCTTGGCGAAGAAATCCGGTACCCGGGTCAATGACAGCACCCGTTTCAAGCCAAGCTGCTTGGCCCGCTCGCAAAGATAGGCCACCATCGCCCGCCCCTGCCCCAAGCCTTGGTACTGCGGCCAAATACCAAGGCTGCGGATTTCAGCGATATCTTCGTTATAGATAAACAGCGCTGCGCAGCCGACGACTTTGCCGTCTTTTTTCGCCACAACAAAATCTTGCAGATGCGAAATCAAATCCGCACGCGAGCGTGGCAGGTTCTCGCCTTCTTTGGCCCAGTGATTGACCAACGCAATGATTTCCGGCACATCGTGTACTGTCGCATCACGCACTTCCAGTTGCTCGCTCAGGCTCAAGCCGTTGACACGCATTTTTGCTTGCGACAATGCTTCAACCACACGACGACGAGAAACACCGCCAAAGACATCGCGTTTTTCCAGACAGGAGTCGAGTGCCAACATCGGGTAAATATCGCTGCCGATCATTGGATGGAACTGCTGCAACTCCTCCAGCGACAATTCTTCCAGTGCTTTCTTTTTGTCCGCGGCAAACAACACAGCGCGACCGGCAATATGGTGCGCTTCTCTAAAAGGCACCTGTTTGCCGACCAAATAGTCGGCTAGTTCCGTAGCGTTCGAGTAACCGCGTTGCGCGGCAACTTTCGCCCGCTCCTTGTCAACGCTGATCGCCAGTACCGATTTCTCGGTCATGCGCAAACACAGGCTGGCGCTCTCAACGGCAGCAAACAACGCCTCTTTGTCTTCCTGCATGTCCTTGTTGTAAGCGAGCGGCAAGGCTTTCAAAGTCGTAAACAACGAAATCATAGAACCATATACACGGCCGGTTTTGCCACGAATCAATTCCAGTGCATCCGGGTTTTTCTTTTGCGGCATCAATGACGAACCGGTGGTCACTTCATCGCTGAGTTGCACAAAGCCGGCTTCGCCGCTGGCGTAGAAAATCAGATCTTCGGCCATTCGCGACAGATGCATCATTTGAATAGAAAGCGCTGACAGCAACTCCAGTACGTAATCGCGATCGGAAACCGCATCAAGCGAATTTCTGGTCGGCTCTTTAAAGCCTAGCGTTTTCGCCAATTTATGTCGATCGATGGCGTACGCGGTGCCTGCTAACGCACCGGAACCCAGCGGACATTGATCAGAATGCGCGATTACGCTTTCAATGCGCGTTACATCTCGTTCCAGCATTTCGACATAGGCCAGACACCAATGGGCGAAACGCAGCGGCTGGGCGCGCTGTAAATGCGTGTAACCAGGGAATACGGTATCGACATGATCATCAGCCAGCTGCAATAACGCGCGCTGCACACTGCGGCTCTCGGCCAATAGTTGCACGCAAGCCGTTTCCACCCACAGTCGCAAATCGGTCGCGACCTGATCGTTACGGCTGCGGCCGGTGTGTAATTTTTTACCCAAGTCGCCAACACGTTTGACGAGCTCGGACTCCACCCAGGAATGAATATCCTCTTCACCGGAACCCAAAATTTCCGCTGGATTGTCGTGGATAATTCGCAACAGCTGACGCAGTGCGCCGTGCAGGCGTGACATCTCTTCTTGTGTCAGCACGCCGGCGCGATGCAAGGCGCTGGCCCAAGCGACCGATGTTTGCACATCCTGTTCAGCCAAGCGGTAATCAAATGGCAGGGAATCATTGAACTGACGAAACAATTCGTTATCGGTGACCTGCTCGAAACGTCCACCCCAGAGTGTCGACATTGCTGGAACTTTCCTCAAAGACCAAAACAACAAGGTCGGCGTGACGCCGACCGGTTACACATCGAAACAAGCGTTCGCGTCAGGCTTGCCCGGTAGCTTTCAAGGCTCGGATGCGTGACGGCAAACTGTACAAACGGATAAAGCCTTCGGCATGGGCTTGCTGATACACCTCATCCTTGCCAAATGTCGCGAACGATTCGGAATACAACGAGTTGATCGACTGACGCTGAATCACGGTCGCCTGGCCTTTGAACAGCTGAACTACCACTTTACCGTTCAAGGTCTGAGCAAGACTGTCTACTGCTGCCAGAATCGCCCGCGTTGCCGGCACAAACCATTTGCCGTCGTAGACTTTTTCGGCCAAGTCCAGCGCCAGTTGCTGACGCAGCTTGAACGAGTCGCGATCAAAAACCAGTTCTTCCAAACCGCGAATCGCGTTAAACAAAATGGTACCGCCAGGCGTTTCGTAACAGCCGCGCGACTTCATACCGACCAGGCGATTCTCGATGATGTCGATACGGCCAACACCATGCTGCACTCCGAGTTCGTTCAAGGTTTTGACCACCTGCATCGGCGTCATCGTTTCACCGTTGACCGCTCTTACTTCGCCCTGCTCGATATCCAGTGTGACATTGGTTGGCGTATTCGGCGTTTCCTCAATGTTTTTGGTCCATTCCCAAACATTGTGGGTCGGCGCATTCCACGGGCTTTCCAGCTCACCACCTTCAGTGGACAGGTGAAAGGCGTTTTCATCTCGGCTGTAAATTTTCGTGGCACTGGCTGAGCAAGGAATATCGCGCTCGGCCAAATACGCCAGCAATTCCTCACGCGAACGCATCGACCAAATCCGCCATGGCGCAATCACGGGTAGATCTGGTGCCAAACCGGCAAACACCGTTTCAAATCGCACCTGATCGTTACCTTTGCCGGTGCAGCCATGCGATAGTGCATCAGCACCAACCGCGCGCGCCACTTCCACCTGGGCACGCGCCAGAATCGGCCGCGCCATCGAGGTGCCGAGCAGATAACGGCCTTCGTACAGGCAGCCAGCTTTCATCAACGGGTAAATGGCTTCGCGGGCAAATACCTCTTGCAGATTGACGACATGACAGCCGCTGGCACCGCTGGCGATAGCTTTTTTCTCTACGCCTTTCAGATCATCGAGAGATTGGCCGATATCGCCAACAAAACAGACCACTTCACACTCGTAGTTCTCCTTCAACCACGGCACAATCGCCGAGGTATCCAGACCACCGGAATACGCCAATACCACTTTTTTGAATTGCTGATTTTTCATGACAATTTCTCGCAAAATTTAAGCCGCATTGAACAGGTTCAGCAGAAGCGCGTTCTGCGCATGCAAACGGTTTTCCGCCTGGCGCATCGCCAGGCAAATATTGCTGTCGAACAGCGCTGAAGTGATTTCGACATCTCGATGCGCTGGCTGGCAGTGCATGACATGACCCGCGCCGGTTTCCGCGACCATCGTTTCGTTCAATTGATAAGGCTTCAATACCCGCTCCAGTTCACTGGCCGACTTGCTCTCGCCCATCGACACCCAGGTGTCGGTGTACAGCACGTCCTGCTGACCTAGCTGGTTCGGTTGATGAATCAAGCGAACGGTGGCACCGGTTTGCGCCGCGAGCGTTTGTGCTTTATCCAGCCATTCGGCTTTGCAGGCATATTTCTGCGGTGTCAGCACCGTGACGTTGACACCCAGCATCGCGCCGACCAGCAACAACGAATGCGAAACATTGTTGCCGTCTCCGACATAGGCGAGCTTCAAACCTTTCAGATTGCCATAGGTTTCTTTCAACGACAGATAATCCGCCAGCGCCTGGCAGGGATGCAGTTTTTCGCACAAGGCATTGACCACCGGTACCCGCGCATTTTTCGCCAACTCGGTCAAGGTTTGATGGGCAAATACCCGGGCGATGATGCCGTGCACCCAAACACTGAAATTGCGCGCGTAATCGGCAATCGATTCACGGACACCGATGCGTTCGTCTTTGTGGTCAAGATAAATGGCCTGGCCACCGAGCCGTTGAATACCCACTTCGAAACTCATCCGGGTACGCAAACTCGGCTTTTCAAACAGCATGACAATGCTTTTGCCGGACAGCGCGTGTTGAAATTTTTCTGGCTGTTGTTTGGCCAATAACGCCAAATCGAGCAAGCCTTCGGTTTGAGCCGGAGAGAACTCCAGCCCGGTCAAGTAATCTTTTTGCATGGTAAAACTCCAACCTAAAGTAATTGAGTGCCTTTACACCGCGAGAATGTGGGTGCCGATATCCTGTCCATGTGCATATCGTCGGATGGCATCCGGTTGGAGATAACTGGCTATGGTGACGTGTTTACCGAGTTGTGCGGCGGCCTGCATCGCAGCCATGACTTTGGCAATCATCCCGCCCTGGATCACGCCGTTGGCGATCTCCTGTTGAATTTGCGCCTTGGTCATTGATGCATGTGTTTTGCCTTCGGCGTCACGCACGCCGGAAACATCGCTAAGTAAAAGTAAATCCTGAGCCTTGGTCAGTGCGGCCAAACATACCGCAGCATCATCGGCGTTGACGTTACGAAGCTGCGATTGCTGATCGAGCGCGATGCTGGCAACAATCGGCACAAAGCCTGCGCCTAATAACGCTTGCATCATTTTGCCTTTACCCGGATCCACAATGCCTACGGCACCGAGGCTGGCATCCGGATGTGGTGAACAGACGGCACTGTCACCATCGGCCAGCGACACACCGACAGCATTCATGCCGACAACTTTTGCCGCTGACAATAATTGTTTGTTGACCTGACCCGCGAGCACGGCCGTGATCAGCGGCATATGTTCTGCCGGGCTTACCCGCAGGCCATTTTTCTTTTCGACCGGGTACTGCCAGTGGGCAAAATGGGCATCAACTTGTTTGCCGCCACCGTGCACCAGGATCAGCGGTTGTTTGGCCGCCAGCTCCTGCAACGCCGGCATCAGATTGGCAATGACGATCGGATCTTCGATTGCACCGCCGCTTAGTTTCACGACCACCGGATTCATCAGGCGTGCTCCAGTGGCAATAGGCCGGTGCGCATATCAAAACCGAAACGGATATTGAAACACTGCACGGCTTGCGAAGCGGCGCCTTTCAGCAAATTGTCGAGCGCTGAAAATACCGTCAGCTGACCGCGTGCTTCATCAAAGCGCCAGCCCAGATCGCAGAACGGTGTGTTCTCGACGTGTTGCACAGCCGGATACTGACCAGCGCCGAGCAAACGAACCATCGGCTGATTTTCGTAAGCCTTATTCAGCGCTTGATCGATATCGGTCGCGGTCACGCCGTTGTTGGTAAACAAATAAACACTGGCCAGAATGCCGCGCTTGTAGTTGCCAAGATGTGGTTGGAACACCACTGGCACACCCACGTTCTTTTCGATTTCCGGTTGATGGCGATGATTCTGCACACCATAAGGCGTCAATGACACTTCGCAGAAATGCGTGGACACCTGCGCTTTGCGGCCAGCACCGCTGACGCCGCTGGTGGCGCTGATGATCGGCAACGTACCGCTTTTTAACAAACCGTTCTTGCTCAGCGGCGCAATAGCAAGACTGGCGGCGGTAACGTAGCAACCGGCGCAACCAATCAAAGTGGCATTATTCAGCCCATCGGCATTCAGCTCTGGCAAACCGTAAACAGCTTTGCCGAGCAAATCGGGATTCGGATGGGTAAAACCGTAATATTGTTGATAGATACTGGCATCAGAGAAACGAAAACCGGCCGACAGATCGATAACGACTTTCGCTTTCTTCAATAACTCGGGCGTGTGATCGGCAGCGAATTCATGCGGCGTGCAAAGAAACACGACATCGGTGAAATCGCTAAGCTTTTCCGGCGAAAATGGCTCGACCGGCGCTGCCACCTGACCGCGGCTGCGCGCCTGAAAATGATGGAAAGGAAACTGGCCGGGCTGTTCGCCGGAATGGAACAATTGCAATCCACTTACTTGCGGATGTGCGGCCAGAATTTGCGTCAGTTCGGCGCCAACATATCCACTGGCGCCCAACACGGCTACATTCAACATATCGACCTCCGCAGGCGCCAAGGCCGATTAACCCTTTAGCGTTTGACGCCTGCCAATTCTTGCAGTTCTTCAATCAACTGGTGGGCGTCCTGCTCCGAGCGAGTGGCGATAAACAAGGTATCGTCACCGGCCAATGTGCCCACCACCAACGGGATACCACCGCGATCGAGTTCGTATCCCAAAATTTGCGCGCGACCTGGGCGAGTTTTCAACACCACCAGGTTCGACGCCTGATCAATGGAAACCAGCAGCGTTTCCAAAAACCGTTTCAACTCCGACGTGGTCGGCGGTACTGACAATTCTGACTGCGGTAAGGTGTAGCCATTCGGGCCTTTGAACACCTTCAGTTCAGTCAAGTCACGCGACAACGTCGTCTGTGTTGTTTCGATGCCTTTTTCAGACAGCAATTCGACCAATTGCTCCTGACTATGCACCTCATGTGTGACAATCAGTTCACAAATAATCTGTTGGCGACCCTGCTTACCCACGGGCACCGGTTCTGGTTTGCGAACGGTCATGTTGGCTCCACGAAAGCGAGAATACGGGCAATTACATTTTTATGCAACACTAAGCATAAAAATTCATTGTTATAATGCATATGCATTGGCATTATGCATACCCCACTATAGACCCTCAATGTTGATCACGGAAAATCATCATGGCGATACCTTCGACGATCGAGCTGCTGACTGAGCTGGTAGCGATTCCCAGCGTCAGTTCCACCGAAAGCCTCTGGGACCAGAGCAACGCACCGATCATCCATCGCCTCTCCGATGTGCTGAATACGCTTGGTGCTGAGGTCAGCATCCACGAAGTGGTGCACGAGCCGCGCAAGCTGAACCTGATTGCCCGCTTTGGTCAGGGAACAGGCGGCCTGGTGTTTTCGGGCCATACCGACACGGTGCCGTTCGATGCCGCTCGCTGGGCCACCGACCCGTTCACGCTGACCGATATCGACGGTCGCCTGCATGGCCTTGGCAGCACCGATATGAAAGGCTTTATCGCGGCCGCCGTTACGGTAGCCAGTCAAATCGACCAGAAAAAGCTGAAAAAGCCGCTGTACATCGTCGCCACCTGTGATGAGGAAAGCACGATGTCTGGAGGTCGTTGGCTGCAGGACAGCGATGCCCTGCACGCGAACTACGTGGTCATCGGCGAACCGACTGACCTGGTGCCGGTACGCGCCCATAAAGGCCACTTGGCGCACCGCTTATGCGCCCATGGCCATTCCGGCCACTCGTCAAATCCTGATGCCGGCATCAACGCCCTCGATGCGATGTATGAAGCGATGGGTGTGCTGATGCAATGGCGTTCCGACTTAAAATTGCTGCATCGAGATGAAAGCTTTGCCGTGCCCTACCCGACGCTGAATTTTGGTCGCCTGGCTGGTGGCGATGCCGTCAATCGCATTTGCCCGGAAGCGGTACTCGATTTCGATTTGCGGCCATTGCCCGGTATGGCCATAGAAAAGACCTATGATGATCTGCGTAAACAAATCGAAAAAATAAAGAACAAAACCAAAGCCACACTGGAGTTGCAGGAAATGTGGCCCGGTACACCGGCATTTGCGACGCCAATTGATACCCGCTTGGTCAGCACCGCAACCGAACTGAGCGGCAAATCCGCCATTTGCGTCAACTACGGAACCGAAGCGCCCTATTACCGAGCACTTGGCTCGGAAGTGATCGTCATGGGCCCTGGTAGCATCGATCGTGCCCACCAGCCTAATGAATACGTCACCCGGGAAGAACTGAAAGCTTGCGAACAATTTTTGTTGGCACTTGTTTACAAGCTACTCTGCTAATGGTGATGAGGTCACTGCAGTAACTTCGTCACTTTGTGGTAATTATTTCATAGCAAAGCGTCAGCATTCAAACGCACTCAAATAACCGTATGCCGACAAACAATAAGTTTTCTATAAGCAACACAATAGAAATAACTGAAATTTTATAACGACTATTGCGCTGAAAAAAATTGGCGGCAAAACTCGAAAAGCGCATTATTTCCGCCGCAAATCGCTTCACTTTTCTGGAGAAAGACAGAACAGCGTCTATACTTTTTATAGGTCATCGATATAAAGGGTGATGTGTTAGTGAGCTGTGTCTAGAGATCAAACGACGATCACAGCATCTTCAGACCGCCCCAATCACGATGATAGCGAGGGGAAACCGGAAACCGTTACCGCCAGCGCGAAAACCTCTCTCGATTGACGTGCGATACGTCGTAATCGTTGACAACAACAGCAATAAAACGATTTTTGCCCGCCATCGTCTGCCGCGCCCGGTGACGATTTTTTGTGTCTTACTCGCATTGATTTGGACGCGAACGCGTCATGACAATAACTTCCGACAACAATCCGGGCCTCATGTTGTCATCACCACGTGTCGAGCACCCGTTGTTCGACCCTAATCAAGCAAGGAGCACAACTATGCCTACCGAAAACATCAGTGAAACGGCGGCACAACGCGCGGAGCGCAGCAATGCGCATATGGAAAACGCTCGTAATGCCGCACGTTCTGGACGCGAGCATTTACGCGAAGCTGGCAGCCATGTCGGTGAAGGAGTACGCAACGCCCGCGCAGAAACTCGTGCCGCAATGGATGATTTCAAAACCGCTGCCAGTGAAACTTCACATGCCGCGACCGATCGTGGCGCCATTTATCTGGAACGCGCAGGCGACATGATTCGGGAACGCCCGCTGACCGCATTTGGTCTCGCTTTTGCCACGGGCTGGCTGGTGTCACGAGTATTCCGTGCCCGCTGAAAACAAGTGAACTCCCGGTTTCTTCGTCAGATGCGTTGACGCATCTGACGAAATCCGGAGTTTGCTTGTTACCGCAAGCAATCCCGCAAACAAGGAGAGTCGGATGAATCCCGAGCAAGAGACGCCTCGCTCAGAATCCCCCGCCAACAAGCCGGCGCAGGAATCACCTGTGAACAAATTGTTTGAACAACTGGACGCCGTGTTGCGTTTGGGTAAAGACAGTCTGAAACTTGTCGATCTGGAACTGCAACTGGCCGTTAAACAATTCCCGCGCATTCTTGCTATCACGCTGATTTCGCCGCTGCTGCTCGCGTTGATCTGGCTCAGTGCATCGGTGACCTTTGCCTGGCTGATGTTTGATATCTATCAACATCTGGGCATCGCTTTCGCCAGCTTTACGTTGCTGCAGATCGCCGCCTACCTGTTCTGTCGTTTGTGGTTGCGCTCGTTGAAGCGTCAGGCCTCACTGCCCTATACCCGCCAACTGCTCGGACTGACCGGATCACCTCAACACCAACAACGGAAACCAAACCATGAATCGGCTCCAACTTCACCGTGAAATCCGCCGCACCGCTGGCGATCTCGAACAACGCCAACAACAGGTGTTGACGGCCATGACGGCAACCCAACAGCGCTGGGCTCATCGCTTGCCGCCGCTGCTGGTTGTCGGCTCCGGTTTTGTATTGGGTCTTCGCCACGAACCAGGCAGCATCCACCACGGCATCAACCGCGTTTCCGGCTGGTTTGCGGCCGGCCTTTCGATGTTGGCCGACAAGCAACTGCGCATGGCAATGCAGCAGTTTGCCAAGAACAATAAAACGGATTCGACGACCTGAGCGGCGACCACACCAACCAAGATTGGCAACGAAGCGGAGTTGCCCAGGATTCATCTGGCCAATTTTTGTCCAGTCCGCGGTTCGATAGCGGATTTCTTCTGGCGTTTACGCCTTTGGTCTAACGCGCGCCGGCCCTTTGCGTGGTGCTATAATGCCGCCCGATTTTGCTGGGGCGAGCCATCTGCTCGTGCTCGATTGCCTCCCGAACCATACGTTGTCGCGTCCGCAACGCGTATCCCGTCCGGGTTCATCCATCTGGGGAATGTCCATGTCACAGTCACGCATTATCTACACGATTACCGATGAAGCACCGATGCTTGCCACCTATTCACTGCTGCCGATTGTGCAAGCGTTTACCAAGGCAGCCGGTATCACCGTGGAGACGCGCGACATTTCCCTGGCAGGCCGCATCATCGCCAACTTTCCGGAAAATCTGAGCGCCGAACAACGCCAGAACGATGACTTGGCTGAGCTTGGCGAGCTGTCGAAAACGCCGGAAGCCAACATCATCAAGCTACCGAACATCAGCGCCTCGATTCCGCAGTTGACGGCGGCCATCAAAGAACTGCAAGCACATGGCTACAAGGTTCCGGATTATCCGGTTGAGCCGAAAAACGATCAGGAAAAAGACATCAAGGCACGTTACGCGAAAGTGCTCGGTAGCGCTGTGAATCCAGTGCTGCGTGAAGGCAACTCCGATCGCCGTGTTGCCGCGCCGGTCAAAGCCTATGCGCAAAAGCATCCGCACAGCATGGGAGCCTGGTCGAAAGATTCCAAATCGCATGTCGCGCACATGTCGGCCAATGATTTTTACGGTAGCGAACAGTCGGTCACCGTCGATAGCGCAACGACCGTGAAAATCGAACACGTTGCCAACGACGGCACCGTTACCACATTGAAAGAGGGTTTGAAACTGCAAGCAGGTGAAGTCATCGATGCTTCGGCGATGAATGCCAAAGCGCTGCGCGCCTTTTT
Organism: Permianibacter aggregans; assembly: GCF_009756665.1. Lineage (GTDB taxonomy): Bacteria > Pseudomonadota > Gammaproteobacteria > Enterobacterales > Permianibacteraceae > Permianibacter > Permianibacter aggregans. The sequence continues at coordinate 431,068 of NZ_CP037953.1, forward strand.
CGAAAAAGAAATTGTCGATGCCAAAAAGTCCGGCGTGCTGCTGAGCCTGCACTTGAAAGCAACGATGATGAAAGTATCCGACCCAATCATGTTCGGTCACGCGGTCACGGTTTTCTACGCCGATGTGTTCAAGAAATACCAGGACACATTCGCCAAGATTGGTGTTGATCCGAAAAACGGTATTGGCGATGTCTACGCCAAAATCAGCGCGCTGAGTGAATCGGAACAAAACGCCATCAAAGCGGACTTGAACGCGGTTTACAGCAAACAGCCAGCACTGGCGATGGTCGACTCCGACAAAGGCATCACCAACCTGCACGTACCGAGCGATGTCATTATCGACGCTTCGATGCCGGCAATGATTCGTGCCTCTGGCCAGATGTGGGGCCCGGATGGCAAGCAGCACGACACCAAAGCCATGATCCCGGACCGCTGCTACGCCGGTGTTTACGATGAGACAATCAAATTCTGTATTGAAAACGGTGCGTTCGATCCGCGCACGATGGGCAACGTTTCCAACGTCGGTCTGATGGCGCAGAAAGCCGAAGAGTACGGCTCACACGACAAAACCTTCTGCGTTGATAAAGACGGCGAAATTCGCGTCGTCGATGGCAACGGCAAAACCCTGATGCAGCATCGCGTTGAAGCCGGCGACATCTGGCGCATGTGCCAAACCAAAGATCTGCCAATCAAGGATTGGGTCAAGCTGGCCGTCACCCGCTCGCGCGTTACCGGTCAACCGGCGATTTTCTGGTTGGACAAAGCGCGTGCTCATGACGCGCAGCTGATTAAGAAAGTCGAAACCTACCTTAAAGAGCACGACACCACTGGCCTCGACATTCAAATCTTGTCACCGGTCGAAGCAACCCGTTACACGCTGAAGCGCGTCAAAGCCGGACAGAACACCATTTCCGTCACCGGCAACGTACTGCGTGATTACCTGACCGACCTGTTCCCGATTCTGGAACTCGGCACCAGCGCCAAGATGCTGTCGATCGTGCCGCTGCTCGCCGGCGGAGGTCTGTTCGAAACCGGCGCTGGTGGTTCGGCGCCGAAACACGTGCAGCAATTTGTCGAAGAGAACTACCTACGCTGGGATTCGCTCGGCGAATTCCTGGCACTGGCCGTTTCCATCGAAGATCTGGCGCTGAAAACCGGCAACAAGAAGGCCAAAGTGCTGGCCGATGCGCTGGACAAAGCCAATGGCGAATTCCTCGACAACGACAAATCCCCGGCTCGTAAAGTCGGCGGTATCGACAATCGCGGTAGCCATTTCTATCTGGCCATGTACTGGGCAAAAGCGTTGGCCGAACAGAATGACGATGCCGAGCTGAAAAACCTGTTCGCGCCGTTGGCGAAAACCCTGACGGAAAAAGAACAAACCATCGTTGCCGAGTTGAATGGCGTGCAAGGAAAAGCAGTGGACATCGGTGGTTACTACCAACCGAGCGAAGAAAAAACCTCGCAAGCGATGCGGCCAAGCAAAACGCTGAACGAAGCCATTTCAGCGTTGGGCGGGTAAGCGTTTAACAACGGAAGAAATAAATATCCCCGAGCAATCGGGGATATTTATTTCAAATCCAGCAAAAGTACGTTTGCTAGCGAAAGCATTAAGCTCAGACTGTCACATCTAGCAGTCTATTCGAAACCAGAATGTCCGACTCCCAACTTGAAGATCAGTAACTCCCTTTTGTTTCAGACGCAAGCCAGATCAGGTAATAATACACAGTGAACATGTGAGCATTTGACAGCTGATTGATCAAGATATCGCGTTGTATCTATATTGTTTAATGGTTCTCAGCAAATGTGGTAGACACTCAATAATGATTCCGATACGAATCATGCTGTCAGTCATCGCCTTGGCATCGCAGTTGGCCCTTGCCATACCCCCTCATCCATTTTCGATTGGCAACCCAACACAGCGATTGTCCGCTCTTGAGCAGCATCGACAACGACTGGGCTCTTTTGATGCCATGTATCAATACCTGAAGCAGGGTGACCAACACAAAAGCCTTGATGCTGGCCAACGCCAACTGCGCACTCACCATTTGGATGGCAAACCGTTTTACTACACATTGATTCCGCCACAGAGAATCATTGAAGGCAAACGTTACCCGGCAATTTTTTATTTGCACGGTGATGTCACCGCTCAACGCTGGCGAAGAAATGGACGCTGGTGGCCTTTTTACGATCTGGTCAAACAGGAGGAATATTTTCAGATATTTCCGGCCGGATGGCATGAAGCTCGCTGGTGGAGTGACTTACAGGTGGAAAATCTGCGCGGCATTCTCAATGAACTCAAAGCAGAATACGCCATTGATAGCAATCGTATTTTTCTCACTGGCTTGTCCGACGGCGGTAGCGGCATTTTCTATATAGCCGCCAGAACTCCGGATCTATTTGCCTTGGTTGCACCAGCGATAGGTAGCCCAACGGTTATTTCCTCCGCAGTAAATGGCGCCAATCAGGAAACCTATCCGATCAATTACCTGAACACGCGCATGCTTATCGTCAACGGTACAGCTGATAGACTTTATCCAGCTGATGCTATTGAGATCTACGCCAACTATTTTCGCTCGCTGGGTGTCGACGTGGAATTTATTGCAGTCAGCGGTTCGCATTCCTACCCAACATTTCGACATGCTCATGATTTGATGTTGGCGAAGGCTGCATCCATCAGTCGTAACCCCTTTCCGGAAACAGTTGTGATGGAGGTTGACGAGAATACAGCTTACCGCCGCGCACATTGGCTAGTTGTTGACAAGATCTCGCAGCCCACGAAAGAAAATCTATTGAAGGGACTGATGGAGCAAGACAATCCAAGGGCAATAGTCGAAGCTCAGGCAAGCGGTAACATGATCAATGTCTACAGTTATTCCGCTGAGCAATTCACAATACTGATCTCACCTGAACAGTTCGACTTGAACCGACCGTTGACAATTTATGTCAACCGCGAAAAAGCATTTGAACAACTGATCAGTCCGGATATTGATACACTGGTTGAGTACGCAGCCAAGGATATGGACCCGGCAAGACTATACGCCAAAGCCCTCAAATTCTCGGTGAAAATGGATGCGGCAAATTGAATTAGGAGGGGTTTGGCGTCCCGGAGACGATTCGAACGTCCGACCTGCCCCTTAGGAGGGGGCTGCTCTATCCAGCTGAGCTACCGGGACGGGGCCGGGCATTCTAGCGATTTTGACTCTGGCTCGCCAAGCTACTGTGACTCCGTAGCCTGGCGCTGACCTGAAGTACCACTGCCGGCGAAAAATATATGCCAACAGCCTATCCGTTCAAACGGCGTAATACTCGGTGTCCGGAATGGTCCAATCACAGGCATCGCCGACGATCAAGACTTTTAGGCTAGCGGTACGCGGTAACAACTGGCGGCGATAAAAATCGGCGGTAATGCGTTTGTTACGCACGAACGGATCGTCGCTAACATTGTTATGCAGAACCTGCAGTTGTTGCGCCCAAAGCCAACCGTAAATCAGGTAACCGGACAGATGCATGAAATGCACGGCATTGGCGTTGGCATGGTGACCACCTTTTTCGGCGTTGCTAAGTAGTGCATTCAATGCCTGCTCGAAGTCGTTGGCGGCGACTTTCAGCGCATCACGCCAGATCAAATCCGGATGATCGTGAGCCGTCTCGCGAATTTCATGCAGCAATACCTTGGCGGTTTCACCTTTGTTGGCAATCACTTTGCGGCCAACCAAATCCAGTGCCTGGACGCCGTTGGTGCCTTCGTAAATTTGCGCAATACGGGCATCACGTACCGTTTGCTCAACCCCCCATTCACGCACATAACCATGACCGCCGAGCACCTGCACACCGAGGTTGCAGGCATCAAAACCGGTGTCGGTGAAAAAGCCTTTGGCGATGGGAGTCAGCAGCGCCAACATCGCGTCGGCTTCAGCTTTCTGTTTTTCGTCATTACCGCGATGGGCGGCATCCAGCAGAGTCCCCATCCAGAGCGCCAGTGCACGTCCGCCTTCGTTGTAAGCACGCATCGTCATCAACATGCGCTGGACATCGCCGTGAACGATGATCGGGTCAGCGGTATTTTCTGATTGTTCGGCCCTGCCCTGTTTGCGTTCGACCGCATAACGCGCGGCGATTTGCCAGGCCAGTTCGCCAAGACCAATGCCTTGAATCGCGATGGACAGTCGCTCGACATTCATCATCGTGAACATCGCACGCAGGCCTTGATGTGGCTTGCCAATCAACCAACCTTTGGCACCATCGAGATTCATCACACAGGTGCTGGAAGCCTTAATACCCATTTTGTGTTCAATCGATCCGCAATGAATCGCGTTTCGTTCACCAAGGCTCAAGTCGCTGTTAACCAGCACTTTCGGCACCAAAAACAGCGAAATACCTTTTGTGCCTTCCGGTGCGTCAGGTAGACGAGCCAATACCAAGTGAATGATGTTGTCGGTCAGGTCGTGTTCGCCACCGGTAATAAAAATTTTTGTACCGCTGATTGAATAACTGCCGTCATTGTTCGGAGCGGCCTTGGTTTTCAGCAAACCGAGATCGGTGCCGGCATGTGGCTCGGTCAGGCACATCGCACCAGCCCATTCGCCGCTCAGGAGTTTCGGCAAATAAGTGGATTTGAGCGCGTCGTCGCCATGGGCGCTGAGGCATTCAGTAGCACCGTTGGTCAATGAGGAATAAAGACAAAACGAGGTATTGGCACCATAAATCATTTCTTCGATCGCGACATGCAACGCGCGCGGCAAACCTTGTCCACCATAGTTCGGATCACCACAGAGCGATTGCCAGCCACTTTCGGCAAATTGCTTCCAGGCTTCCTTGAAGCCCTTCGGTGTGCGCACCACACCGTTTTCGAAATGACAGCCTTCTTCATCACCGCTGCGGTTGATTGGCGACAACACTTCGCCGCAGAACTTGCCGGCCTCTTCCAGCACCGCATCGAGCAAGCTGTCGTCGAGATCAGCGGAGCCGGTAAGTGCCTGCCATTTTTCCGGTAGCTTCAACCAGTCTTTCAACAGAAACTGGTAGTCCCGCAGCGGTGCTTTGTAAGTCATGTTCAACTCCGTAAGTGAAAAATCATTATCGCGTATGTTCAATCAATAACTTCAGCGCGAACTGCACAGCCTGTTCGCGTACTTGTTTTCTATCGCCAGTGAATTGTTCGACCAGCGCATTGGTAAAACCGGTTTTGTCACTGAGCGCAAACCAGACGGTACCGACCGGCTTTGCTTCGCTACCGCCGTCAGGCCCGGCAATGCCAGACACTGACAAGGCAATGTCAGCATCGCTGTGTTCGAGCGTGCCTTTGGCCATCGCAATGACGGTTGCCTCGCTGACCGCGCCGTGACGCTCCAGCGTTTCGGCCGGCACATCGAGGCACTCGATTTTTGCGGCATTGCTGTAAGTGACAAAACCACGATCAAACCAGCGCGAACTGCCAGCCAAGCCGGTGCAAGCCGCGGCAATCATTCCGCCGGTGCAGGATTCGGCCAGCGCCAGCCTCTTGCCCTGTCGCAATAGTTGTTCGGCGAGTTTTTGTACCAGTCCATCCATTCTTCTTCTCCTTGCCATCACACCAATCATGGTAGTGCTAGAGCTTGCTCGCCACTACCGATAGAATGCGCGGCATGAAAACTGCCGAACTCGACTTAAGCCACCACACGCCGATGATGCAGCAATATTTGCGCATCAAGGCGGCTCATCCATCGCACCTGCTGTTCTACCGCATGGGCGATTTCTATGAGCTGTTCTACGACGATGCGCAAACCGCCGCCCAGGCGCTCGACATTACACTGACCAAGCGCGGCCAGTCGGCCGGCGAACCGATTCCGATGGCCGGGGTGCCATGGCACGCGATGGAGCCCTACCTCGCCAAGCTGGTGAAGATGGGGTTCACCGTCGCGCTCTGCGAGCAGCTTGGTGACCCGGCGACCAGCAAAGGTCCGGTCGAGCGCGACGTCGTGCGTATCGTCACACCCGGCACGCTTTCCGACGAAGATCTGCTCGACGAAAAGCGCGATAACCTGATTCTAGCGATAACGCGAAGGTCTGACCACTTTGGCGTAGCAAGCCTGGAATTGGCAAGTGGCCGATTTTCATTAAACGAGCCGAAATCGCTGCCCGAACTCTGCGCCGAACTGCACCGCCTGCAGCCGGCCGAAGTGCTGCTCGACGACGCGCTGAGCGAACTGGAATTGCCCAATATTGGCGCCCAGCGCCTGTGCCCGACCTGGCAATTTGAAACGGCCAGCGGCGTCGAACAATTGCAGCGTCATTTTCAGGTGAAAAGCCTCGATGGCTTCGGCCTCAATGGCATTGATGGCGGCATCGGCGCCGCCGCCGCGCTATTGCAGTACGTGCGAGACACTCAGCGCTCGGCAATTCCACACCTGAAAGCGCCGCAATTGGAACTGCTGCACGATGCGATGCAGCTCGACCCGGCGACTCGGCGCAATCTGGAAATTTCCTCGAATATCCGTGGCGGAGATGAACACACGCTGTTCCGAGTGCTAGACAACACCGCGACGCCAATGGGTTCGCGCCTGCTGAAACGCTGGCTGCACCGGCCGCTGGCCGTACGAACAGCGATTGAACAGCGCTTGCAGGCGATTGCCGCCCTGATCGAGCAATCACCACTCACTGACTGGCAAAAAGCGCTGCGCGCCGTCGGTGACATGGAGCGGGTGCTCGCCCGGGTTGCGCTCGGTAATGCCAGGCCGCGCGATCTGGTGCGCTTGCGTCAGGCCTTTGCCCAGCTGCCAGCAATGATTGCTCGCGTTGAAAAGATCGGCAGTCCAGCGCTGCAAACGCTGACGACTGGCCTGAAAGCATTCCCCGAACATTTGGCGCTGCTACAGAAAGCTATTGTCGATGAACCACCGGCACTGGTCCGCGACGGCGGTGTCATAGCACCCGGCTACCACAGCGAGCTCGATGAACTGCGTGAGCTTTCCGAAGGTGTCGATGGTTTCCTCGCTCGCATCGAAGCCGAAGAAAAAACCAAAACCCAGATCAGCACACTGCGCGCCGGCTTCAACAAAATCCACGGCTTTTTCCTGGAAATCTCCCGTGGCCAAGCCCATCTGGCGCCCGCCCACTATGTCCGCCGGCAAACACTGAAAAACAGCGAACGCTTTGTCACCGAGGCGCTGACAGCCCAGGAAGAACGGGTGTTGAAAGGCAGTGCCCGGGCGCTGATGCTGGAAAAGCAGCTTTATGAAGCCGTTCTCGATACGCTACGCGCCGATATCAGCGCGCTGCAAGCCTGCGCCGAAAGCCTGTCGGTGCTCGATGTGCTGGTCAATCTGGCGGAGCGAGCCGAGACGCTGCATTACCGCCGGCCGCACATTCGTGACGACAGCGGTATTCGCATTCGCAATGGCCGCCATCCGGTCGTTGAAGTATTTGCCAGCGAGCCATTCATAGCCAACGACGTTGAGCTCAATCCTGAGCAACGCACACAAATCATCACCGGCCCGAACATGGGCGGCAAATCCACGTATATGCGGCAAACGGCGCTGATCTGCCTGCTCGCTCATGTTGGCTCGTTTGTGCCGGCCGAAGCGGCCGAGATCGGCATTGTCGATCGGATTTTCACCCGCATTGGCGCTTCCGATGATGTCGCTGGCGGCGCTTCGACGTTCATGGTCGAGATGAACGAAACGGCGAATATCTTGCACCACGCGACACCGCGCAGCTTGATCCTGCTCGATGAAATCGGCCGTGGCACCAGCACCTATGACGGCCTGGCGCTGGCATGGGCCTGCGTCGAGCATATTCACCAGCGACTGCAAGCGCTGACGTTGTTCGCCACCCATTATTTTGAGCTGACCCGTTTGCCGGATAAAATGGCCGGCATGGTTAACCGCCACGTCAGCGCCACCGAGCACGGTGATACCATTGTCTTTCTGCATCGTATCGAAGCCGGTGCGGCCAGCAAAAGCTACGGTATTCATGTGGCGCAACTGGCCGGTTTGCCAGCCAGCGTCATTGCGCTGGCACGAGCGCACTTGGGCCAGCTGGAAACGCTGACGCCGGTGGCTGGCGCGTCAACACAACGGATTCAGGATCCAGCATTGGCAATGCTCGATGCCATCGATACCGATCGCATCACACCGCGCGAAGCGCTGGATTTGCTATACCAATTGAAGTCACTGCGAAATTAAGGAACCGATCATGACCTTTGTCGTCACCGACAACTGTATTCGCTGTAAGTACACCGATTGCGTCGAAGTCTGCCCGGTCGACTGTTTTTACGAAGGTCCGAATTTCCTCGCGATCAATCCGGACGAATGCATTGATTGCGGTCTGTGCGAACCGGAGTGTCCGGCCAATGCCATTTTCGAAGAGAATGAAGTGCCGGACGATCAAAAGCAGTTCATCGCACTGAACGCCGAACTCTCACAGCAATGGCCGAATATCAATAAATGGAAAGAAGCACCGGCCGACGCCAAAGAATGGGATGGTGTGCCGAATAAGTTGCAATATTTGGAGCGATAAGTGCTGCAATAAAAAATCCCGCCAGTCGGCGGGATTTTTTATTGACACTCAATTATTGTCCGGCAAAAAGTCCATCGTCCAGTTCGTTTCCCAGGTCTTGCCGCCATCAACCGAAAACGCCTGCTCCCAGCGCGGCCGATTAGGTGAAGGCTGAGACCACAGAAAGCGCACTTTAATTGGCTTGCCGGCAAACGTGTCATCGGCGTAGAACGTGCCAACGCCATCCTTGAACTGCCCTTTCACCGGCACATCAATCGCACCGGGAAATCTTCCGTCCAACCACCAGATCGACCAATTGCCTGTGCTGGCATCGTATGAACGAACGGCGATGGCACGAAAGGTTTGTTCAGGGAAAAACAACTGGTTGTCTTCGATATTGCCAAAGCCACCCAACACCTTTTGTGTACTGGAATAGCCAATGAATTCATCCCATTCATCACATTGGTTCAAGCGCTCTTTCAAGCGCCGGTGTCTGACCTGCCACTTGCCGAGAACAAAATCAAAATCCGTCGGCGCATTCGGCTCAAGCTGTTGCAACATTGCTGTACATCCTTGGTAAGAGTCATTCCCATACATTGTACCGAAAAAAAATCCCGCCATTCGGCGGGAATCTTTCAATTCATTTACTGCATTTAACTCATCTGTGCTCTAAGCGCATTGACTTTCTGGCTCATCTCCGCCGACAACTCCGATGGCGTCAAGCGTCCGATGATGTTTTCCAATACGCGTTTTTCGTTGGCATCGATGACGCCATCTTTCATCGCAATGGCAATCAAGCGGTCCAACTCATGGACATCCAGTTTGCCATCGTTGGCAAAGCAATTGATCGAGCGATAAGTCAGTTCCAGATAATCGCGCTTTTCCTTTTCCATTTTTTAACCTCAGTGAGCCCTTCCCTGATCCGTGATGAGTCACGAATCCTTACATTGCCGCCAAGGCATCAGCCAGGGCTTGTTGCAAATCTTTTGTTTCTTCGATACCCACCGAGATGCGCACGAGGTTGTCATGAATACCCAGCTTGGCGCGCGATTCTGCCGGCACTGACGCGTGAGTCATGATGGCTGGATGCTCAATCAGGCTTTCGACACCGCCGAGACTTTCGGCCAGCGTGAAGATTTCAATCGATTCCAGGAAGCGTTTGGCTTCCGCTAAACCGCCTTTGAGGAACACCGTGATCATGCCGCCGAATCCGCTCATTTGTTTTTTCGCGACGGTATGTTGCGGATGCGATTCAAGACCGGGATAGACCACTTTTTCAATTTTCGGATGTTTCTCCAGCCACTGCGCCAGTTCCATAGCGGAAGCGTTGTGCTGACGCATACGCAATGCCAGGGTTTTCAGACCGCGTAGCGCCATGTAGCTGTCCATCGGGCCGGCAACGGCACCGATACTGTTCTGCAAAAAGGCCAGCTTTTCGCCGAGTTCTTCCGTCGCCGCCACCAGCAGGCCGCCTACCATGTCGGAGTGGCCATTCATGTATTTGGTCGCCGAGTGCATGACGATGTCGGCGCCGAGTTCAACCGGCCGCTGGTTGAATGGCGTCGCAAAGGTGTTATCGACGACAACAAACATATCGTGTTTTTTTGCTTCGGCGGCAATCGCGGCGATATCACAGACTTTCAGCATCGGATTGGTCGGAGTTTCAATCCAGACCATGCGCGTGTTCGGTTTGATCGCGGCTTTGAACGCATTCAAATCGGTCAGATCGACCATCGAATAATCGAGACCCATCGAGCGCTTGCGCACTTTGTCGACCAGTCGGAAAGTACCGCCGTAAACATCGTCCATAACGATCAGGTGCTCGCCTTGATCGAGTAACTCCAGCGCCGTTGCCGTTGCCGCCATGCCGGAGGCAAAAGCGAATCCACGCGCGCCATTTTCCAACACGGCGACGCAGCGTTCGTAAGCAAAGCGGGTGGGATTCTGGGTGCGCGAGTATTCAAAGCCGCTGTGCTCACCGGGGCTTTTTTGCGCATAGGTTGAGGTGAAAAACACCGGCGGCATCACTGCACCGGTCACCGGCTCAATGCTCTGGCCGCCGTGAATGACTTGCGTGCCAAACCCGAGTTTTTTATTGCTAGTCATGTTCAATCACCTCTTTGCTATTGCCAGAGCAGTCGCACGGCAATCAGAACCAATAATGCGCCGAGAATGCGATCCACCCAAGGCCCCATTTTCAGAAACTTCAATCGTACCGGCGCGCGCACCATGAACGCGCCGACCAGCGCAAACCAGCCACCGGTAACCAGCCCCATCCAGATGCCGTAACCAATCTGCACCATTACCGGCGTGGTAATGCTGATGATGTTGATATACAGCGCCAGAAAAAACATCGTCGCTTTCGGATTCAATGCGTTGGTCAGAAACCCCAAGCGCCACGCTTGCCATGGCGTATGCGTCGCAACGACTTCTTCATTGATATGAAACCGCTGCACCTGCGAAGATCGCAAACACTGCCAGGCCAACCAGAGCAAATAGCCAGCGCCAACGATGCGAAACCCCAGCATGATTTGCGGATAATCGCGCAGCAAAACCGCGACACCGAGAATCACGTAAGCAACATGCACCAGAATGCCGAAGCCAATACCACAGGCGGTCCACAGCGCGGCCGATTTACCTTGCTGAATGGCTTGCCGCAAAGTAACCAGAAAATCCGGACCGGGGCTGACCACGGCGATGGCGTGTGCCATCGCCAGCAACGCAAATTCGTTGCCGTAAGCGCTCAACCACTGTTGCACGTTGGCCAGGCTCCGGGGATTAAATCAGGCCTTTTTCCTGGCACCAGGTATCGTTGTAGATCTTCGATACATAACGGGTGCCGGTATCGCAGACAAATGTCACGACGCGTTTCGGCGCAGTTTGTTCGCGGCAGTAGCGCAGCGCGGCAGCCAGTAAGGTGCCGGTGGAGCTACCGCCCATGATGCCTTCGACGCGCAGCAGTTCACGAATCACCTTCACTGCTTCATCATCCGGGATTTCGTAAGACTTGGTCACCAACTCCATATTGCAAATAGACGGAATGAAATCCTCGCCAATGCCTTCGACAATCCAGGAGCCAGCTTCTTTGAACTCACCAGTGCGGTGATACAAGTCGAGAATCGAACCTTTTGGATCGGCCAGCACGATATCAATATTCGGATTTTTTTCTTTCAGGTATTTACCGACACCGGACAACGTGCCACCGGAACCGACGCCCAACACAATGGCGTCGATCTTGCCTTCCATCTGTTCCCAGATTTCCGGACCGGTGGTCTCAAAATGGGCTTTGACGTTGGCCGGATTGGCAAACTGATTGATGAAGAAAAAGTTTTTCTCGCGCGCCAAACGAGCGGCGACATCCTGGTAATACTCCGGATGGCCTTTCATGACATCAGAGCGGGTGCGAATGACTTCGGCGCCCATCGCGCGCAGGTTGTATTCCTTTTCCATGCTCATTTTATCGGGCATGACAATCAGCATTTTGTAGCCTTTTTGCGCGGCCACCAGCGCGAGTCCGAGGCCAGTATTGCCAGCCGTCGCTTCGACGAGGGTATCGCCCGGCTTGATATGGCCAGCCTGCTCGGCCGCTTCAATCATATACAGCGCAATACGGTCTTTGATCGAGCCACCCGGATTCATCAGTTCCAGCTTGCCAAACAACTGACAAACGCCGGTATCCAGCTTGCTGAATGCTGTCATCGGCGTGTTGCCAATCATCTCCAGAACATTGCGAGTGACGCTCATTACTACCTCGATCAAATGGGGGAATGGAAAAGCGCGCTAATCTACCACAAAGCGAACTGGCCCAACCCGTTCGTCTGAAGCGTCACGGTATACTCGAACCAGAACCAGCGACAAATAGCCATCCAGAAAGCCAAAACATAAGGGAATCATGTTAGACCGCGCCAAAGTTGTTGACGAAAATTTTACCGCCAAAGTTCAACGCCAGGAATTTCCGCGAGCAGTTCGCCGAATCACGGCCAAGGCCGCCGGCCTCGACCAGGACGCATTTATCGAATTATTCCGTTCGCAAATGCTGTCACGTCATCTCGATTTGCGCGCGCGGATTCTGAAAGATCAAGGCCTCGGTTTTTACACCATTGGTTCCAGCGGCCACGAAGGCAATGCCGCTGTCGCCAAAGTGTTTCGTCACACCGACATGGCGTTCCTGCATTACCGTAGCGGCGCATTCATGGTTCAGCGCAGTAAACATCTGCCGGAAATTGATGTCGTACGCGAACAAATGCTGTCGTTTGTCTGCAGCAAGCTCGATCCGATTTCACAAGGTCGCCACAAAGTGTTCGGCTCGGTTCCGCTTTGGGTGCCGCCACAAACCTCAACCATCGCGTCTCATTTACCAAAAGCTGTCGGTGCCGCCCACGGACTTGGCCTGGCCAAACGCATTGGCCATACCCTACCGATACCTGACGACAGCGTTATCCTGACGTCATTCGGTGACGCCTCGTATAACCACGCCTCTTCGCAAGCAGCCTTCAACACCGCCGAATATTGGCACCACAAAGGCCATGACATGCCGCTGGTGTTTATTTGCGAAGACAACGGCATTGGCATTTCCGTTTCAACGCCACATGGCTGGGTGCGCAGTACGATGGAGCGACGCACCGGCATTGCCTATGTTGCTTGCTCCGGTTTGCATTTACCGGATGTTTATCTGGCAGCACTAGAGGCCGAAGAAATTGCGCGAGCCGAACGTCGCCCGGTGTTTTTGCATGTCGAAACCATTCGCCTGATGGGTCACGCCGGCAACGACACCGAAAGCCAGTATCACGCCCAGAGCAAGATTGAAGCGACCGAAGCTCAAGATCCATTGCTGCACACAGCGAGAATCGCCATTGAAGAAGGCTTCATGACCTCGGCAGAAATTACCGAGGCCTATGAAAGCCTGCGCGCTCAGGTTGAACAAGCAGCAGAAAAAGCCTTGGCGACACCGAAACTCGACAATGCCGATGACATCATGGCATCGGTCGCGCCGAAACGGCCGAACAAACCTGCACCCGCCCAGTTAACCGTCGATCAAAAAACCGAGGTGTTTGGCAAGGCGCTGCCACAATTAAAAGAAAAACGCTCGCTGGCCAATTTGATCAACTTCAGCTTGAGCGAGCTGATGAAGCAATACCCGAACATGGTCCTGTTCGGTGAAGATGTCGGTAAGAAAGGCGGCGTTTATCGCGTCACGGCCGACATTCAATCGCGATTCAGCGAGCAACGGGTGTTCGATACCCTGCTCGAGGAAACCTCGATCCTGGGCGCTGCCATTGGTTACGGTCATCTTGGTTTGTTACCGGTGCCAGAAATTCAGTTTCTTGCCTATACCCACAACGCTGAAGATCAGATTCGTGGCGAAGCGGCAACCCTGTCGTTCTTCAGCAGTGGCCAATACAGCAACCCGATGATCGTCCGTGTTGCCGGCCTAGCTTATCAAAAAGGCTTTGGCGGCCATTTCCATAACGACAACGCGTTTGCATTCTTGCGCGAAATTCCCGGCGTCATTTTGGCGATTCCGTCCAACGGACACGATGCCGCATTGATGTTAAAAGAATGCGCACGGCTGGCCGAAGAACAGAAACGAGTCATCGTTTTTCTTGAACCCATCGCGCTGTATCACGTCAAGGATCTTCATGAGAAGGGCGACAACGGCTGGGCCTTCGCCTATCCAGAACAAGCCGAACCGATTGCGTTCGGCGAACCCGGCAAACATTTCGATGGCAAGGACTTGCTGTTGATTAGCTACGGCAATGGTAACTACCTCTGTCATCAGGCCGAAAAGATTCTGCGTGAACAGCACAACACCCGAGTTACGGTACTGGATCTACGCTGGCTGGCACCGCTGAATGTTGAAGCCATCATCGCTGCCGTCAAAGGCTTCAAGCATGTGTTGGTCGTGGATGAGTGCCGCAAGACCGGCTCGGTCTCGGAAGAAATCATCACTCACCTCGTTGAGCGCTGCGAACAATTACCCAAGCTGGCGCGCATTACCGGCAAAGACAGCTTCATTACCACCGGGAATTCATGGCAGTACCTGCTGCCTTCTACCCAGGATATTGTTCAGGCGGGATTGGATCTGCTGAAAAAATAGATCAAATCGACAATAACGCGATCATCGCCAGTAACGCCGGCAGCGCTTGCAAGAAAAATATGCGCTTGCTGACCGTCAGCGCACCGACGATACCGGCGATGATGATGCAGCCAAGAAAAAAGACCAGCGTATAGCGACCGCTCTCCTGCTGCACCAAGCCCCAAAGTAAACCGGCAACCAGAAATCCGTTGTAGAGCCCCTGATTCAACGCCAGGCCTTTGGATTTTTTGGCGAAATCCTCGTCGATGCGAAAGATCTTTCGGCCGAGTGGTTTGCTCCAGAACACCATTTCCAGCAGCATGAACCCCACATGCAACACAGCCACCAGAATGACCAGACCGATCATGATTTGCACCATTGGCAGGTTGTCCATGGTTCACTCCTTGATGAAAAGCTCAGACTCGCGGCAGCATGCTCGCCATGTTTGCATAGCACGCACAGATCGCCGCGCTTGCCTCAATTACCGCAGAGTATAGTTCTCGCCGAACCGGATACTGTTTGCGCAGCAAATCGAATGCCACGGCAACATCATCGGCAGTGGTCAACGCCTCGCGCATCCGGCGATCATCCTGCGTTGGCAGATAAAGCTCGCGCAGAAATCCAAGCAACTGTTGATTGATTTGTGATGCGGATACCGCAGTTGCCGGCAATGCAAAACGTGCGGGTACGGGAAGCTGCAAATGTTCAGGAATATCCGCACTCAGTGCAAAATGCTTGCAGAACGCTTGATACACGGCGAAGCTGCCATTGGTCTTGCCTTCAAGGCTGTAACCAGCAATATGCGGCGTGGCAATCGCCACTTTCGCCAACAAGTCCGCATCGACATTCGGCTCATGTTCCCATACATCGAGCACCGCTTGATGCTGACTCGATGCATGCAACCACTGCAATAGCGCCTGATTATCGACAACAGGGCCGCGACAGGTATTCAGCAACAGATGAAATTTGCCATCGCGTAATTCGGCTTCACCGATCCAGTGCCGGGTCGACCACGGCTCCTGTTTCTGCAAAGGAATATGCAAGCTGACGACCTGCGCTTGTAAGGCTTCGGCTTTGTTGACGAATCTTACGCTTGCATCCGTGAAGCCCGTAGCGAGCAACGGTGGGTCATGGACAACAAAAGACCAGCCCAACGCCAATAGTTTTTGCGCCAGGCGCTTACCGACATTGCCATAGCCAATAATCGCGATGGCATGCTGATCAGGATTGAACACACCGCGTCGCTGCATTTCATCGAGGCAGGCGATGACGTATTCGGCCACCGCATTGGCATTACAGCCCGGCGCATTGGCAAAAGCGATACCCCGCTGCTGCAATAAGTGACGATCAATGTGGTCATTACCGATGGTGGCCGAACCGACAAATTTCAGTGCGGATTCAGAAAGCAGTTCGGCATCGACTCGGGTAACCGAGCGAACCAATAACACCTCTTTGTCATGCAAATGTTCGGCGCGAATCTGACGGCCTGGACGAAGTTCGATATCACCATGGGCCTCGAACAGCTCACGCACCAGCGGCATGTTCTCGTCGGCGAGAATGCGCATGTAAGGGTTTTAGACCTCGAGCGTTGGAATCAGCAGGCGTTTGAGTTTTTCTGGCTCAACGACCATTTCAGCGATGGTGTAGCGATTCAAACTTAACAGAAAAGCTCGTTCCGCTTCAGCGATAACCGAAATCAGCCGACACGCCGGGGTAATCACGCAGCGATTTTTCTGATGATCAAAACATTCGACCAACGTGAAATCCGGCTCAGTCATGCGCACAACATCGCCAACGCGGATTTCACTCGCCGGTTTCGCCAGCCGCAATCCACCACCACGACCACGCACCGCTTCGATGAATCCTTTCAACCCGAGTTCGTGCGCCACTTTCATCAAGTGGTTTTTGGAGATGTTATAGGCCTTGGACACTTCCTCGATGGTGCAGAGCTTGCCCTGATGCATGGCGATGTACATCAGCAGGCGCAAGGAATAGTCGGTGTAAACCGTTAATCGCATGATGACAATCCTACGCGGCAGCGCCGCTCTAGCTGCAAAAGGCACATTAAATGTACAAGAAATATATCTTAGTAGATTGCGCCAAATCCATGAATGAGTCGATATTTATTGGTAACCGCGCTTAGCGACCGGGACGGTGACTATCGACATTGACCAGCTTTTCGGCGTTCGGCGCATATGTGGATTGCCTGCATTAAGGAATTCTGTCAGACGGCTCAACTTAAGGGCTTTTCGCAGGAAAGTGCCAGCAAATTGTTCTCCGGGTCGCGGAAAAACGCCAACCAGAATTCATGATCGGGCAGTCTGGCCACCATGAATGGCTCGCGCTCAAATACCACCCCCGCCAATTTCAATGCCGCCACCGACGCATCAATATCGGTCGCGGCGAAATACAACACGGAATTGCCCAGATGAGCATTGTTATCGGCTGGCAAGGTCATCATCAGACGCACACCACCCAAATCAAAAAAGCTCATGCCGGGTGCATCGAACAGTTTTTTGATGCGTAGCGTATTCTCGAAATATTCGCTCATGCGCTGCACATCGTTGACGACATAGGAAATTTGCCGAAGTGTGCTGAGTCCTTCCGCCATGGTTCTCTCCTGCTCTCAGAATTTTCCGGAACGATGCGCCAAGTTAAGGTCAGCGGCTATGGCTTGTCCAGCGAGGATGCGATTGGATGACCAACTGGCGTAGGAATGGATGGGAAATAAAAAGCCCGGAGCTTGCGTACCGGGCTTGCTTATTGGCGTCCCCACGGGGATAGACTCCTCACCTCCCTGTGATTCGCCCTACAGGCAGCGCAACGCGCTGTCCAAAACGGCTTCCTGCCGTTTTAATCAAACCCCTCCGGGCTTCGAACTTCGCTGCGCGAAGCACCAAATAAAAAAGCCCGAAGCTTGCGCACCGGGCTTTTTTATTTGGCGTCCCCACGGGGATTCGAACCCCGGTTACCGCCGTGAAAGGGCGATGTCCTAGGCCTCTAGACGATGGGGACTGAACCGTCTACCGCAAATCTTGTGTTCTCATCTCAAGGTTGAATTTGCTATCGCAAATTCGCTCTTCATCAATCACGGGGATTGACTCGCGACGTCCTGTCGCTCGCCCTTCGGGCAACGCTTTCGCGTTGTCCAAATCGGCAATCCTGCCGATTTGTCAAACCCCGGTTACCGCCGTGAAAGGGCGATGTCCTAGGCCTCTAGACGATGGGGACTGAACCGTCTGAAACAAAAACCACCAAAACTGGTGGAGCTAAGCGGGGTCGAACCGCTGACCTCTTGCATGCCATGCAAGCGCTCTACCAACTGAGCTATAGCCCCGAAAGAGGCGCGCATTCTAAGAGTGCCATGCGAGCCTGTCAACCGATTTAAATGCCTTTTTCAGCGATGAATTTCAGCGCGTTTTGCACCCGCTCGATTACCCGTTCGCGGCCGATCAATTCTGCCGTCAGGTCAATTGATGGTGATGCCATGGCGCCGGTCAGCGCGATGCGCAAGGCCGGGCCGATTTTGCCGAAACCAATACTCTGCTCCTGACATACAGCGTCCATGGCGCCATGAATGGCGGCCGCATTCCAATCGGAAAGTGCCTCTAATTTTGGCAACAAGCCCGCCAACGCCGCTTTCGACGTCGCGTTGAATTGTTTCGCGACCGCCGCTTCGTCGTACTGGTCGACATCCTGATAGAAATAGCGGCTGGCGCTGGCCATCGTGCGCAAGTTGTCACAGCGTTCTGCCTGGGCACGGACGACATCGGCCAAAGCCGGGCCGTCGCCGGTGTGAATGCTTTGATCGGCCATGTGCCACTCGAGGTGCTGCGCCACTTCTTCGGCCGGCAGCGTCTTGATGTAGTGATGATTGAGCCACAGCAGCTTTTTCGGGTCGAATGCCGCCGCAGATTTATTGACCTTGTTCAGATCAAACAGCTCGATCATTTCTTCCATACTGAAAATTTCCTGATCGCCATGCGACCAGCCAAGGCGCACCAGATAGTTCAGCAACGCCTGCGGCAGGAAGCCTTCGTCGCGATATTGAATGACGCTGACAGCGCCGTGGCGCTTGCTCAGTTTTTGGCCATCAGAACCGAGAATCATCGGCAAATGCCCATACTGCGGCACCGGCGCATTCAGCGCCCGCAGCAAATTGATTTGCTTCGGCGTGTTGGAAACGTGATCGTTGCCGCGCACGACATGGG
Source organism: Permianibacter aggregans (assembly GCF_009756665.1). GTDB lineage: Bacteria > Pseudomonadota > Gammaproteobacteria > Enterobacterales > Permianibacteraceae > Permianibacter > Permianibacter aggregans. The sequence goes on from NZ_CP037953.1 coordinate 449,833, forward strand.
TGATGCGCATGTCCAAATCGTCGACTACGACGCAGAAGTTGTACATCGGCGAGCCATCGGTGCGGGCGATGACAAAGTCATCCAATTCGCTGTTGGCGATTTCGATGCGATCGAGGATCAAATCGTCCCAAACGACGCTGCCTTCGTCCGGATTGCGGAAGCGGATGACGTGCGGCTGACTGATATCCTGATCTGTCAGGTGCCGGCATTTGCCATCGTAACGCGGCTTTTCCTTGCGCGTTTCCTGTTCGGCACGCAGGTTGTCGATGCGCTCCTTGCTGCAGTAGCAACGATACGCCGTGCCCTGCTCCAGCATCTGTTTGATCACTTCAAAATAACGCGGAAAACGCTGGGTCTGGAAAAACGGACCTTCATCCTCTTTCAGCCCCAGCCATTCCAATCCCTCGAAAATCGCTTTGACGGCCGACTCGGTCGAGCGCTCCAGATCGGTGTCCTCGATACGCAGCACGTAGTTGCCGCCGGTGTGTTTGGCGTACAAATAGCTGTACAGCGCCGTGCGGGCGCCGCCGACGTGCAGGTAACCGGTGGGACTGGGAGCAAAACGAGTACGGACGGTCATGTTGTTCTGGGGTCTGCTGGCAAAGGGCGCGTATTGTAACAGCGCCACGGCTTTTTTTCGCCGGGCACTTGACCGCTCAAGGTAGACTCCCTATTATGCGCGCCTCCCGATACCTGCATCGGGAATGTCGCAAGACGTCGCAGTACGCAGGGCGCTTAGCTCAGTTGGTAGAGCATCTCCTTTACACGGAGGGGGTCGGCGGTTCGAGCCCGTCAGCGCCCACCAAATCAAAGAAAGCCGGACAATGTTCCGGCTTTTTTATTGCCGCCAATTTACCGCGCCCCTTCCCGCCCAATCTTTACCGGCACAGCTCTTGCTGTAAGCTGGCCATGCCGCACGTTATTCGTCGTCAATCACGGAGTTCAGAACCATGTCGATGCGCAGCGCGCTGTTTCTGATCATGGCCGCCTTGTTAAGTTTGCTGATGGGCCTGCAATGGTGGCAACACCAACAGCAATCACAGCAACTGGCTGCGGCGTTGGCGCGCACCAGTTTTTTGGTGACTCGCGATACCCTGGAAGCCGTGCTATTCAACCCGGTGCTGGAACCATACGGGCTGGCAAGTCCTGCACTGGAAATGCATTTGATTGCTGATCAGCGTGGTCAGGTATTGCGTATTGCCAGTGCGGAAACAGTCACCGATATCCGCATCGATGATCAGGCCGTGCAACAACTGCTGGATCAAAGTACTCGCCAGCGCAATCTCTGGACCATGTCGTTGATGTTCGCCGCGTTAATCGTGCTGGCTTTGCTCACGCATGGCATTACCCGTCCTTTGCAACGCTTGCGCAGTCGTGCTGCCGACGTCGCGCGCGGTGAATTGGGCGCGCAAATCGAACCGAGCCAGCATTTCATCACCGAGCTGACGCAAACCCACCGGGCATTCAACGCCATGTCGAGTCAGCTGCAAACCTTGGCGGAAGAAAACGAAAAGCATCGGCAAACAAAAAACCTGCAGGAGTTCGTTGATATCGCCCGTAGCTTCGCCCATGCCTTGCGCAACCCATTGAACGCACTGGGTCTGGCCACTGATGAACTGACTGAAACGAATTTGGCGGATGATCGTCGGCAGCGTCTGCATCAAGTTTGTCAGCGCCAAATCGCCCATATCGATCACTGGGTCAAGGCAATGCTCGACGCCGGCCTTGCCCAGCACGATCAAACCGAGGCACATGAACCGCAGACCTTGCTGCAACAGGCCATCGCGGCAACCGGCATTGAAGCAGACCGCTTTCGTTTGCAGATTTCGGAAAACCTGCCAGCGCTGCACTGTCGACCGAAAGAAGTGATCAATCTGTTTTCGGTACTACTGAGCAATGCCGTCGAAGCCAGTGATGCCGATGCGCCAATCGATATCTCACTGGACAGCAAAGACGACCTTTTACGAGTGACCATTCGTGATCAAGGCAAAGGCATTGAGCCAGCCATTCACGAGCGATTGTTTGAACCACACAACACCAGCAAAGCACAAGGCGCCGGTATGGGTTTGTATTTGAGTCGGCGCATGGCGCGCGGGCTCTATGATGGCGAGCTGGAAATCGTCAATAATGCTGAACGCGGCACTACCGCCATTCTGACGCTGAAATCCCGGAGCAGTACATGACCACCGGCCCTCGCCTGTTGCTGATAGAAGACGAAAGCGATCAACGCCAGTTACTGCAGGAATTGCTGACACTGGCCGATTATCGGGTTGATGCCTGCGCCGATTTGCAACAGGCCAGCGACTGTCTGGCAAAACAGGTTTACGATTTGATTTTAAGTGACTGGAAACTGCAAACCGGCGACGGCCTGGCGTTTTTTCGCGAACAGATTCAGCACAAACAAGACTGTGCCTTCATTCTGATGACCGCCTACGGTGATGTCAGCCACGCGATGCAATGCTTGCGAATTGGTCTTGATGATTACCTGATCAAACCATTCAACAAACAGCAATTACTGTTCGCTTTGGCGCGCAGCCTGCAACACCGGCAATTGCAGCAGGAAAACTCACGCCTGCATGCCGATATCAGTCAACGCCATCAATTGGTCGATTTGATTGGCGCGGCGCCAAGCATGCAGCAACTCTATCAGCGCCTGGACCGAATTGCCCGCAGCAGCGCCACGGTGCTCCTGAACGGTGAATCCGGAACCGGCAAGGAGCTGGCCGCACGCGCCATTCATCAGCTTTCTGCACGACGGGATAATCCGTTTGCCGTGCTCAATTGCGCAGCGATTCCGGAAACGCTGTTCGAAGCGGAATTGTTTGGCAGCGAAAAAGGCGCTTTTACCGGCGCCGATCGCAAACTGCCGGGTAAAGTCAGCGCCGCTGAAGGCGGCACGCTGTTCCTCGATGAGATCGGTGAACTGCCATTGAGCCTGCAACCGAAACTGCTGCGCTTGCTTCAGGAATCCAGTTATCAAGCATTGGGTAGCAACAAGGAGTGTCGCGCCGATATTCGGGTGATTGCCGCGACCAATCGCGATTTGCAGGAAGAAGTAACACAAGGGCGATTCCGCGCCGATTTGTTTTACCGCTTGAATATCGTGCCGATTCGCTTACCGGCCTTGCGCGAACGTCAGGAAGATATTTTATTGCTGGCCCGCCATTTTCTGAAAACCTTCGCGGACAAACATCAAATACCGGCGCCAGTACTGTTACCCGATGCCATCAAGCGATTGGCTCAGCATCCGTTTGTCGGCAACGTTCGCGAGCTGCGCAATGTCATGGAGCGCTTGCTGCTGTTGCACGATGGTCATCGAGTCGACGCGTCCGCACTCGAACAGTACTTGCAGCTTGACCAGCAGAACAGCATATCGCTCGACTATCAGTTACCGGCCGTTGGTATCGATTGGGAACAACATGAGCGCAGCCTGCTGAAACAGGCACTGGAGCAGGCCGATTACAATCGTACCAAGGCAGCGCGTCTGCTAAGTCTCAGTTACAAGACCTTTATCTACCGACTGGAAAAACACCAGTTGATCCCGGCCGAAAAGTCCGATGAGCAATGAGTCCGGACGGAATATTTCCTGAAATGAGGAAATCGTTTTCCGAAATCGGGAAATTTCATCGAGAGAATGACATCAGCAGCGAGCAAAAACACCGGCCTTTGGCGCTGGCACAAGGCTTGCTGATAGGGCTGGACACATGCGCCGGTTAACGCGCATGATTTTCTCAACCAATACTGGAGCATATTATGCAACGTCTGCACGCACTGATTTACGGAACACTGATCCTGCTGGCCGCCAATGGTTGCGCGACCGCTGATGCCAGTGCGCCGAAAGCTGAGCATCGTCAGGTCAAGGTGTACATCAACAAAGAAGATAAATCACCGGCCAATGTCGACTTGACCGTCGATGGCGCCACGCATCAGTTTGAATTGCTCGAATTGAAAGAAGGCGAGTCACGCACGGTGACGACCAAGGCCGGCAAGGATATTCAACTGCATCGCCGTGGCGACAAGATTGTTGTTGATATTGATGGCAAGGAAGTGCAGCTACCACGCACCGATGGCCCGATGTCGGCCCGCTTTGCTCCACATGTTGGTCATGGCGACAGTGAGAGCATCATCATCACCGGCAAAAAGCTGACGCCGGAACAAGAGCAAAAAATTGAACAGGCGATCAAAGCCGCCGGCATTGAAGCGCCCGTCAACTTCATCCATGGTGAACATCGTGTGCTGCGCATGCATAGAGGTGAAGCGCCCAAAGGTGCCCATGTTGAGAAAATCATCAGGATTGACAGCGACCTTGATGGTGAGATCGAAATAGAAGAAGAGTTCGCCGAGCCCGGTGAAAAGAAAGAAGTGAAAATCATTAAAAAGAAAGTGGAGAAGTAACCACTTGGCAATCGCCGAAGACGTTACATCTTCGGCGATTGGCTGAACAGCTACCGCTCAGTTCAGCGTCGAGGCCAGATGCTGAGAAAATCCACCGGCAAGGTAATCGAACTGGCAATCGACAACCACTCCTGCTCTACCCCTTCCCGAATCATCTGACGCTGGGTTTGCATCCGCGCCGTCAACGAGCCGCCTTCCTCGACATAGAATCCGAACCAGCAATTGCGTCCGAAATGTTTGGCAAGGAATAAGGCTTCTTCGGCCATCGTGATCGAGTTTTGCCAGTCACCGGGCTCGCTGTCATTCATGCAGAGCGGCCACGTGGCAAAACCAATCGAGCAGGTCAAATCGACGGTCTTGCGATCAGAAAGCATAAAAGCATGCTGCAGTACCCGAGCTTTAATTCGTTCGCAGAGCATTTTTACTTCGTTGATCGATTCGACATGGCAAACCAGCAAAAAGGTGCCGCCATGCCAACGCAGTACTTGATCATCATCTCGACAGGCAGCGGTCAGCAACTCGGCAAATTGCATCAGAATGCGATCGCCGCCGAGCAGACCGTGCAGTTCATTGAGCACAGAAAGGCCATCAATATCGACCAGCATCAAACCGCGTTGCCGGCTGGTCAACGCCAACTCAGTGAACAACGGTAACGCGAAGCGGCGTGAAGGCAAACCGGTCAGTGCATCGTGCTGTTGGGCATCGAGCAAACGCTGGCGCAACTCGGTCAGTTCTTGTTCCTGTTGCTGCATGGCATCGATCTGCAGTTGCTGGCTACGCTGCAAGGTTTCGCTTTGCTGTACCAACATCGTGGTTTGTTGCTGGGCCGTGCTGGCCTGCTCTCGCGCTTTACGTAAGGCGTGGCGATTGATGCGCCAGTAACTGAGCCACAGCATACCGCCGAGCACGACGATCGATGCAATGGCGACACCATAACTCATGTGTACCGACCAGAACGGCGAGCGCACGGTGATATCGGTGAAATGGGTTTGCGCTGACCAGACCCCTTTGGCCGGCGCGCCCTGCACTTCCAGCCGATAACGCCCCGGTTCCAGACCGCTGAGTGTCACCGTGTTGGAGCGAACCAGATTAATCCATTGATCATGCAGACCAGCCACACGATAACGCAGCTGATTGCGTGACGGTTCGGAATAGTCGAGCACCGAATAATCGAATGACAACACTCGCACATCGGCATCGACAGCAATGGTTGCCCGCTCCGAACTACCAATCGGCAAAGGCAGCGCCTGATCGTATTGCCGAATACCGGTCAACACCACCGGCGCGTTGGCGCGTGGCGGCGCCATGCGGCGCGGATGAAAACTGACGGCGCCATTGATCGAGCCAAACAATAATTCGCCGTCGGCACTCAAAAATGCCGCTCCCTGATTGAATTCATCGGTCGGCAAACCATTGCTGGATCGGTATTGCACCAGATAATTTTTTTCGCTGTTCTGGCGCAATAATCCGGTCGCTGTCGCCAACCAGACATCACCATCACTGCCGGGCAAAATGCCGTAGACCGACCCCATTGGCAGATTGTTGACGCGGGTATGGCGAGCAATCAGGTAATCACCTTGCAGGCTGCGACGAAATATATTGAAGCCTTCCTGGGTGCCGACCCAGACATCACCATTGCTGCTCAGACGTATCGCGGTAACGGCCGTGCTCGACAACGATGACGGATTATTTTTTTCGTGTTGATATAGCGTCATCTGTTCGCGATCGGTGGCGATGCGGACCACGCCGCCCTGACCGCCAATCCACAACTGGCCAGAATAATCTTCGGTAATGCCGACCACTTCGGTGCTGATCGTTTGATACGGTAATGGCAGCATCGCGCCGAAGCGTTGAAAGCGATAACGCCCTGGCGCTTCTTCGATCAAGCGATCCAGTCCGGCTTCGGTGCCCACCCATAATTGGCCGCTATGATCTTCATACAAGGTGCGGATATACGGATTGCTCAACGTGTTGATGTCATCCGGTTGCGGCAGAAATTGTTGCGCCTGACGCCGGTTTGGATCGAGTCGCAACAGACCTTCACCAAACACGCCAACCCAGAGCGCGCCATCCTTGTCTTCCAACAAGGCGGTGACCGTGGCATTCAATCCGTTGTTATCGATGCCAGGTAGCGGAAAATGCGCCAGCTCGCGGCCACGCTTGCGCACCAGGCCACTGCCGGCGAGACCAAACCACAAGTCATTATGACTGTCGCGCAATACCGCCAGCACGGTGTTGCTGTGCACGGTTTTCGGCAAGCGCCAAGGCGCCAGATGCTGACGAAAACGGGCGTTGCGCGTGTCCCAGAAACTAACGCCACCAGCATAAGTGCCGAGCCAGATAATGCCCTGGGAATCGATATGCAGACTCATGACATCGGATGCGCTCAGCGACGCGCTATTGGTGGCATCGCGGGTCAACAAGCAGACATCGTCTTCCTCAACAATCAGCACACCGTTGTCGGTGGCAATCCACAAACGCTGATCATGATCTTCGAGCATCGCCTGCACTTTGCTGCTCGGCAACGGCAATGACCATTTCTCGAAACGAGCATCGGCGCCGATGGCGCTCTCAAACAGGCCAAATTGACTGGAAGCAATGATGCGTTTATTGTCCCTCAACGCCAGTGCTGAAACATTGGCCTCCGGTAACAGCACACCATCGAACCATTCACCGTTGGCCAGATTGATGCGATGGATGCCTTTCGCCGTCGCCAGCCACAGCACGTGATGATCATCAATGGCCAGCGCCCGGATATGTTCATCGGCCAGACGTTTACCGCCATCACCGACCCACACTATGGTCGTGCCCACTTTCGGATCGAACACATACAAGCCACGCGTCGTTCCCACCCAGACGCGATTGCTACCATCGGTGATCAGACTCAAGATATGAGCGTTCTGCCAAGGCTCAGCGATGGCCGGACGATAAAGCGAAGGATTGTCGGCATTGCGGGCAGCAAGCCCACGCGGCGTGCCAATCCAGACCGTGCCGTTCTGGCCATGAACCAGCACATTGATTTGATTATCGAGCAGCGCATTGCCGGTTTGCGATTCGCCGCGGCGCATGACTTGAAAAGCCGTGCCGTCATAGCGGTTCAAGCCTTCCTGGGTACCGAACCACAAATACCCCTGCCGGTCCTCGGTAATCGCCGTAACGACGCTCTGCGACAAACCGTGTTCAAGGGAAAGACGTTGGAAATGCGGCGCCAGTCCACTATTACACTGGTTGGCGGAAGCCGGTGGGACGAGCAGCACACCGACAGTGAATAGCGACAGCACTAACGTCAGCGCACGACGTCGCCAACGCATCGACAAGCTATTGCGGAAAGAACAGCACCAATCCATCGGGCAGGCCAGTGAAGAAAAAACGACCGCTATGCTAACGAAACGCGCCGGGAAAATCAGTAAGCCGTCGCCAGAACGGGCTTATTGGCGTGGACGGATATCGCTGGCGAGCTCCGGACGAAATCCTTTCTTGTCCTGATAAAACGCCCGCAACGCGGCGAAATCCTGCTCGATATCACCGGACAGGTGCAACAGTGGGCCTAGGCCAAGTGTGCGCGTGGTAGTGTCAAGAAACGCCAATTGCAGCGGCACCCCGGCACCGACGGCGATGTGATAGAAACCGGTGCGCCAGTGATCGAGCTTGCTGCGGGTGCCTTCCGGTGCCATCGCCAGCCACACCCGATCGTGTTCGGCGAACGTCGCGATCGAGGCTTGCACGACATTGTGCTTTTCGTGCCGAACCACCGGAATGCCACCGAGCGCGCGGAAAAACCAGCCGAACGGCCAGCGGAAAATCTGGTGCTTGCCGAGAAAATTGACGCGTGCGCCCGTGGACATTTTGAACAGGTACATCGTGATGAAGTCCCAGTTCGAGGTATGCGGCGCGAAAATCACCACACACTTTTGCACGTCTGGCAGTTCGCCCACCAACGTCCAACCGAAACGTCGCAGCAGCCAGGCAGAAAATGTTTTCATCATGGTCGTTTTTTCAGAATTATCGTTCGTCCATGAGCCAGTGTAGAAGTTGGCTTGAAAATCAACACGCGGCAGTGCATCAGCCAGTGGTGATTGGTGAGGCACCCGTCAGGGTGCCGTTGAACTTCAGGTTTCAATCAGCGTTCTGCAGATCAATTAACGCCGCATCGTTCATCGATGAGGATTTTCCACCAGATTTGGCCGAATCGCTGCGCTGATTTTCCAGCGCCTGCAGATACTGCTCATCGACATCGCCAGTGACGTAATGACCGTTGAAAACAGAGGTATCAAACTCACTGATATGCGGGTTACCTTCGCGGGCACAATCGATCAAATCATCCAGTGACTGGTAAATCAGCTTGTCGGCGCCAATCTCGGCGCATATCTCCTGCTCGCTACGGCCATGGGCCACCAGTTCGCTGGCGGCCGGCATATCAATACCGTAAACGTTCGGATAACGCACCGGCGGCGCCGCCGAAGCGAAATAAACTTTCGTGGCGCCAGCATCGCGAGCCATCTGGATAATCTGTTGTGAGGTGGTGCCGCGCACAATCGAATCGTCTACCAGCAACACATTCTTGCCGGCAAACTCCAGATCGATCGCGTTCAATTTGCTGCGCACCGATTTCTTGCGCATCTGCTGGGCTGGCATGATGAACGTGCGGCCGATGTAACGGTTCTTGACGAAGCCGTGGCGCAGCTTCAAACCCAACTCATTGGCAAGCTGCATCGCCGCCGTTGTTGACGTATCCGGAATCGGAATGACGACGTCGATATCGTGATCCGGCCAATCGCGCTGGATTTGTGCGGCGAGTTTTTCGCCCATACGCAAACGGGCTTTGTAGACCGAAACATCGTCCATGATCGAATCCGGACGGGCCAGATAAACGTGTTCGAAAATGCACGGTGTATACACCGGATTGGTCGCACACTGTTGGTGATGGAACTCACCGTCGTGAGTGATATAAATCGCTTCACCGGGGTGAATATCACGCACCCGAGTGTAACCGAGCACATCCAGCGCCACCGATTCGGAGGCGACCATGTATTCGATACCTTTGTCGGTTTCACGCTGACCGAATACGGCCGGACGAATACCGTTCGGATCACGGAACGCCAGCAAACCAAAACCGGTGATCAGCGCGACCACGGCATACGCCCCTTTGCAGCGTTTATGCACGCGGGCGACGGCATTGAAAACATTGGCCGGCGTCAGCTTCAGGGTGTTTTCCACTTGCAGCTCATGCGCCAGCACGTTCAGCAACACTTCCGAGTCGGAGCGGGTGTTGATATGGCGGCGATCGGTTTCGAACAATTCGCGTTTCAGTTGTTCGGAATTGGTCAGGTTGCCGTTATGTGCCAGCACGATGCCGTATGGCGAATTGACATACAGCGGCTGCGCTTCCGCCGAGCTTGGGCTGCCGGCAGTGGGGTAACGGCAGTGGCCGATACCGATATTGCCCTGCAAACGCTCCATGTGCTCCTGACGGAACACATCGCGCACCATGCCATTGGCCTTGCGCAAGAACATCCGCCCGCCACTTTCGGTGACAATGCCGGCCGCGTCCTGACCACGATGTTGCAACACCGTCAGGCCATCATAAATGCTCTGATTGACCGGATATTTACCGACTATACCTACGATACCGCACATGACTTAGGGAACTCCCGCGACTTGCTCGTTCCATGCATCCAAGAACCAATCGCCCATGGTTTCCAGGGGCGCTACGAATTGCGAACGCTGCCACCAATCTTCCTCCGGAAAGCGGGTGAAGGTCTTGGCAACAATGATCAGCAAAGCACACACGGCGACGCCGCGCAAAAATCCGAAAGCCATGCCAAGTGCCCGATCAGGCGCCGACAAGCCGGCCTTGTCGATCAACGACGACATGGCCCAGGCAATCAGATAACAAATGAATAACACCACAAAGAAAATGATCAGCCAGGCCAATGCCCGGCGCAGCGCTTCAGAGGCGATGGTGTCAGCGAAATAGGGTGCCAGCGACAGATGGAAAAAACGCGCGACAAAAAAGGCAACGACCCATCCAGCCAGCGACACGGCTTCACGCACAAAGCCTCGCCAAAGAGAGATCAAGGCGGAAATCGCAATTGCTGCCAATATCGCCCAATCAATCCACTGCACTATCAAAACCTGGATGGTCCGCTAGGGCGCGCATTGTACCCCATTGCCCTTCGCTGCGCAGCATCAATGCTTGAGCGGATCGTAAGTCACGACAATCGGATTGAGGCCCGATAGCGACTTGGCCTTGGCCTGCATTTGCTCGGCTTGCTCACGCTCCAGTGTTGGGCCGACCAACACCCGGTACACCGCCGGTTTCACGGATTTGTCATCACGCATATAGGCAGCCAGGCCCTTGCTTTTCAGGTCGCTGACCAATCGGCCGGCATTAGCCTTGTTGCCGAAACTGCCGAGCTGCACGACAAAGCCGCCGCTGATCGCCGCTGTTTTTGCGGTGTTGTCAGGCTTTGCGCTGTTGTCCGCCGTTTTCGTATCGGTGGAAGCCGGCGCTTGCTCTGTCACTTGCTCGACTATCGCTTGTTCAGACGCGGTATTGTCGCGGCCACCGGCTTCGCCCATGTGGTCGACAGCATCGGCTTCGCCGGCTTGGGTTTTGTCGGCAATCACGGTGTCATCATAGGTTTGTTCATCGAGCGGTCGCGGCTGCGCCAGCTCCACCACCCGGCTTGGCGGCAGCGGTGGTGCATCAGGAATCTGGCTCTGGAAATCCGTCTGCGATTTTTCGTCATCGAAAATCCATGGCAACACGACAACGGCAATGGCGACGATAACCAGGGCGCCAACCAATCGCTCTTTCAATCGAATTTCCACTGCTTAACCACCTTTGTTGAATGAAGATTCCTGATCGAGCACGGCGGCCACGGTCAGGAAGGAACCAAATACCAGAATCGCCTCACCAGCCGCCGCTGCCGCTTTCGCTGCCTGCAAGGCCTCATTCGGCGTCGCAAACTGCTGCGTTTCAGCATCGCTCGGCAGTGCCGCCTGCAGTTGTTTGGCGCTGGCAGCGCGCGAGCCGCTCAAATTGCTCAAATACCAAACCGGCTGCATACCAAACCAGGGTTTCAGCACACCGACGATATCTTTATCGGCCAGCATGCCGACCACCAGATGCCAGCGTAAGAATCCAGCCGCTTTCGCGCGTTCTGCCAAGCGTTTGCTGGCCTGCGGATTATGGCCGATATCGACCCAGCATGGCGGATTTTGCCCGATTTGTTGCCAGCGTCCGGCCAATGCCGCTTGCTCCACCGCTTGTCGGCACGCGTCGGTGTCCAATTGCTGCGGGAAAAGCAGGCGAAACGCCATCAACGCCGCAGCGACCAAATCGGCGCCCAATGTTGGCGCGGCTGCGCGCAAATCAAAGGCGCCGGCGCTGAAGCGGAACTGGCCATCGTTGACGGTAAATTGATAATCAAGACCAATGGCATACGCTTTGGCGTCATGCGGCTGCACCGCGGACAACAGCAGCTCACGCCGCTCAGGATCGGCCAATACCACCGGTTTGCCGGCCCGGCAGATCCCGGCTTTTTCACTGGCAATCGCTTCCAGCGTGTCGCCAAGGAAGGCCATGTGATCAAAGTCGATAGTCGTGATTACGGCGACATCGGCATCGATGATATTGACAGCATCGAGCCGGCCGCCCATACCGACTTCCAGAATCAGCAAATCGAGCGCCTGCTGGTCGAATAGCCAGAACGCGGCCAGCGTCGTGAATTCGAAATAAGTAAGCGAAACCCCGGCTCTGGCAGCTTCAACAGCCTCAAACGCGTGCACGAGCTCGGCATCGCTGGCGATACGGCCATCGATTTCAATACGTTCGTTGAAATGGAGAATATGAGGCGAGGTATAAACCCCGGCCCGCAAACCATGTTTGCGGGCCAGGGTTTTCAAGGTAGCTACCACCGAACCTTTGCCGTTGGTGCCAGCGACGGTGATCACCGGTGGACGTTCGGATTTCAGTAGCCTGCCAGCAACATCAGCGACCCGCTCCAGCCCCAGCTCGATGGCCACTGGATGGCGCTTTTCCAGCAGCGCCAGCCAGTCATCCAGGGTTCGGCTTGGCGCCGGCATGGACATGGTCAATTCGGGCTCAGGCCGCTGGTTGTTCGCGATGGGTGAACTTGGCCAGCACGCCAGCCAGACGCTGCGGCATGTCTCGGCGGTCGATGATCATGTCGATGGCGCCTTTTTCCAGCAGGAATTCCGAGCGCTGGAAGCCGGGCGGCAGCGTTTCACGCACCGTCTGCTCGATAACGCGTGGACCGGCAAAGCCGATCAATGCGCCAGGTTCGCCGACATTGATATCACCGAGCATCGCGAACGACGCCGAAACGCCCCCCATGGTCGGGTCGGTCAACACTGAAATATAAGGCAAGCCTTCACGGGCCAGACGGGCCAGTGCTGCCGAGGTTTTCGCCATCTGCATCAGACTCAGCAAGGCCTCCTGCATACGGGCGCCACCAGACGCGGAAAAACAGATCAACCCGCATTGGTCTTCAATGGCGCGGTTAACGGCGCGGACGAATTTCTCGCCGACCACCGAGCCCATCGAGCCGCCCATAAAGGAGAATTCGAATACGCAAACAACGACCGGCACGCCTTTGATTTGACCTTTGAACACGATCAACGCGTCTTTTTCGCCGGAGCTTTGCTGGGCGGACTGGATACGATCCTTGTATTTCTTCGAGTCCTTGAATTTCAGCACATCGACCGGTTGCAGCTGGCTGGCGATTTCCTCGCGGCCTTCCACATCCAGCAGCGCGTCCAAACGACGGCGGGCCGAGATGCGCATGTGATTGCCACACTTCGGGCAGACTTCGACGTTGCGCTCCAGTTCGGCCCGGTACAGCACGACGCTACACTGCTCGCATTTGGACCACAGCCCTTCCGGGACAGAGCGTTTCTTGTCGGTCGCCGGCTCTTTCATGCGCGGCATCAAGCGTTCAAACCAACTCATATCTCGTATCGTTCCTGGCTTGCCTCACGGCACAAGGGGCGCAAGTTTACACGCCTTCCCACCCGAATTGAATGTAAGCCCTATGCTGCTCCGAGCAGCACAGAATCTTGGACCACGAAACTCGGCAAAAAAATCCATGCAAGGCCTTGCATAATGATGCATCCATTCCTATCATGCGCCCGCGCATAGCCCGACAAGACCTTCACCCCTCCGGGGTAAACAAAACTGGTGCGCTAAGGGCGAAACGTACGGGGTTCGGCGATGACGTCGAGCCGTATGGTTCTTACCGGTTTTGGATTTTCGCTATGACCCTTGCTTCGCATCTGGGCGCTCCGCGCCACGCTATTTTTCAACAACACGCTGAAACCATTCAGACCCCTTGCCTGCTGGTCGATCTCGCCATCGTGCGCAAACGCTACGAACAACTTGCCGACGCCTTCCCGACCGGCAACATCTATTACGCGGTCAAGGCCAACCCGTCGAAAGAAGTGATTCGTCTGGTCCGCGATCAGGGCGGCTGCTTTGATATCGCCTCGCGCTATGAACTCGACAAAGTGATGGCCGAAGGCGTCGCCGCCAGTCGCATCAGCTTCGGCAACACCATCAAGAAAAAACAGGACATCGCCTACTTCTATCAAAAAGGTGTGCGCCTGTTCGCCTCCGATTCGATTGCTGATTTGAAACATATCGCCGAAGCAGCGCCCGGCGCGCAGGTTTACATCCGCGTTTTGACCGAAGATCGTCCCGGTGCCGACTGGCCACTGTCGCGCAAATTCGGCTGTGAGCCGGAAATGGCCAGCCGCCTGATCAAACAAGCCCGTGAACTTGGCTTGTGGCCACGCGGCGTGTCGTTCCATGTCGGTTCACAGCAGCGTGATCTGGATGCCTGGGCGGCAGCGCTGGATCGGGTAAAAACCATTTTCGATGCCGCTTGGCGCGATGGCATTGCCCTTGATTTGATCAACATGGGCGGTGGCCTGCCCGGCAATTACCTGCACTCAACGCCGAAAATCCGCGAGTACGCCAACGCCATTGAAGCGGCCCTGACTGATCGTTTCAAACACGTACCGGTGAAACTGATTCTGGAACCGGGCCGTTATCTGGTTGCCGATGCCGGTGTGCTCGTTACCGAAGTGGTGCTGGTGTCGAAAAAGCGCGATGAAGGCGCCCGCTGGGTATTCATTGATGCCGGTAAATTTGGTGGCCTGATCGAAACGCTGGACGAATCGATCAAATACCCGATTTACACCAACAAGGATGCCGACAATGCGGAAACCGATGCCGTCGTGCTGGCCGGCCCGACTTGCGATAGCGCAGATATTCTCTACGAAAAATTCCGCTATCAAATGCCGCTGTCACTGGATGCCGGTGACCGGATTTACATCGTCGGCACCGGAGCCTACACGACCAGCTACAGTGCAGTGGAATTCAATGGCTTTCCGCCGCTGGCGGCGTTTTATTACGACAGTGAAGCAGTACAGGCAGTCAGCGCCGCCGCTTGATTCGGATAATGGATTTGGCTCTACTCCAGTGGGGCTGCCAGAATGGCAGCCCGATTTTTTTACAAAACTTATTCCGGCGTCAGCGCGTTCACCCGGCACATTTCCGCCAACAATAATTTTTCTTTTTCCGAAGGCTGGGCCGCCAAACCATTGATGGCACCCTGACAATCTGCCGTTTGCCGATTCTGGCTGAGCTTGTATTTGCCGACGATGCGTTCGACAACGATCTCGATACCGACAATCGCTTTCAGCATTTTTTGCATGTAGTCTTCCGGCGCATCACTGACTTGCCACGGCGAGGCAAAACGCGACTCGTGTTGATTGGTCAGTTTCTCCAGAAAATCTTTGAGCCAGACAACATCGTCATGGACGATTAACCGGCCATAAACATGCACGGCCTGATAATTCCAGGTTGGTACATCCTTGCCGTGCAGCGCTTTGCTTGGATACCAGTTCGGTGAAATATAAGCGTCGGCGCCCTGAAAAATCAGCAATACCGGTTCCTGCGCGTCATGTTCCTGCCATAGCGGATTGGCGCGGGCAACATGGCCAAGCAAACGCATCGGCTCATTTTCGCTGATCAACATTGGAATGTGATCGGCCTGCACAATACCTTGCTGGCGGGTAATCAACGTTGCCAGTGGATGATGTTGAATGAAGTGCTGCTGTTCAGCCAACTCATTGATGGCATATGCACGCGGAATATACATAACTCACCTGCTATATCGAAAAAAGGAGCCTTGCGGCTCCTTTTCACTAGAAGCCATCAAAAAACGCCTGGTGCTCGCTGATCTGCACGAATGCGGTGCTCGGAAAAATCCGCCAGAAGCGGATTTTCGTGGAACCTGGAGGGCGAACCACATGGAAGTGGTGAGCAATCCTCATTTACTACTTGTAAACTCCGGTTCCTCCGCTCCTATTCGTGCACCTCATCTTCGCCCAGACTGTTTTTGAGATGGCTTCTACTAACAATTACGGCTTAACAAACTTCAACGTCATCCGATCGCTTTCGCCAATCGCCTGATATTTCTCGCGATTTTTGTCCTTGTTGCGCAAGGTTGGCGGCAGTGCCCAAACACCACCTTCATGATCGGCGGTATCATTCGGGTTGGCGTTGATTTCCGATTTCTCGGCCAGTTTGAAACCGACGCTCTTGGCCATGTCGATGACGTATTGTTCATGGACATAGCCACTGCTGGCGCGCGCATCCTGTTTCATCGAGGCCGGCAAGCGGTGTTCGACAACACCGAACACCCCACCCGGTTTCAGCGAATCGTAAGCGCTTTGAAAAATCGCTTTCATCGCTTCGTCGCCATGACGTACCCAGTTGTGCACATTGCGGAAAGTCAGCACCATGTCGGCGCTGCCCGGTTTGGCGTAATCGAGTTTGGCTGGCGGTGCGAAAATCGTTACCTCAACCTTGCCATATAACTCCGGGTTGGCTTTCAGCTTCTCATCGAATTTGGCGGCATTGACACGGAAATATTCGATGCTGTCCTGCGGGTCGTAACCGGCAGCAACCAGCTTGCCCTGTGCTTTCAGATAAGGAGCCAGAATTTCCGTGTACCAACCACCGCCTGGCGACAATTCAACCACGGTCATTGTTGGCTTGATACCAAAGAAGGTCAGCGTTTCGTAAGGGTGACGGGCATCATCACGCTTGGCGTTTTCCGCACGATGCGGAGCATCGACTGCTGCTTTCAACGCCTCATCGGCCACTGTTGCTGCCGAGAAACCCAGGCTTGTGACCACCGCTGTCATCATCAGCCACTTTTTCATTGTTCGTCCTCTTTTTTCTTTGGGGGAAACGGTTTCAACGCCGACCGGCGGCACTGACGCCACGCTCGTTGGCAAAATCGACCATACGTTGCAGTGAACGCAGCGCTTTGGGAATGATTTTTTCGTCAACAAATATTTCGTGACCGGGCTCATCGAAGCAGGCAGCGAGATTATCGAGCGCATTCATCCGCATCCACGGGCAATGCGCGCAGGAGCGGCAAGTTCCGCTGCGACCGGCCGTTGGCGCGACGATAAATTCCTTATCGGGTGCGGCGCGCTGCATTTTGTAAAAAATACCGCCATCGGTGGCGACGATCAGTTTCTTATGCGGCAGCGTCTGCGCCGCGTGAATCAGTTGTGAGGTCGAGCCAACTGCATCGGCCAGGGCAATGACGGCTTCCGGTGATTCCGGGTGCACCAGCACCGCGGCGTCCGGGTGGATGGCCTTGGCCTGGGCCAGCGCCTTGGCCTTGAATTCATCATGAACAACGCAGGTGGCGTTCCAGAGCAGCATATCGGCGCCGGTTTTCTCCTGGATATAACGACCCAAGTTACGGTCCGGCGCCCAAATCAGTTTTTCGCCGCGCTCAGCCAGGTGTTCGACGACATCGACCGCGATACTCGACGTCACGACCCAGTCAGCGCGGGCTTTGACAGCTGCCGAGGTATTGGCGTAAACGACGACCGTGCGGTCCGGGTGTTCATCGCAAAATTGACTGAATGGCTCAATCGGACAACCAAGATCCAGCGAACATTCTGCTTCCAATGTCGGCATCAGCACCCGTTTGTTCGGGGTCAGGATTTTCGCCGTTTCGCCCATGAAGCGCACGCCGCAGACAATCAGCGTTGTCGCCGGATGTTTGTTGCCGAAACGGGCCATTTCCAGCGAATCGGACACACAACCACCGGTCTCCTCGGTCAGCTGCTGCAAATCCGGGTCGGTATAATAATGGGTGACCAGCACCGCGTTCTCGGCCTTCAGCCGGGCCTTGATGCGCTCGCGCAGCGCTTCTTTGTCAGCGCTGGCGAAATCCTTCGGCGGCTGGGTGACCGGAACAGTGATACAGACTTCAGCGGGAACGGCGGTCATAGTGATTCAGCAATACCTGGCTAACGGGTGATATTTCGGATTATACGGGAAGTCATCGGCTCAGCATGGCGCCAAACCGGTATTTGGGTCAACGGTACAATTACCCGCCAAAAAAATGGCCAGCGAACGCTGGCCATGCAACTGATTTCATTGTGCTTACAGGGCACGAACCTCTTGCGCCTGCAAACCTTTCGGCCCCTGCCCGACCGAGAATTCGACCCGCTGTCCGTCCTGCAAGGTGCGACGACCATCGGCCATGATTTGTGTGTGATGCACAAACACATCATTACCGCCGGCTTCACGCTTGATAAAGCCGAAGCCTTTCTCATCGTTAAACCACTTAACGGTCCCCATTTCGCGATTTGACATAGTACTTAAACCTTCTTCGTTGTTACTGCGCAGAGCATTGGTTTTGCTGTTGCGCGCCCGACTTATTCCCGACAAATAATTTATCAGGGCTCCCTTCCAAATCACGTTCACCACTTGGCTGCAATGATCGTGATCAAAAACATGTATATCACACACCGGATTTAGTTCAATAGCTGTTTTGTACAGCACCTGTACACGCCGATTTTTTCGCCAGTAACTGTCGGGTAACAATCGGAAGCAATGTCGAATTTGATATCCGTCAACTTTGTGCGGGAGTCGGTAACAATCTCTGTGCGAGTCGTCAAAGATCAATTTTCCATGCGACTTTTCCGGCGACACTTTGCATCATCAAGACGCTGAGTCGTTGCAGTATTAATTCAGATTGGCATGGCTATCAGGAGCACTCGATGAACAATCCCAAAAAACTTTCCCTGCTTACATTGGCAGTGGCATTCGCGACACAACCGGCCGCTGCCAATGTATTGGCTGACGCCATCAGTAACGGCAAAACCAACCTGGATTTACGGCTGCGTTATGAGCAAGTGGACCAGGACAATGCGCTGCAAGACGCCTCAGCGCTGACACTGCGGACCAGGCTTGGCTATCAAACGGCTGCGCTGTCAGGGTGGAGTGCCGGCATCGAGTTCGAGGCCAATGAAACCGTTGACGGCGATTACCACAGCACAACCAATGGCGAGACGACATATTCGGTTATCGCCGATCCGGAGTACCGAGAAATCAACCAAGCGTATATCGACTATCAAGGATTTGCCGACACAACGTTGAAATACGGCCGGCAGCGTCTGGTTCTCGATAATCATCGCTTTATCGGCAATGTCGGCTGGCGTCAGAACGAACAAACGTTCGACGGCTTCAGCGTCAACAATAAATCGCTGACAAACACCACGATCACGTTCGCCTATTTGAGCAACGCCAACCGGATATTCGGTGACGACCATCCGCTTGGCGACTACCGGATGCAGTCTCCCATCATCAACGTCAAATACGATGGTTTTGCGCTCGGCGCCCTGAGTGGCTACGGCTATTTTCTCGACTTTGACGACAACGCCAATTTGTCGACCAGCACCATCGGCCTGCGTTTTGCCGGTCAGTTCAAACCTGGCGGCGAACAGGCTTGGCACTATGCGGCTGAGTTCGCCCGGCAACAGGACTATGCCGATAATCCCGCTTCGTTTGACCTCGATTATCTTCTGCTCGACTTCGGTTGGCAGTATCAAAGTGTTCAAATCAACCTGAAACATGAGGTGTTGAGCGGCAATGGCGCCCAAGCTTTCCAAACGCCGCTGGCGACCCTGCATGCATTCAATGGCTGGAGCGATCAATTTCTGACCACTCCGGCGAATGGACTGGTCGATAACCAGCTGGTTTTCAGCGCCACGGTGGCGGGCATCAAATTAATCGCCGAGTTTCATGACTTCAGTGCCGACCGCGGCGGTGGTGACTACGGTTCGGAATTCGGATTGCTGGCGAATAAATCCTGGACCAAGCAATTCGCTACCGGACTCAAGCTGGCGCAATATCAGGCAGACGATTTCTCGGTAGACACCGACAAATTATGGATCTGGGCCGAGTTCAAGTTCTAAGAGAGTTCTGTTGTGCTTCCCCAAATAAAAAGGGGGCTGGATTTGCCAGCCCCCTTTTTTCCTTTAATCACTTATTTACCGCGAGTCAAAGCAACAAACAAGCGCGCCTGACCACGCTGAATCAACAAGGCGGCAGTATTTTTTCGATCGTTCAGCAGTTTTTCCAGCTCCGTGACATTGCCGACCTCACGGCCATTAACCGCAAGCACCAAGTCGCCCGCTTGCAAACCGGCATTGGCGGCCGGGCCATCCACATCGGTAATCACGACAGCTTGTTCAACGCCCTGCTCTGCCAACTCGTCATCGCTCAGGTTACGCACCGCCAAACCCCAGTCATCGAGCGACTGTTCTTTGCCCGGCTTTGCGGCTACCGGCGTTTCATCACCACTCAACTCCCCAACGGTGATCGTCAGCGTTTTTTCATCGCCGTCGCGCCAAACCACGACCTCGATTTCTTCACCCGGCGTTACCGCGCCCACCAATGGTGGCAGCGCGCCGGCATCTCGCACTTTCTGGCCATTGAATTCAATGATGATATCGGACACCTGAACACCAGCCTTGTCGGCGGCGCCACCTTTTTCAACTGACGTGACCAGTGCACCGTTGACATGATCCAGACCGAAGGATTTCGCCAGCGCCTGATTCAGCGACTGAATACCGACACCGAGATAACCGCGCGACACTTTACCGGTCTTTTGCAGTTGCTCGGTAACGCGATTGACGACATCAATCGGAATCGCGAATGACAAGCCTTGGTAGCCACCGGAACGTGAATAGATTTGCGAATTGACGCCGATCACTTCGCCTTTCAGATTCAGCAGCGGACCACCGGAATTACCGGGATTGATCGCGACATCGGTTTGAATGAATGGCACATAGCTTTCATCCGGCAGCGAGCGCGATTTCGCCGAAACGATGCCAGCGGTTACCGAATTTTCAAAACCAAACGGCGCGCCGATAGCCAACACCCACTCTCCTACCGGCACTTGCGCCGGATCGCCAATCACCACGTTGGGCAGATCCGCTGCGTCGATTTTCAACAACGCGACGTCGGTGGGTTTATCAATGCCCACCACTTCCGCCTGAAACTCGCGCTGATCGGTCAGTTTCACCGTCACTTTGTCGGCGCCTTCAACGACGTGAGCATTGGTGTACACGTAGCCATCGGCACTGACGATAAATCCAGAACCCATGCCGCGAACGATGCGATCGCGTGGTGGATGATTCGGCATAAAGCGTTTGAAAAATTCGTAGAACGGATCATCCGGATCGATATTGCCGAACGGCGACTGCCGCTGACGGGCGCTCAATTTGCTTTCGACCGAAATATGGACAACGGCCGGGCCGACTCGCTCAACGATTTCGGCAAAATTCGGCAATGCGATCGTTGACGGTGAACCCGATATGTTCGCTACCGTGGTTTTCAGTGCCGGCAAATCCGCGTGCGGGTTTTCCGACTGATAGCGCTGCCAGGCAAACGTGGCCATGACACCGAGGGCAAACACCACAACAAAATAAAAGAAACTTTTTTTCATCATTCCGATCCCGGTTCAGGTGGTTAACCAATCATCTCGCCTAATCATCCAGCGGAAGACTGCTCAAACGCACCGAAGTTCAGAAAAACGCCTGGGCGTTGACATCGCAGGCGGATGACTGCGCCGACGCGCCAATCCAAAAGCTAAACCTTATTCATTGGGATGAATGCGCATAAATGCAAGCGCGGCGCGAAGAAACGCCGTGAACAGCAAAAAACCGGAAAACAAAAAGGCCAGCAAGATGCTGGCCTTTTTGTTCAATTTGGTGGGTCGTCCGCGACTCGAACGCGGGACCAACGGATTAAAAGTCCGCTGCTCTACCGACTGAGCTAACGACCCGAAAAGAGGCCGCTATCTTAATGATTTTTCGGTGAAATGCAAGAATTAATCCAGGAAATTTGCCGGCCATTCCAGCCTGCCCAAGAGGCCCGCTGGTGGCTCGTCAACAGCACTCAATCGGCCTCTTCCATCCAGGCCAGTTGAATCGCTTCCAGAATCTTTTCACCGCTGCGAGCCGGGTCGTCGGCAAATTCCGGCAGCGCCAGCACCCAGTTACGCAGGTCGACGAAATTGACGTAGCGCGGGTCCACGTCCGGGTGGGCTTCCTGCAGCGCGATGGCAATATCCAGCACGTCAGTCCATTTCAGCTTCATCAGTGTCGCTCCGACGCCAGATTGATGGTGTACTTCGGAATCTCGACAACCAGGTCCTTGTCGGCAACCTTGGCTTGGCAGCTGAGCCGGCTGGTTGGAGTCAGGCCCCAGGCCTTGTCGAGCATGTCGTCTTCATCTTCGTCGCTGGGCTCCAGGCTATTGAAGCCCTCCTTGATCACAACATGGCAGGTCGTGCAGGCACAGGACATCTCGCAGGCGTGGTCGATATCGATGCCGTTTTTCAGCGCCACATCGAGAATGGTTTCATCGGTTGCCGCCTCGACGACTTTGCCGTCCGGACACAGTTCTTCATTCGGTAAAAAGGTAATCTTGGGCATGCTGAACCTTATAGCTTGTCGAGCGTTTTGCCGACCAGGGCATTGGCAATGCTGCGATCCATGCGCAAAGCCGCGAATTTCGCCGATGCGGCGTCAAGTTGTTCGATACCGGTTTTGATTTCGGCCGCGGTACCGCGCTGAATCGTGTGCTCCAGCGTGTTGATCGCGGTATGCAGATCCTGGCGTTCATTATCGGTCAACAGGTGACCATCTGCACGCAAGGCGGCACGCAGCGCGGCAATCACCCGCTCAGCGTCAACCTGGGCTTCGCGCAGCATCCGGGCTTGCATGTCTTCTTCGGCGTGCGCCATTGAGGATTGCAGCATCTCGCGGATGCGCTCTTCGCTCAAACCATAGGACGGTTTGACCTGAATCGCGGCCTGCACGCCGGTGCTCGTCTCCTGGGCGCTGACGCTCAGCAAACCATCGGCGTCGACCTGAAACTCCACCCGGATACGGGCGGCACCAGCCACCATTGCCGGAATGCCCTGCAAGGTAAAACGGGCCAGCGAACGACAGTCCTGGACCAGCTCGCGCTCACCCTGCAGCACATGAACGCTCATTGCCGTTTGACCGTCAGCGTAGGTGGTGAATTCCTGGGCACGTGTCACCGGAATCGTCGTGTTGCGGCTGATGATCTTCTCGACCAGCCCGCCCATCGTTTCAATACCCAGCGACAGCGGAATGACATCGAGCAACAACATATCGCTGTCATTGCGATTACCGATCAGGATATTGGCCTGAATCGCCGCGCCAATCGCAACGACCTTGTCCGGGTCGATGCTGGTCAGCACTTCACGCTGGAAAAACTCGCCAACGGCTTCGCGCACCGCTGGCATTCGCGTTGAACCGCCAACCATGACCACTTGCTGAATATCTTCAATGCTGACTTGCGCATCCCGCAAACAACGACGACAAGCCAGCAAGGTTTTTTTGATCAGGGGCTCGGCGATCTGCTTCAACCGTTCGCGGGTAAGCGTAACTTCTTTTCGGCCCAAGACATTGATCGTAATCTGTTCCTGCGAACTCAAACACTCTTTGACTTCGCGCGCCAGCTGCAACAGCGTACGCAGCGTTTTGCCATCAATGCTTTCTTCAATGTCGGCGTCTCTACGCAAGGCATCGACCAGCAATTGATCGACATCATCGCCGCCCAGTGCGCTATCACCGCCAGTTGCCAGCACTTCGAATACACCTTTCGACAAACGCAGAATGGAGATATCGAAAGTGCCTCCGCCCAAATCATAAACGGCGAATACCCCTTCGGCGCTGCCGCTTTGTTCGATGTCTTTATCGAGGCCGTAAGCGACTGCTGCCGCAGTCGGTTCATTCAACAAACGCAGCACTTTCAAACCGGCAAGACTCGCCGCATCTTTCGTTGCCTGACGCTGGGCGTCATCGAAATAAGCCGGCACGGTAATGACCACGCCTTGCAATTCGCCACCGAGCGCCGCTTCGCCGCGCTTGGCCAGCACCCGCAGAATTTCTGCGGAAATTTCCACGGCGGTTTTCTCACCACCGGCGGTAACAATCGCAGGCAGACCTTCTTCGGTTTGCGCAAACGTCAACGCCTTGTGGCCAGGCAAGCGTTCGATATCTTCGCGACCGCGCCCCATCAAACGCTTGATCGATAAAATCGTATTGCTCGGGTCGCTGGCGGCGCTGTCTCGCACTTCGCGGCCGACTTCGATGCCGGATTCGGCGAAGCGAACCGCTGAAGGCAACAAATGTTCGCCACGGGCATCGGGCAAGGTTTCCGCGAGACCGCTGCGTACGGTGGCGATAAGGGAATTGGTGGTGCCGAGATCAATACCGGCGGCGAGCCGATGCTGATGCGGCGCGCTGCTCATTCCGGGTTCGGCGATTTGCAGTAAGGACATGAAAAGCCTGCTTTTACAATTGATCCATCACAGCGCTGATTGCGCGTTCGGTTTCTTCTCTTAACTTGCGATAGAACATCAGTTTCTGGATTTCGCGCTTGCCATTGACCAGGTGCAATTGGTCGACGTCTGAAAACTCGCGCGCCAGAATTTTTTCTTGGCTCTGCTGTTGTTTGGCAATGCGATCAGCCAGTGCTTCCAGTGCATCCAAGTCATCGGCGTCAGTCGCCTCTTCCAGCTCTTCGCGCAGCTCCAATTGCGCCATCAGAAATTCCGGGTCGGCAATGGTCTGTTCGTCCTGCCATTTGCCGCCAGACAGCTCGAGCAGATAGCGGGCACGTTTAACCGGATCGCGCAAGGTTTGATAGGCATCGTTGATGCGCGCGGCTTCGCTCATCGCCAGCATTTTTTCCCGCTCGCCAGCATGGGCATAACGGTCAGGATGCACCGATTTTTGCAGCTCACGATAACGCCGGGTCAGCTCGTCCTGATCGACCTCAAAGCTGACCGGCAATCCGAATAGGGGGAAATACTGATGAGTGGCGGACACGCGTTAGACCGTGAAGCTTTCGCCACAACCGCATTCGCCTTTGACGTTCGGGTTCTCGAACTTGAACCCTTCGTTCAGGCCTTCCTTGACGAAATCGAGTTGTGTACCGTCAAGAAATACCAGGCTCTTCTTGTCGATGATGACGTTAACGCCACGATCCGTGAAGATCTCGTCGTCATCAGAGACTTCATCGACAAACTCCAGCACGTAGGACAAGCCGGAACAACCGGTGGTTTTTACGCCCAGGCGTACGCCGAAGCCCTTGCCCCGGTTTTGCAAAAACCGGCGCACACGTTCGGCAGCACTTTCCGATAATGTAATGGCCACAGACGACTCGCTCTTAGTTGCTTTGCTGTTCGCGCTTGCGCTTGTAATCGGCAACCGCTGCCTTGATCGCATCTTCGGCCAATACCGAGCAATGGATCTTGACCGGCGGCAAAGCCAGCTCTTGGGCGATATCGGTATTTTTAATTTGAGCCGCTTCGTCCAGCGTCTTGCCTTTGACCCACTCGGTCACCAGCGACGACGACGCAATGGCCGAACCGCAACCATAAGTCTTGAAACGCGCATCCTGGATGCGGCCATCATCACCGACTTTGATCTGCAGCTTCATGACGTCGCCGCAGGCTGGCGCACCAACCATGCCGGTGCCGACATTGTTGTCCGCCTTGTCCAGCGAACCGACGTTGCGCGGATTTTCGTAATGGTCAATGACCTTGTCACTGTATGCCATGATTCACCTCGTCTAATACGGTTTGGTTGGTGGCTTAATGCGCAGCCCACTCAACCTGATTCAAATCAATGCCGTCCTTGTACATTTCCCACAGCGGCGACATTTCGCGCAAACGGGTCACCGCTGAATGCAACTGCTCGGCCGCGTAATCGACTTCTTCTTCGGTAGTGAAGCGGCCAAAGGTAAAACGCAGACTGCTGTGCGCCAGTTCATCGGAACGACCCAAGGCGCGCAGTACATAGGATGGCTCAAGGCTGGCCGAAGTACAGGCCGAACCGGAAGAAACCGCCAGATCTTTCAGCGCCATGATCAGCGATTCGCCCTCAACAAAGTTGAAGCTGACGTTCAGATTGCCCGGCACCCGGTGTACCAAGTCGCCATTGATATGCACTTCTTCCAGGTCGCTGATCTTACTCAGGAAACGCTGACGCAGCGCCAACATGCGCTCGGCTTCGGTCGCCATTTCCAGCTTGGCGATACGATAGGCTTCGCCCATGCCGACGATTTGATGGGTCGGCAAGGTACCGGAACGCATACCTCGCTCATGACCACCGCCATGCATTTGGGCGGCGATACGAACGCGCGGCTTGCGACGTACGTAGAGTGCGCCGATGCCTTTCGGGCCGTAAATTTTGTGACTGGTCAGCGAAATCAAATCGACTTTGGTTTTCTGCACATCCAGTGGAATTTTGCCGGCTGACTGCGCCGCATCGGTATGGAACAGAATGCCGCGTTCGCGCGTGATTTCGCCAATCGCATCAATGTCCTGAATGACACCGATCTCATTGTTGACGTGCATGATCGACACCAGAATCGTGTCGTCGCGCAGCGCCGCTTTCAGCTTGTCCAGATCAATCAAGCCGTTGCTTTCCGGCTCGAGATAAGTCACATCAAAACCCTGCCCTTCCAGATAGCGACAGGTATCGAGCACCGCTTTGTGCTCGGTTTTGCAGGTGACGATGTGCTTGCCTTTGTCTTTATAAAACTCGGCAACACCTTTGATCGCCAGGTTATCGGATTCGGTGGCGCCGGAAGTCCAGACGATTTCACGCGGGTCGGCGTTCAACAAATCGGCGACGTGTTGACGAGCTTCTTCGACGGCTTCTTCAGCCTGCCAGCCAAATTTATGTGAACGCGAGGCCGGGTTGCCGAACGTGCCGGTCGGCACCAGATACTGCATCATTTTCTCAGCGACGCGCGGATCGACCGGGCAAGTTGCCGAGTAATCAAAATAAATCGGTAAGTTCATATTGCTGGATACCCTTTGGCTCTCGTCATACGACCGGCACGGATTGCTCCGCGCCTTCATCCACCGCAACAGGGATACGATTTTTCGCGTCCTGACGATCCTGGCGATGGGCAATCTTTTTCACTTCGCGACGCTCAATGACCTGCGCCAGCGAAATGCTGCTCAAGAAATCATGAATCTGTCCGCTCAAGTCTTCCCACAGCTTGTGGGTCAGGCATTCCTCACCGTCCTGGCAGGTGCCTTTGCCGCCACAGCGGGTGGCGTCGATATTCTCGTGCACGGCGTTGATCACTTCGGCTACGGAAATCTCGCCGGCCTCACGACCGAGTCGATAACCGCCACCGGGACCGCGTGAACTGGTCACCAGACCGTCGCGACGCAACTGGGCAAACAACTGCTCCAAGTAGGACAGGCTGATGCCCTGACGGGCGGAAATTTCCGACAGTGCGGTGTGGCCCTTGTCGTAATGCAGAGCCAAATCAAGCATCGCGGTCACGGCGTAACGCCCTTTGGTGCTGAGTTTCATATCGACTAAACCCGAGCTAAACACTCAGGTAATTATACGTAATAACCGAGTAAAACACTAAATTATTTTGCCTGACGGTCATCATAGGTATCAAAACTTGATAAACCTCAATATTTCAGTCAGTTACAGCAGCTTTCCGAGGTTGACAATCAAATGTAGTAGTCGATGCCATCGGCATCCATTTCATCGATCAGCGGCTTGAATAGTGCTTTATCGAGCGGTGGCAAATCGCCTTCATCCTGACACAAGCCCTGCTCGGTCAACGCCCTATCCATCACCTTGATGCGGGCGTCCATCGCGGCGATATGGCGCAGCAAGCCAGCGAGCGCAGGGCTCAACGGATCGCTCATGCCGTCAACACCATAGGGCTTGAACTGGGCTTTTCGGCTTTGCTCGGCACCGACGATTTTGCCGGGAATGCCGACGACGGTGGCGCCGGCCGGCACCTCTTTGACGACGACAGCGTTGGAGCCGACACGGGCGTTATCGCCGACCACAAATCCGCCGAGCACTTTGGCGCCAGCGCCCACGACAACACCTTTGCCGAGCGTCGGATGGCGTTTGCCGTGATCGAGACTGGTGCCACCGAGCGTGACGCCCTGATAAAGTGTGCAGTCATCGCCGACTTCGGCGGTTTCGCCAATGACGACGCCCATACCGTGATCGATCAACACCCGACGGCCGATTTTCGCCGCTGGATGGATTTCAACGCCGGTGAAAAACCGCGCCCAGGTTGATAGCCAACGCGCCAGCCAGCGTAGGTTCCAATGCCACAACCGATGGGTGAAGCAATGCCACCAAATTGCCTGCAAACCTGGGTAATTGGTCAGCACGTCCCAGGCGTTGCGGGCGGCCGGGTCGTGGCTTTTGACATTGCGGATATCTTCGCGGATGCGTTGAAACATGATGCTCCTCGTTTACGCTCAGCGTTCGTCGAGCTTCTCTTCGGTGGCGCGCATGATGCCGCGCAGAATATTGACTTCGCGCAGCGTCGGTTGGGCACGCAAATACAAGCGACGCAGGCGTGAGAACAGTTTTTCCGATGCGGTCGGTTTCAAAAACTCTACTCGCGTTGCCAGCTTGTGCATATGCGAAAAAAGCTCATCCATATGCTCACTGGATGCCGGCAAATCGCGCAAATCCCCCTGATCAACAGGCAGCGGTTCATGGCGCAGAAACGCCATGCGCAGTTCATAAGCGATAATTTGTACGGCGGAACCGAGGTTCAGAGAGCTGTATTCGGGATTGGCCGGGATATAAATCTGTCGGTGGCAGAGCGCCAGCTCTTCATTAAACAGGCCGTGCGCCTCCCGGCCAAACAACAGTGCAGCCGGCAACATTGATGCATTCTTGGCCAAATCCTGGGCCAGTTGATGCGGGTCTTGCACGACGTATTGCAGGCCGCGCATCCGGGCCGAGGTACCGATAACGGTGTGACAACCGGCGACCGCTTCTTCCAAGCTGCTGTGGATTTTCGCCGCTTCGAGGATATCGAGCCCGCCACGCGCTCTGGCCCGCGACTCACCGGTCGGGTCTTCGCAGGGATTGACCAGCCGCAAATCGGTCAGACCCATGGTTTTCATGGCACGGGCGACCGCGCCGATGTTGCCCGGATGCTGGGGATGACTCAAAACGATGCGGATGTTTTCCAAGACGGCGGTGCTGATTGGCTACAGGAAAGGGTGCAAATGATAGCAAACGTGCAAGCGCTTATCCGCCATAAAGCGATTATCCACGCTTAAATCTTTGGCTGAACGTTTCAGGCTTTGCTATCATTCGCCCCCGCTTTTTCCCGCTCTTTTTGACAATACGGTTTCGCCATGCATCCTTTGCTCACGATTGCAACACGTGCGGCTCGTGCCGCCGGTAATAGCCTGCTCCGCTCAATGGAGAATCTCGACAACCTCAAGGCCAATGTCAAAGGACGCAATGACTATGTAACGGCTGCTGACCAGAAAGCCGAACAAATCATCATCGAAACCATCCTGAAGTCCTATCCCGATCACGGTTTTCTCGCCGAAGAAAGTGGCGAGCAACGCGGCGATGCCGAAGTCGTCTGGATCATCGATCCGCTCGACGGCACCAGCAATTACCTGCATGGCCTGCCGCATTTCTGTATTTCCATGGCTGCCCGCATCAAAGGCCGTATCGAACATGGCCTGATTTACGATCCACTGCGTGATGAGTTGTTCACTGCCAGCCGTGGTGGTGGCGCCGCATTGAACGAAAAACGCATTCGCGTTGCCAACAAGCTGCGTTTGGACCAAGCCATGTTGGCAACAGCGCTGCCATTCCACAGTGCCGTACCGCTGGATAAATACCTGACCGAACTGAATAACGTCTACCCGCAATGCAGCGATATTCGCCGGATGGGATCTGCCGCGTTGGATCTGGCTTATGTCGCTGCTGGTCGTTTTGACGGTTACTGGGAATACGGCATCAAACTCTGGGACGTCGCGGCCGGTGCACTGATGGTCCAGGAAGCCGGTGGTATCGTCACCGACATGAGTGGCGGCAGCGACTTTACCGGCAGCAACGGCATCGTCTGCGCCAACCCGAAACTGTTCAAGCAATTGGTGCAGGCGCTGCGCGGGCAAACCGTCAACGTTTAAATGTTTCGATCTTTGTGAACATCAAAACTTCCCTTAATTACCTGAGTAAATATCCCCCGGCAAAGCCGGGGGCTTTAAATTTGTGAGCCGCTCGAAGCGGCTTGTTCGGGGTCGCTAACGCGGCCCCGCGTATTTTCTGCCACCTTGACGGTGGCCTCTCAACTCCACAGCTTCATTTGTTCGAGGCGCTCATCCTCTTTTTCCTGGTTCCGGATGTACTCTCGAATTGTCTCTTCGTCTCGCCCCACTGTCGAAACGAAGTACCCCTCGCCCAAAAGTGTTGACCGATAAAATTTTGCTTTCGTTCTCCATATACTCGCGCTAGATGTATGGCGCTCTTTCCCTTGATAAAACCCACTACCTGCGACACCGCATGTTTCGGTGGTATCGAAATCAGCATATGCACATGATCTGGCATCACATGCCCCTCTTCGATCCGGCATTCCTTCCGCGCGGCCAGTTTATGGAATATCTCTCCGAGATGCGGTCGCAGTTGCTTATACAGCGTCCTTCGACGGCACTTCGGAATAAATACTACATGGTATTTGCACTCCCACTTTGAGTGGCTTAGGCTTTCAAACTCGTCCATTTCGGTTTCTCCGATTCGTGTTGCTTGGCGGCTCACGTTTCGGAGTTTCCGTTATGGACTCCAGTAATTGTCAAACTGCTGCTGCCACCCCGGCAGAGCCGGGGGAACTCCCGTTACGGCTTAGATTCCGTCATTCCCGCGAAAGCGGGAATCCATCCCTGAACAATTGACCACCTCTGGACTCCCGCCTACGCGGGAGTGACGCGTTGACGTTATAACAGTCGCGAAGCTCGAATACTTACGGTCGAATTTCTATCGGTGTGCCGTTCTTGACCAAGCGCCAGATCTCTTCGATTTCGGCGTTCGTCACGGCGATACAACCATCGGTCCAGTCGCGACCAACGAATGCCGACTCCATCCACCCCATACCATTCGGCAAACCATGAATGAAAATATCGCCGCCCGGTGACACACCGCGGGTTTTGGCGTTTTGTTTGTCCACTGCATTCGGGTAGGTGATGTGCAGCGAACGATGGTATCGGCTTTGCGGATTACGAAAATCGATCAAGTAATGGCCTTCCGGAGTCCGTTCATCCCCTTGTTGCTGTTTGTGGCCGATAGGATTGTCGCCCAGTGATATCCGGTATTCGCGTGCTACAGATTCACCAGCCAGTAACTGCATTTTCCTTTCTGACTTCAGCACCAGCACCTTGCTGATCATCGGGTCGTCGGCAAATGGCGCGCTGCTGATCAACAAGCAAACCCATATCAACATACAACGGAAAATCTGCACTGGCTTGCATCCGATTCAACACTCGACATCACACCAGCTTACGCGAAAAAAATATTTCGCCGCCATATGCCAAAGCTTCATTGTCGTCAGACCAGACTCCCCATAGAATCGACGGCCCCTTTCACTCTTCGGAATGGTTTTGCCCAACATGGAAACTTCGCGCCTGAAACGCCTGCCGCCTTATGTATTCAACGTTATTGGCGACCTGAAAATGGCAGCGCGTCGGCGCGGCGATGACATCATCGATTTCAGCATGGGTAACCCGGACGGCGCGACGCCGCCGCATATCGTCGCCAAGCTGGTCGAGACCATTCAAAAACCCAGTACCCATCGCTATTCAGTGTCGAAAGGCATTCCACGTCTGCGCAAAGCGATTACTGACTGGTATCAGCGCCGCTACCAGGTCAGCCTGAATCCGGAAAAAGAAGCGATTGTCACGATAGGCTCGAAAGAAGGCATCGCTCACCTATGTTTGGCGCTGCTCGATCGGGGTGACACGGTGCTGGTGCCGAACCCCTCTTACCCGATTCATATTTACGGTCCGGTGATCGCCGGCGCCGATGTGCGTAGTGTGCCAATGACGGATCCCGAGGCGTTCCCAGCGCAACTCGAAGAAGCGCTGCGTACCCATTACCCGAAACCGAAAATGCTGATTTTGAATTTTCCGGCCAACCCGACGACGGCTTGCGTACCGGACGGTTTTTTCGAACGCATCGTCGCCATTTGCAAAGAGTACAAAGTCTGGCTGGTACACGATTTGGCCTACGCCGATATCGTGTTCGACGGCTACCAAGCGCCGTCGCTGCTGCAGGTCGAAGGCGCCCGCGATATCGCCGTCGAGTTTTTTACCCTGTCGAAAAGTTACAACATGCCCGGCTGGCGCGTTGGCTTTATGTGCGGCAACGAGCAATTGGTGAACGCCCTGGGCCGGATCAAGAGCTACCACGACTACGGCATGTTCACGCCGATTCAAGTGGCCGCGATTCAAGCCCTGGAAGGTCCGCAACAATGCGTCGCGGACATCACTGAGGTGTATCGCAAGCGCCGCGACGTACTCTGCAATGGCCTGAATCAACTCGGCTGGCCGGTGGAAAAACCGAAAGCGACGATGTTTGTCTGGGCAAAGATTCCGGCGCAATGGCAGGAACTTGGCTCGCTAGGTTTCGCAAAACTGTTGCTGGAAAAAGCCAAGGTTGCGGTCAGCCCCGGCATCGGTTTTGGCGAGTATGGCGATCAATACGTGCGTTTTGCGTTAATTGAAAACGAGGAGCGCACCCGACAGGCTCTGCGTGGCATCAAGCAGTTATTTAAACAACCTGCCTGAAACTCACGCCGTCGCACACTCTAACCAAATCAGGTGTGCCATCGCTTGCTCACGGGTGTCGCCACACATCTCCTGACTCGGTTGCAGGCCACGACAAACCGTCGGTCGTTCCGGTTTGCCAAACAATTGGCAATGCAGGGATTCATCGAGTTGCACGCAAGGAACGCCTGCCGGTTTGCCGTTCGGCATGCCGGGAATCGGGCTGCTGATGCTTGGCGCAATACAGCAGGCAGCGCAGCCGCTGCGGCAGGCAAACGACATGGATGGACGAATCCCGATTAGAGGCCGTATAAGCCCGGCCATTCGAAAGACGAATGCGCTATCATACGCCCCCCTTGGCCGAGGACACCGAGAATGACCGATACCACCGCGAAAATCGCCGCCCATTACACCGAAATCCTTGGGCTATTGGGCGAAAACGTCCAGCGCGAAGGCCTGCGCGATACGCCGATGCGCGCTGCCAAGGCCATGCAATTTCTGACCCGTGGTTACAGTCAGTCGCTGGATGAAATCGTCAACAACGCCATTTTCGAATCGGAATCCGATGAAATGGTGATCGTTCAGGACATTGAGCTTTACTCAATGTGCGAGCATCATCTGTTGCCGTTTATCGGCAAGGTGCATGTCGCTTATCTGCCTTCCGGCAAGGTACTGGGCCTGTCGAAAATTGCCCGCATCACCGACATGTTTGCGCGTCGTATGCAAATCCAGGAAACGATGACCAAGCAAATCGCCGAGGCAGTCATGCAGGTGACCAATGCCAAGGGCGTTGCTGTCGTCGTCGAGGCCAAACACCTGTGCATGATGATGCGCGGTGTTGAAAAACAGAACTCGGTGATGACCACCTCGGTAATGCTCGGTTACTTCCGCAAATCGCAAGCGACGCGTAACGAATTCCTGAAACTGATTCGCCGTTAACGCTCTGCTGGCGGCATCGAAACGCCACTGAAATGACGACCGCAACTGTCACCCCGGCCGCCATCGAATTTCTCGATGGCAATATCCCCTACTCTTGTCAATTCCAGGACGTGTATTTCTCCCGCGCTGGCGGCCTCGATGAATCGAACTATATCTATCTGAACGGCAATGGTCTGCCGCAACGTTTCGCCGATTTTCCTGGCGCCGATTTCCAGTTGTTGGAAACCGGCTTTGGCACCGGTTTGAACTTTCTGCTGACAGCCCAAGCTTTTCTCGCGCATGCGCCGAAAGAAAAATGCCTGCGCTATTTTTCCATTGAAGGTTTTCCGCTGACGGCCGCGGATTTGCAGCGCGCACTACATGGCTTTGCGTCCCTGAACGAGTTATCGCAATCGCTCTGCGAACAATACCCACCGCTACTGCGTAACTGGCATAGGCTGACGTTTGCCAATGGCCGCATCGAATTGATTTTGGTGTTCGATGATGTCAACACCGTGTTGCCGCAGTTGCTGAAAAGCCAGTGGCGGTTCGATGCGTTTTATCTCGATGGTTTTGCTCCGGCCCGCAATCCGGAGATGTGGCAAAGCGAATGGCTCAGTCGCCTGAACAAGCTGGCGCGACCGCAAGCAACGCTGGCCAGTTTTACTGCCGTTGGTGAGGTGCGCCGGCAACTGCGGCAGGCCGGGTTTGATATCGAACGTCGCAAAGGCTTTGGCCACAAACGGGAAATGATTGTCGGCCGCTTTCCGCATTCGCCGCGCCCGCGACCATCACCAAGCCTCGACAAACGCGAACCGCTACTGATCCTCGGCAATGGCATTGCTGGCTGCGCGCTGGCTTATCAGCTAAACAAACTCGGCTATCCCGTAATCGTCGCTGCCAATACTGCTGTTGGCGGTACGCTGGCTGAGCACGATTGCGCTGTGGCCGGCCCGCGCTTGAGCAAGGATTTTGATCGCCGCAGTCGTTGGTATCTGAATGGTTTTCTGCAACTGCAAGCGTTTGTCGCCCAGCAGGCGCCTGATACCCTGCTCAGCAAAGGCGTTATCGATCTGATCAGCGATGAGGATTGGGCCGAAACACTGGAGCGGCTTCAGCATTTGGAGCTGCATAACCATCACACCGAAGTGGTTAGTGAAAACCTGTTGCGCCAGTGGACCGGAGCAGAAAGCACACTGCACGGAGTGCTGCAACACTTGGCAATCACTGTCGCACCACAACGTTTATGCCAGTACCTGCTAGCCGACAACAAGATTGAACAGCGCCAGGCGCAATTGAATAACTACCAATGCGACGACCATGGTGTGCAGGCTGAATGGCATGAAGGAAACCTTGAACGTTTTACCGCAGTGATTTTCTGCACTGGCTCAGATAGCGCCAACTGGTTCCCAGAACTGCCGATGAGCCGGGTGCGCGGCCAATATAATCTGGTCCCCGCAACGGAACAATCGCGCGAACTGAAACAGAGTTTGCGTTTCGGTGGTTACCTTTGTCCGGCGATCGAAAACCGACATATTCTCGGCGCCAGTTTTGAGCATGATGCCGATGGGCTGGAATTGGATGCGGCAATTCATCGAGCCAATTGGCGCAAACTGCATAAACGCGTGCCAAGCTTGGCCGCGCCATGGCGCTCGGCTCCCTTGCAAGGGCAAGTCGGATTTCGCTTGGTAACGCCGGATCGGCTACCGATTGTCGGCGCCCATCCAAAGCAGACACGGGTTTATTTGAATTTCGCGCATGGCGCACATGGTTTGATGAGTGCATTCAGCAGCGCTGAACTGCTTGCCGCGCAACTTTCCAACCGTGTGCCGGCGTTGCCGCCGGCACTGATCAAAGCCGTATCGCCGTTACGTTTTCTGAATCCATAACCCAGCCGGATTACAGCGCCGGCAACTGCTCACTGCGATGATTGCTCACCGAGTTATCGCTTTCCGCGTAGGAGCGAAAATCCATCTGGAAATTCAGCAACTGAGCACGGAAATTCAGTCGACTAGCCGTTTCCGACAGGATATTTCTGACCGCTGAGTTGCGCAGCACCGAGATTTGTTCGTTGTCGACTTGACGTTGAACAGTCAGCGCTTGCGATTCAGCGGTGTTGTTGTTTTGTACGGCATCATTGGCTGTAACCGATTGCGCTGCCAGCCCGGTGGCCGCAACGAATACGAATGCACGTAACCAATTACGGTTGGGGTGATTGACAGTACGCATAACCTTCTCCTTGAGTAACAGTAGGACTGTTATTGCAAAGTCGTTGTGACTTGCTTGCTTCCTACGACGCTATTGTGGCAATCAAGGTTTGCGAGTTTATGAAGGAGATACGACGAGTTATGTACGCTAAAGCCGAAACAATTTGTGTATTTGCCGCCGATTCAGGCACTTAGCACGCGGCAAGCGCTTTTGATCTGAAATGATTCGTTGATGGCAGCAATGGTTTTTTACAATTCGGGCTCAAGAAAGCGCGTACAGCGCTTCCGACTCGTAGCCGGTAATGACGCGAATCGGCCCAGCCAGTTCCTGATCCAGCTCGGCGTCGCCGGTATCGAGCAATAACGGCCGGCCTTGCAGGCTCTGCAGTTTGCCAGGGCTGGCGATAACGATGAGGTGATCACGACCAATATGGCGCAGCAAGGCCGGGCTCAGTTGCTGGTTGCCACGACCAAAAACATGGCCCTGACCGCCGATGACCGTAATGATCAACTTCACTGAAGCATGCTGCCTGGCCAGCGTCAACAATTGCTCGGCCGTTGCATCTTTCAACAACTGCTGACCGTTATGCCAAGCATCAACACCGAGCAGACTGGCATCAATGCCGAGCTCGGTTTTCAGTGCCATGCAGGTGCTGCCAGAGCCGATCAGATACAGCGTGTCATCTTCCAGATTTTCCTGCAGGTATTCGACAATATCCTGCACCTGTTGCGGTTCAGCGGCGCGCGCGCTTTCCTTGCTTTGCTGCATCAGCGGACTGGCCGGCACTTTCATGTAACCAAACATCCGCGCCTTGACGTTGCCGGCGCGGTACTGATCTTCATCGAGGTCTTTGACCGCCGCTGAAGCCAGTTCCAGCGCTTTGCCGGTACACAACTCGACAAGGATTTCACCGGCGGCTTTCGGGCTGACAGCGTAAACGGCCGAATGGATTTTGACGCCGGCTGGAATACCGAGCACTGGTTGCTCTTCACCACAAACGGTGTAGACATCACGGGCGGTGCCATCGCCACCAGCAAATAGAATCAAACCTAGCCGATGCTGCATCAGTGCGGAAACAGCCGCTTGCGTATCGCTCGCTTGTGTTTCATCCGTTTCCGTTTGATAAATGACGGTATGGCGAAACCCCAAGCTATGCAGCAGCACTTCACCCATCTGGCCGCCAGCTGTGAAGAAATGTAGTTGCTCGGTGTAGGGCTTCAGCAACTCCAGTGTCGCACGCACACGGGCATTGGCTTTAGGTTCGGCCCCACGGCGCAGCGCCTCGGCACGGATTTCGGCTCCATCACTGCCCTTCAAGGCCACCGCGCCACCGATACCGGCCCAGGGGTTGATGACCAAGCCAAGGTTCAGCATGGCTGCTCCGGTGGCAACACCTCATTGCCGGCTTGAAATCGATTTTTCAGCGCTTGAAAAAAGCGTTGCGAACGCTCCGCGACACCGTCGAGAAAATTGCGTCGGCACTGGACAAAAACGGCTTGTCGGAAACTATCGGAAACGCCGCCTTCGCCGCCGAGGTTGTCAGCCGACAAATGAAACTTCATTCCGGCCGCCAGCGAAAACATCCACTCCAGCGCCTGAGGCTTCACTTCGACTTGTTCGAACAGCCGCTGTTGCTCGGCACTGCGGCCATCCGGTTCATACCAATAGCCGAAATCATGCAGCTTGCGCCGTTCGGCACCGGCAACGCACCAATGGGCAATTTCGTGCAGAGCGCTGGCCGCGTAATCCTCGCGAAAGATAATCCGGGCGGGTTCGATATCCGTGGCCGGCAAGTATTCCGGCTCGGCGCCACCGCCAACCAGAATCGTGTTTTCGCTGTCGGCAAAGGTCTGATTGAACAAAGCAATCAGCGCCTCGGCATCGGCTTTGGCCTCCACAGTATTAACCCCCCCATTTGCAAGGGGCGGCATTGTAGCCGAATGCCGCGGTATAGGCGAAAACCCTGTCTATACTCAGAGGATTACTGTCGAACGATGATCCCAGGTGAGTAGAAAGATTCGAGTACCCAGCAGCCAAGTCGCTATTGGCATGTGCGTAGTAGAACTAGACCGACCTTGGTTGGAAACGCCATTTCTGTTTCAAGGGTTCACGATCAGTTCTTCTGCTGATATCGATGCCGTGCGCAAGTATTGTCAATATGTCTTTATTGACCCTGACCGCAGTCAAAAAACACCCCAGCCCAATAAGCCCGCCCCTGAAAGTAAAGGCGGCCTATTCAAACTGTTTCAGCGAAGCGCAGCACCGGAGCCCAGCGTACCCGTAGAGCAGGAGCGCAAGCAGGCGTGCGAACTCTATCCAAAGCAATCAGCGCTGGTGCGCAATTTCATGGATGAAATACGGCTCGGTCGTGCCATTGACGTCAAAATACTGGAACAGGGTGTCGATGACACCGTGGAAAGCATCTTGCGCAATCCAAACGCCATGCTTTGGCTGGCGCAAATGCGGCAGAAAACCGCTGCGTTGGAGCAGCACGCCATGAACACCTGTATCCTGGCGATTGCCTTCGGACGCTACCTCGGTCTGCCAAAAGAAGAGTTAAAGAAACTGGGGCTTTGCGCGCTGGTACATGACTTCGGCATGGTGAAAGTCCCTGATGCCATAGTCCGAAAAGCTGGCACATTGACCGAGGCGGAAAAACAGGAAATGCAAAAACACACCGAGTACGGGCGTGACTTGTTGATGACGGTCAAGGATCTGTATTTCGGTGCGGTCGATGTCGCGCATACCCACCATGAATGGTTCAATGGCAAGGGTTATCCGCGCGGACTGGATAGCAGCCAACTCTCACCGTTTACCCGAATCATCAGCGTTGTCGATGCCTACGATGACATGATGACCGAGCACAGTTACGCTCCGGCACGCACCGCTTACGAAGCATTGAAAGCTATTCACGAAGGTCGCGGCAGTCAGTTCGACGAAGGGCTAACCCGTTACTTCGTCGAGATGATCGGCGTCTTCCCTGTCGGTAGCCTGGTCGAGCTGAATACCGGTGAAATCGCCATCGTCATCAGCACCGATCGACAACAGCCGATGCGGCCAAAGCTGATCCGGGTGCGTGATTACCGTCGTCAGTCGTGTCGGGAAGAAATCATTGAACTCAGCGCGCTCGACAGCGACAAAATCAAGATCGTGCGCATTTTGCGCAATGGGGACTATGGCCTTGATGCAGTGGCATTGCATAATCGCGCCCTGAATGCTGAATTGCCCTGACGAGTTACATGTCCGATATCTACATCGAAGATTTCAACCGCGATGTCGCGATGATTCTGCATCGCCTGTACAACTTCTTTCCGAAGCCATCGGCGATATACATCGATGAAATCGCCGGTATCGACAACCCGGACGAATTTGGCGTCGCCTCCGAGCGTCACCAACGCTGCATGGGCGCGATGATGTGGTTGGCCGAAGAAGGCATCATCCGCTTTCGCGACACTATCGGCATCGAAGGGCTTGATGCCGCCGTGCTGACCTTGCGTGGATATCGGGTGCTGCATGCTCCCGACATCCACAGCCAGCAACCCATGATGATCTATGCTTTGCGGGAGGCGTTGCGCGAGCGCGACTCCGAGGCCGTCAAGCGCTGCATCAACCGCCTTTTCGAATTGATTCATTAAGCACCCGCTCAACGATGCGACTGGAAATCATGAAAGTCAGCCCGGACCGGCTGGATCCGGAATGCCTGCTGGTCACCCTGCGCCATAGCCCTGGTTGGTGGGCAAGGCTATTTGGCGCGCGCGAAATCGTGGTCACCTACAAAGGCCATACCGAATCCTGGTATGTGCCACCGAGTTTCCGGCCAGCACCGACCGACATCGTCAAATTTCTCAATCGTATCGCTGACAGTCACGAATTCGCTCACTTGCGGCCACAAAAGCGCTATTGAATGTGGTGCAGCGGTTGCAGTCATGCCGGACCGTTATGAATCCCTATCGAAAAATTGTTTAGCATGAGCTTCCCCTGAAATTTTTGGTTGGAACTGATGCAGCTCCATCATTGGCGACGCGCGGTACTAAAAGTCGGCAGCTCGCTGGTCGCCCCGGAAGGTGTGCTGTCGACCCGCTACCGACTTGGTATTGCCCGCTTCATCGCCGAAGCGCGCTTACAGCAACGCGAGATCATTCTGGTTTCCTCCGGCGCCGTCGCCGCTGGACGAACCGTGCTGCCGACGCTGGCCGAACACGGTCGCAAATACCTGAGCGGCAAACAGGCACTGGCCGCCGCAGGTCAGGCGCGTTTGATCATGAGTTGGGCCACGCTGTTTGATTTTCCGGTCGCACAATTGCTGCTGACCGCTGCCGACTTGCAAGATCGCCAGCGATACGTCAATGCCAAGAACACACTACGCGAATTATTGAATGCCGATTGCCTGCCGATCATCAACGAAAACGATTCGATCATCACTGACGAACTGAAAGTCGGCGACAACGACAATCTGGCCGCACACGTTGCCTCGTTGATTGATGCCGATTTGTTGATCATCGGTAGCGATATTGATGGCCTTTATGACAAACATCCGGGCAAGTTTCCCGATGCCAAACGCATCGACTGTGTTGATGTCATTGATGCCAGCATTTATGCGATGGCGGGCGGCGCCGGCACTGTCGCCGGCACCGGCGGCATGCAAACGAAAATCCAGGCCGCCGAACGGGCCATCAAACGCGGCATCACCACGGTGATTGGCTCAGGTCAGAAAACCGAGTTTTTTCATGCGCTGCTTGAGGACCGTTGTTTGGGCACAAGCTTTGTGCCCAAAGGCGACCGGCAAACGGCGCGCAAACACTGGCTGCAACACAACTTGAAATCACAGGGAAAGATCCTGATCGATGCCGGTGCCTTTACCGCGCTACGCGAACGCGGCGCATCACTGCTGCCTTCCGGCATTACCGCCATTGAAGGTGAATTCGAAACCGGCGATGCCGTCGATGTCATTTGGCAAAACGGCGAGCAAAGCCAACTGCTGGGCAAAGGCTTGTCACAATTCGACAGCAGCATGCTGCAACAGATCAAAGGTTTGCGGCGTGACGCCATCGCCGCTATCGCCGGCGTCAATGCCAGCGACGTGGTCATCCATCGTGATGATTTGGTGTTGACCTGATCGTTACCGAAAAAAGGAATCCAAGATGAACGATGTCGAGCGATCACTCAGAGAATGCAAAGCCAGTGCAGAATTCCTGCGCACCACTTCACTGGCGCAGCGTAACGACGCGTTGCAAGCCATGGCGGAAACGCTTGATCAACAGCGGCCAGTATTGCTGGCGGCCAACGCCAAAGACATGCAAGCCGCCAAAGACTTAAGCTCTGCGATGCAGGACCGCCTGCTGCTGAACGATGCCCGCATCGACAGTATGATCAAGGGCTTGCGTGAAATCATTGCATTGCCTGATCCAATTGCTTCGCGCCGGCCATTCTCGCAACCGCCCTCCGGTATTCAGGTGTACAAACAGCGCATTCCGCTCGGCGTCATCCTGATGATTTATGAGGCAAGACCAAACGTTGCTGTCGATGCCGCGGCACTGACACTGAAAGCCGATAATGCTGTGCTGCTGCGTGGCGGTAAGGAGGCCAACCACAGCAATCGCGCCATTCATGAGTTTTGGCAACAAGCGTTAAAAGTCGCGGAAATTCCCGGCGCGGCGATCAGCATTCTGACCGACACCGGCCGCGAGCAAATGCGCGAGTTGCTGCAGCAGGAAGCGTTCATCGATCTGGTCATTCCGCGAGGCGGCCAGGGCTTGATCGAGTTTGTCGCCGAGCACAGCCGGATTCCGGTCATTCGACATTACAAAGGTGTCTGCCACCTGTATGTCGATGCCCAAGCTGATTTGGCGATGGCAGAGCAGTTATTGATTGACGGCAAATGCTCGCGCCCCGGTGTTTGCAATGCGTTGGAAACCTTACTGCTGCATGCTGATATCGCTGAAGATTTTATTCCGCGTTTGCAGCGCATCGCCGAGCGTCAATCACTGCAATTGTTTGCTGAAGCTTACACGGCCAAGAAACTGTTGAAAGCCAATGTCATTGATGAACAGGGTTACGACATCGAGTACCTGGACAAGAAATTATCGATGAAAATCGTCAACAGCTTTCAGGAGGCGCTGGTCCATATTGGCCGGCATGGTTCGCAGCATACCGAGGTGATCTGTACCGAGAATCCGGAAACCGCTGAACACTTCTTGCGCGCCGTTGACGCCAGCGCCGTCATGGTCAATGCGTCTTCTCGTTTCAACGATGGAGGTGAGCTCGGCCTTGGCGCGGAGATTGGTATTGCGACAACGAAGCTGCATGCTTATGGGCCTATGGGTCTGGAGTCACTGACCGCAGAGAAATTTGTTGTGCTCGGTCGTGGTGAGGTGCGCCATCCGCTTTGAGCGTTGTTTACACCGGCTGCGATTTATACCGGCTGCAATTTATTCCGGATCAACGGGCGGCGGTTTCGGCGCTGCCGAATCACCGCGCCGCCAAAGAAAATAGACGATAACAAATGCCAGCGCGCAGACCACGCCGGACATCATGAAGGTGGCGGCGCCACCGCGACCGCTATCCCAGATGGCGCCGGCAATGAAGTTGCCCGCTGCACCACCGACGCCATAAGTCAGCGCGCTGTAAATGGCTTGTGCCCTGCCCCGCTGCTTAGGCGGAAATTTGTTGTGCACAAAATGCATCGCCAGTGTGTGCATCAACGCGAAGGTCACCGCGTGCAGCACTTGCACCAGCAACAACACCGGCAACCAATCACCAAGGGTCGCCAGCATGATCCAGCGCAGCGCGCAGATAATCAGCGCCACGTGCAGAATCAGACCAAAACGCCAGCGTTGAATAATCGACTGGGCAATCATGAACAAACCGATCTCGGCAATAACGCCCAGCGTGATCAACCAGCCACTCTGACTCGGCGTATAGCCAAGCTTGCGCATATACAAGTCAAAGAATGTGTAATATGGCGCGTGGGAAATCGTCACCAGAATCGTGGCGAAAAGGAAAATGATTACCGGTCGCTGCCAGAAATGTTCGCGTAGCCGGTCATGACGCAGCATATTGCGTTCCTGCTGCTCGCTGCGAGGCAGCACCCAGGCGCTGATCAGCAACACCAGCATGAAGGCAATCACCACTGGCTCAACGATCTTGACGCCCCACCACTCGACGCCATAGCCGACACCCACAACGGCCAGCATGTAGCCAATCGAGCCCCAGAGTCGGATGCGGCTGTAATTGCCGCCACCTTTTTCGGTCAAGCTTAACGTCAGGGTTTCGGCTTGCGGCAAAATCGCATTCCAGCACAGCGAATACATCGCCATCGCCAGAATCATCAAAATCGCCGTGCGTGACTCCAAGCCAATGACAACCGCAATCAGCGACATGATGACACCCGACAGCAATACCCGATGACCGGCATGAAAGCGATCAGCAATCGCCGCCCAGCCGTACGGCGCGGCAATCGTCGTCAAGCTGATGACCGAGGCAGTCAGGCCAATCGTGAACGAGTCAAATCCCTGACCGTCGAAATAACGGCTGCGATACGGCACGAAAGCACCGAGCACGGCGAAATAGAAAAAATAGAACTCCGACAGGCGCCGGAATTGACGGGAATCCATATTCGTTTGTTATGCACCAGAATCATTGACCAGTGTAGTCAATGACGCATCGGATTAACGGGCAGGGAAATATTTTTTCAGTTCAGTCGCGGTCAGCAGGAACACACCATCTTCACTGTGCTCGAACTCCAGCCAGGTGAAAGGCACCTGCGGGAACTGCGCAATAACGTGGCGAACACTGTTGCCGACTTCGCAAATCAGCACGCCGTTGTCAGTCAGATGATTAGCAGCCTCACGCAACAAGGTACGCACAAAATCCAGACCATCGTCACCGGAGGCCAGGGCCAATTCCGGCTCGTGTTGATACTCGGCCGGCAGACTGGCCATGTCTTCGGCATCGACGTACGGTGGATTGCAAACAATCAAATCAAAGCGTTCGCCCGCCAGTGCATGCAGACCATCGGACTGCACCAGACTTAGCTGTTCCAGCAAGTGGTAACGCTCAACGTTCAACGCCG
This sequence comes from Permianibacter aggregans, assembly GCF_009756665.1. GTDB lineage: Bacteria > Pseudomonadota > Gammaproteobacteria > Enterobacterales > Permianibacteraceae > Permianibacter > Permianibacter aggregans. The sequence goes on from NZ_CP037953.1 coordinate 493,447, forward strand.
CGACATCCAGCGCCTCCGCGGAAATATCGGCTGCAACGATCTCCGCCTCTGGAAAGGCTTCGGCACAGGCAATGCCAATGCAAGCGCTACCACAACACAAATCCAGAATACGATTGACGGGCTGTTGCCCCATCCATGGCTGAAAACGATTCTGAATCAGTTCGGCAATCGGCGAACGCGGAATCAACACCCGCTCATCGACATAGAACTCCAAATCGCAGAAATAGGCTTTGCCGGTGATATACGGCAGCGGCCGGCGTTCATTGATGCGTTGACGCAGGCGCTCAGCCAATAACTCGCGCTCTTCGCGCGTCAACCGGCATTCGCCAATCACCTTGATGTAATCATGTGGCAAATCGAGCGTTTGCATAACCAATGCACCCGCCTCGTCCCAAGCGTTGACGGTGCCATGACCGAAAAACACCTGGTGCCGATTCATTTCACTGGCGGCCCAACGCCACCAGTCCTGCGCGGTCTGCAAATCAGCGATGGCGTGTTGCAGGGTTTCAGGTTTCAGGCTCATGCGGCGCTCCGCTCGGGTTGCATCAATTGACGCATTGCCGTTTCGACTTTATCGCTCAGTTGCTGGCGTTGATCCAGGCTGTACCCGATGGTATCAATCGGTTTGCCGAATACCACGTCGACATGCACACCAAGATTTGGACGGGTTTCACCTTTCGGCAGCACCTTGATGATGTCGCGAATCACCATCGGAATAATGACCGCCTGGGTATCGATGGCCAGATGAAAACAGCCTTTTTTGAACGGCAATAAGCGACCATCTTTGGAACGGGTACCTTCCGGCGACACCCATAGCACAATGCCGCTTTCCATTTTTGCCTTGGCGTTGTGCAGATCTTTTTTTGCCCGTTCGCGGTTATGGCGATCGATAAAAATAAATTCGGCTGCGCGCATCGCCTGACCAAAAATTGGAATATGTGATAATTCTTTCTTGGCCAGCATGCGCATGCTGCCTGGTACGGCCATAAACGACAATGGAATATCGTAGTGGCTGGCATGATTGCACATGACAATATAGCGACGCTGATCGGTGTACTGCGGAATTTCACCAAGCAGCGACCAACGCAGATCAATCAAGCGCAGCAATGCAGCCGACCAGCGACGGCAGGTGTCATCGATGCGTGCTCGAGCATCATCACGATGCACGCTGGTCACGTAAAACGCCACCATGCAGTATTTGAATGTCACCGCTACTGACGCGACATTGATCCAGACCCATTGCAATACATTGGCTTTTTTCATTATTCAGTGCCGATTTTATGGTTGTAGGGTTTTCAATACGTGCCAACCCTGATCACGAGCCACTAACACAGCGGCGCCGGCTGTCGGAAAGCTCCACTGCACCTGTCCCTGACTGAGTAGCAGCAACATATACGAAACAATCGGCATATGGCAGGCAACCAACGTCGTTTTTGCTTCGATGGCTTCCAAATAATCGACCGCAAGCCTTGGGTCGGCTTCGGGGGCAAACAAGGCTTCTTGTTCGATCTCGCTGCTTTTGCCGGTGACCCCGCCGATCAATTCAGCGGTTTGCAGTGCACGCTGATAAGTGCTTGCCAATATTTTGCCTGGCTGCAGATCGAGCGCCAACAATTGCTCAGCAACGGATTGCACTTCGGCAATGCCTTTGCTGGTCAAGCGCCGTGCAGCATCGTCCGTTTGATACGGCTCGGCCTGACCATGTCGCATCAGAATCACTGTGCGCATCAGCGCCCCTTGCCGAGGGCTTTGGCCCGATCGCGCAGCGCCGTCAAATATTGTGGCAACAGGCGCGGACCAAAAGCACTGACGACCATACCTGCGGCGTAGTTGCCAAGCTCTGCAGCCTGTCGGAAATTCCAGCCACGACACAAGCCATACAAAAATGCACCAGCAAACATATCACCAGCACCAAGGGTATCGACAACGTTTACTGGATCGGTTGGCACTTCATAGAGCTTGTTGCCATCCCATGCCAACGCGCCATGTGCACCACGGGTAATGGCAAAACCGACGCTCAGGTCCTTCAAGGCGTCTACAGCCTGAAAGGCATCTTTGGCGCCGGTGAAAGCAATGGCTTCGGCTTCGTTGCAAAACAACATGTCGATACCACCATCGACAAATTCAGCAATGCCATCGCGGAAAAACTTGATCATGTTTGGATCGGACAGCGACACGGCAATTTTGCCACCGGCTTTGCTGACCTGCTTTTTTGCCAGACGCACCGCTTCGCGCGCGCTAGGTGAGCTGGCGAGATAACCTTCGATATACAGATACTGGCTATCAGCCAATGCCTTTTCTTCCAATTCCGTCGGACCAACATCAGCAGTAATGCCGAGAAAAGTATTCATCGTACGATCGGCATCCGGTGTGATCATGACCAGACATTTGCCGGTTTTTCCTTCATCTCTACCATCGTTGGCAAGATTGGTTTGAATATTGTTTTGCCGTAAATCAGCGGTATAAAAATCCCCAGCTTCATCCTGCGCCACTTTGCAGGATAAAAAGGCCTTGCCACCTAGCTGACTGACCGCGATCAGACTGTTGGCTGCTGAACCGCCACAAGCGCGTTTATGTTTTTCGCCTTGCAATTCGCCTACCAGTTCATCGTGACGCGATTCTTCAATCAAGGTCATCACGCCTTTGCTGATACCCAATCGCTCCAGTTCGGCAACCGACACTTCAAATTCATAATCGACCAGCGCGTTGCCGACGGCGTACACATCAATTGCTTTCATATCATGCATTCCATTCATTCAGTGTTCTTTGATAAACCCGATCGCAGCGATCGGTGTGCAAGGCTTGGCAACTCGGCGTAAAGCCGTTCTGCTCATAAAGCCTGATGGCCTCTTTCAATACGCTGGCCGTTTCCAATTGCATTTGCAGATAACCCGCGGTTTTGGCTTGCATCATGATCAGCTGCAGTAAATGCCGGCCAAGACCGAGACCACGCGCGGAGGGTGCCAGATACATTTTGCGCAATTCACAGCGCTGCGCATCCAAGCCGACAAATCCGGCGGTACCGAGCAACTCTTCACCGCGATAAACCACGAAGAATTCGCCACCGGCCTGACGGTAATGTTGATCGACATTGAGCATATCGGCATCAACGCCGTCTAGATCCGGGGTCAAACCGTATTCTTTCAATACCGAGACAATCAACTGTTGGCAGGCTGGCCCATCGGCCTGTTGCCATGGTCGGATCTGCAAATCGGGGAAACGTCCAGACATCGCGCCAACGTCCTGAGCAATAAAGCGTCATTTTACGGCCATCGCCGGCAACTTGCAGTAGTGCATCGCCTAAAACCGGTGATTTCGCGGTAGAAAAAAGGGGAGCCGAGGCTCCCCTTCTGTTGGCGATTTTGGCTTACGGCATTTCCGGCAAATCGGCGCCTTCTTTATCGACAACGGTTGGCAGCAAATCTTCACGGGTGACACCCAGTGCAATCGCCGCTGCGGTCGCGACATAGACCGAGCTGTAGGTACCGAAGATAACACCGCAGAGCATCGCGATAGCAAAGCTGTGAATCATCGCGCCGCCGAGGTAGAACAACGCCAGCAATACGAAAATGGTCGTCAACGACATGACCAGTGTACGTACCAGCATTGAGTTGATAGCGTTGGTCGCTGCTTCCCATGGCGTAGCGTTGCGCAGTTCGACGAAGTTTTCTTTCATCCGGTCAAACACGACGACGGTATCGTTCAGCGAGTAACCGACCACGGTCAGCAATGCCGCCAACACGGTCAAATCGAATTCGATGCGGAAGAACGAGAATATGCCGAGGGTGATCATCACGTCGTGAATCAACGCGATAATGGCCCCAAGCGCGAACTTCCATTCGTAGCGCACACTGATGTAGAGCAGAATGCCAACGAAGGCAATCGCCATCGCCATAAAGCCGCCTTCGATCAAGTCTGCACCGACGCTGGGGCTGACAAATTCGCGGCGCTTCAGCGTTACTTCGGTGCCACCTTCAGTCAGTTTCGCCATGACCCGATCGGCGATTTCTTCGGTTTTTACGCCTTCCTGCAGTGGCACACGAATCGCGACATCCATCGCGGTACCGAACAACTGCACGACAGCGCCTTGGAAACCGGCTTGTTCAACACGTTGACGCACATCGTTGACGTCAGCCTCTTGAACATAGGTCACTTCGATCAACGTACCACCGGTGAAATCAAGGCCCAAATGCAGGCGATTGACCACCAAGGTATAAATGGTCAGCAGCGTCAGCAAGATTGAAACAACAACCGCTGGTTTGACCGCCTTGTCCCACGGGATATGAAATTGCGTATCAGTCGTCATCTTCTATCCCCTCAAATCCAGATGTTCTTCAAGTTGCGACCGCCGTAGATCAGGTTGGTCAGCGCGCGGCTAACGACCAGCGCGGTGAATACCGTCGTTGGAATACCAATCGTCAGCGTCACGGCAAAACCTTTGACCGGACCGGAGCCGATACCAAACAGCGCCAATGCGGCAATAAACGTTGTGACGTTGGCATCGGCAATGGTGCCGAAAGCGCGATCAAAACCACGGTCAATCGCCAACGCGGGCGAAGTGCCTTTACGAAGTTCGTCTTTGATTCGCTCGTAAATCAGCACGTTGGCGTCCACCGCCATACCGACTGTCAATACCAATGCCGCGATACCGGGCAGCGTTAATACCGCACCGATTGACGACATCAGCGACACAATCAAACCGATGTTAACCAACACAGCAATATTGGCGACCAGACCAAAGGTGCGGTAGTAGACCAACATAAAGGCCAACACTGCTCCAACACCGACAACGGCAGCGTTCAAACCGGCTTCGATATTTTCTTTACCGAGGCTTGGTCCAATCGTGCGCTCTTCAACGATTTGAATTGGCGCAATCAAGGCTCCTGACTTCAATAAGATTGAGAGGTTTCGCGCCTCTTCAGGGGAATCCAAGCCAGTAATATCAAAAATACTTCCGAGTTGTGACTGTATAGTTGCCTGATTAATCACCGTCTCGACTTTGCGTGGAGGTTTTGGAATCAGCTTGCCATCAACCTCAACATAATCCGTTTTATATTCGATAAGCACCGAAGCCATCGGCTTACCGATGTTTTGGCGCGATACCTGTGTCATTTTTGTGCCGCCCTTGCTATCAAGCTTGATAGTAGCCTTCGGCATGCCGTTTTCATCTACACCAGGAAATGCACCGGTAATATGATCACCGGTCAACAACACTTGTTTTTTTAGTAGTACCGGATTTCCGTTAATATCCTGAAAAATTTCCGAATCAGGCGGCACTCGACCAGATAACGCATCCGTAACACTGCGCTCCTGATTGACCATGCGAAATTCCAATGTCGCGGTTGCACTTAACAGTTGCTTGGCGCGAGCGGAATCCTGGATACCCGGTAATTGCACAACGATACGTTCAGCCCCCTGACGTTGAATCAGCGGCTCTGCCACACCGAGTTCATTAACACGATTACGCAGAATGGCGGTATTTTGTTGAACAGCCTCAGTCCGAGCTTCGCTAAGTGCGGCCTCTGTCATTGTTGCCTTCAGAAGGAAGAGTCCGCCTTCCTGAGTTTCAATAAACTGTAAGTCTTGGTACTGTCGACGAAGTTTCGTTAATGCTGCATCACGATCTTCTGCGGAGCGAAAGCGTACCTCTATGCCCCCAGTCTGATTACGCTGTGAACTGGTGTAATCCAACTTATTGTCACGCATCACCGACCGAAATTCTTCGGCATACTGCTGCTCTTTTTTTGTCAGGGCCGTATCCATGTCGATTTCCATCAGGAAATGGATACCGCCACGCAAATCAAGACCGAGTTTCATCGGTGAAGCACCGAGCGCCGCAAGCCACTCTGGCGTCGATGGCGCCAGGTTCATCGCAACGTTGTATTCACCGCCAAGCAACCTTTGGGTCAACTGTTGCGCCTTCAACTGATCATCAGTCGACGTGAAACGAATCAGCCAAAGCTTGTCCTGTTGTTCCACCGCTTTCACAACCAGATTGGCTTCTGCCAACGCCACTTTAATGCGTTCAATCTGAGCTTCCGAAACTACCGTGTTTTTCGGACCCGACAATTGCAGGGCCGGATCTTCACCGTAGAAATTCGGCAACGAATAGAAAATCGCGTAGAACATCGCCAGCGCGACAATGACGTATACCCATTTCGGATAGGTATTCAGTGGTCGCGGCGCAGTATTCCCGAAGAGCATGGGGCTTTCCTTCCAAATGCATTCAGGGTGCTCGAAGCACCCTGATTGTTTTGATTATTTACGGTTGATGTCGTCCAGCGTGCCCTTTGGCAGCGTTGCCGAAACCGCATGCTTCTGCACGGTGATTTCGACGTTGTCGGTCAGCTCGATCACGACATAGTGGTCTTTGACTTTGACGACGCGGCCCAAGACGCCACCCATCGTGACCACTTCATCGCCTTTCTGCAGCGCTTCGACCAGCGATTTGTGTTCTTTGGCGCGTTTTTGCTGCGGACGAATCAGCATGAAATAGAAAATCAGACCGAAAATCACCAGCATGATGATCGGTTGCCAGGCGGAAGGCTGACCAGCGGCCGGGGTAGCACCGACGGCAGAAACCAGAGTAATCATTGACACGAGATGTTCCTCTTGAGCTATTGAACTTAAGTTATTGAAGCGGCGGCGTTTTTTCACCGCGCCGCTGATAGAACTCATCCACGAAGGCGGCAAGGTTACCGGTTTCGATGGCGCCACGCAAACCAGCCATAACGCGCTGGTAATAGTGCAAATTGTGAATCGTATTCAGCCGTGCGCCCAAGGTTTCCTTGCATTTGTCCAAATGATGCAGATAGGCACGCGAAAAGTTCTGGCAGGAGTAGCAATCGCAGCCCTCTTCGACTGGCCGCTGGTCGTCGCGATACTTGGCATTGCGCAAGCGAACGACGCCCTCGGTCGTGAATAAATGGGCATTACGGGCATTGCGGGTCGGCATCACGCAATCGAACATATCGACGCCGCGGCGCACCGCCTCGACGATATCCTCCGGCTTGCCGACGCCCATCAGATAGCGAGGCCGATCGGTAGGCAATTGTGGGGTCACGGCGTTAAGCACCTTGACCATTTCATGCTTTGGCTCACCGACTGACAGGCCACCGATAGCATAACCGTCAAAGCCGATATTGGTGAGACCTTCCAACGATACCTTGCGCAAATCTAGATACATGCCGCCTTGAACAATACCGAACAGCGCTGCCGGGTTGTCGCCATGGGCCTTCTTGCTGCGCTCGGCCCAGCGCAGCGACAGCTCCATGGAGAACTTGGCTTGCTCGTAAGTGGCTGGATATGGCGTACATTCGTCGAAGATCATAACGATATCGGCGCCGATCGAGCGCTGAACGGCCATTGAGCGCTCCGGATCCAGCCAGACTTTCGAGCCATCGATAGGTGAGCGGAACTCGACGCCCTGCTCGCTGATCTTGCGCAGCTCACCAAGTGAGAACACCTGAAAACCGCCGGAGTCGGTCAGGATCGGACCCTGCCAGCCGCCAAAACCATGCAAGCCGCCAAGCTTTTCCAGCAGCTCCGGGCCCGGCCGCAGCATCAAATGAAAGGTATTGCCGAGAATGATTTCAGCGCCAATGGCTTTCAGATCATCCGGACTCATCGATTTGACCGCGCCATAGGTGCCAACCGGCATAAACGCCGGGGTTTGCACAGTACCGCGCTCGAACTGCAACTCACCACGACGAGCCTGGCCGTCGGTGGCCTTTAACTGAAACTTCACGCGTTGGCTCCGGGCGTCAGGAACATGGCATCGCCATAGGAAAAGAAGCGGTACTCGCGAGCAATGGCTTCGTGATAGGCATTCAAGATGTGGTCGCGGCCAGAAAAGGCCGATACCAGCATCAGCAGTGTCGACTGCGGCAGGTGGAAGTTGGTGATCATCGCGTCGACAATTCGGAACCGGTAGCCAGGGTAGATAAATATGTTGGTATCGGAGGCGCCACTTTCAAGATGGCCCGAGCGTGAAGCCGATTCCAAAGTGCGTACCGAAGTGGTTCCCACGGCAATAACCCGACCGCCACTGGCCTTGGTTTCAGCCACGGCCTGCACGACCTCGTCGTTAAGCTGATACCACTCGCTGTGCATCTGGTGCTCGCGGATATCCTCGACCCGCACCGGCTGGAACGTACCGGCACCGACATGCAGCGTGACCTCGGCCATGCGCACGCCTTTGTCGCGCAAGCACTGCAGCAACGGTTGATCAAAATGCAGGCCTGCCGTTGGCGCCGCCACGGCCCCCGGTTGCTTGGCATAAACAGTTTGGTAGCGCTCTTCGTCGGCTTTTTCGTCATCACGCTCGAAGTAAGGCGGCAATGGCATGTGCCCCTGTTCGGCCATCAATGCAAACCAGTCGTTGTCGGTTTGCAATTGATAGAACTCACCGAGCCGACCCGTTACGGTCACTTCGCCACCGGCTTCGAGTTGCAATACCGTACCGGCTTTTGGTGATTTGCTGGCCCGCACCTGGGCAATCGCATGTTGCGGGTCCACGACCCGCTCGATCAGGACTTCGACTTTGCCACCGGTGCTTTTTTGCGCAAACAATCGCGCTGCCAGCACCCGGGTGTTGTTGAACACCAGCAGATCGCGCTCGCTCAATAAATCGACAATATCGGTGAACTGACGATGCGCCAACGCACCGGTTGCGCCGTCCAGGCATAGCAGGCGGCTGGCACTGCGCTCCGGCAACGGATAGCGGGCAATCAATTGCTCCGGCAGCGTGTAATCAAAATCAGAAAGCTTCATATCGGCAGGGACAAAACGCGGGTCGCTAGGGTAACGATTTGGCCGCGACATTTCCATAATGCGTTGACCAATCCGATCGCGCTGAATATACTGCGCGCCTCGCGCCGGAGTGGTGGAATTGGTAGACGCGCCGGACTCAAAATCCGGTATGGGTGACCATGTGTGGGTTCAAGTCCCACCTCCGGCACCAACTTCGCGAACAAAAAGGCCAGCAGCTTGCTGGCCTTTTTGCTTTCTGACTTTCGCTCGAGCGTTCAATGAAAATCGCGCGACGATAATTCCAGCTCGCCGAGTAATTCATTGTGCATGCGGATATGGCCGGCGATGACATGAATGACGCCATCCTTTTGTTCCAGCCGACCATCGACACGCAATAAGTAACCGTGCAAACAGGCCTGACGAAAACGCTTCAAGGTATCGGGCCAGATCACCAGATTGTGATTGCCGGTTTCATCTTCCAAGGTCATGAACAACACGCCACTGGCCGTACCCGGCCGTTGCCGATTGGTCACCACGCCAGCTACCGAAATATGCGCGCGATTGCCAAGCGCCGGTAATTCGCCAGCACGCCGACAGCCAGTGAACTCGCGTCGTTCACGCAGCAATTGCATCGGGTGATTATCGAGCGTCAAACCGACATAGGCGTAATCGGCGATTAAATTCTGGCCTTCGGTCGGCGCCGGTAATTCCACCGGCTCATCACGCAAAGCCTCGCTGGCCAAACTGTTTTCTTCCACGGCCAAGGTTTGCCAGTGAGCCTGATGACGATTGCCACTGATGGAACGCAAGGCGCCTGCGCGCGACAGCAGCAATAATTCCGCACGATTCAAATCTGCCCGCTGGGTCAGTTGCTGCAAGTCTTTTATCGAGCGGCGTTCGATTTGCTCAATACGTTTCGCCGTTTCCTGACTCAAGGATTTGACCAAACGCAGCCCCAGGCGAATCGCCAGCTCGCCATTAGTCATCCGCTCCAGCGTGCAATCCCAATCACTGTGCAGGACATCGACCGGCAATACCGTAACGCCATGTCGGCGCACGTCCTGCACCAGTTGCGAAGGCGAGTAAAAGCCCATTGGCTGGCTGTTGATCAACGCCGCGCAATACGCCGCCGGATGATGGCATTTCAGCCACGATGTGGCGTAAGCGAGCAAGGCAAAACTGGCCGCATGTGATTCCGGAAAGCCGTATTCACCAAAGCCGGCGATCTGCGCGCAGAGTTGTTCGATAAATTGCTCGTCATAATCACGCTGGCGCATGCCTGTAACAAGCTTAGCTTGATAACGCTCCAACTCGCCGCGTTTTTTCCAGGCGCCCATCGCCCGACGCAGCTCATCGGCTTCACCACCGGAAAAGCCGGCAGCCACCATCGCCAGCTTCAACACCTGTTCCTGAAAAATCGGTACGCCGAGTGTGCGCCCGAGCACTGGTTCCAGTTCCGGACGCATGCCAGTAATCAACGACGGATCATCACGACGTTTCAAATACGGATGCACCATGCCGCCCTGAATTGGCCCTGGCCGAACAATCGCTACCTCAATGACCAAATCATAAAACCGCTTGGGTTTCAGGCGCGGCAGCATCGACATCTGGGCGCGCGATTCAATCTGAAATACACCAACGGTATCGGCCTTCTGCAGCATTTGATACACGCGCGGATCTTCCTCCATCAGATCCTGCATGTGCCATTGCCGGTCGCTGTACTGATTCATGAACGCCAGCGTGCGTCGTATCGCGGTCAGAATACCCAAGCCCAGCACATCGACCTTCAACAAGCCCAGCGTTTCGATATCGTCCTTGTTCCATTGAATGACGGTGCGATCTTTCATCGCGGCATTTTCCACCGGCACCAACTCCGACAACAGCCGATTGGAAATAACAAAGCCGCCAACGTGCTGGGATAAATGTCGGGGAAAGCCCTGAATCTCGGCAAGCAGTTTCAAAAACTGCCGAACGATGGCGCTGCGCGGATCAATGCCGGCGCGCCGCAAGGTTTCATGAAAACCATCGGCCCGCTCCCACCAGGCCGTGTCATTCGATAATTTTTCCAGCAATGAAAGCTCGATGCCGAGCGCCTTGCCGATATCGCGTACCGCACTGCGCAATTGATAGGAAATCACCGTCGCGGTCAGCGCCGTCCGCTTGCGACTGTATTTGTCAAAAATATACTGAATGACTTCTTCGCGACGCTCGTGCTCAAAGTCTATATCGATATCCGGTGGCTCATCACGTTCTTTTGACAGAAAGCGCTCGAACAAGACATCGATTCGAGCTGGATCAACTTCAGTCACCTCAAGACAAAAGCAGATCACCGAATTGGCTGCTGAGCCACGCCCCTGGCAAAGAATATTTTCCTTCTTAGCAAATTTAACGATGTCATGAACCGTTAAGAAATATGACTCATATTTCAGCTCGGCCACCAGCGCCAGCTCTTTCTCAATGGTCTCGCGCACGGCGGGTTTAATGCCACCGGGCCAGCGCTTGCGTGCGCCCTGCTCGACCAGTTCACGCAAATGTTCGCTCGGTGTTTTACCTTCCGGCACCACCTCTTTCGGATACTCGTATTTCAACTCACCAAGACTGAAGCGACACTGATCGGCAATCACTAACGTTTGCTGCAACCATTCCTGCGGATACCAGCAAGCCAGTTCCGGTAATGCTCGCAGGTAACGCTCAGCATTCTGTTGACGACGGTTGCCAAGCGCTTCAACCGTTGTGCCCAAACGAATGGCCGTCAACACCTGCTGCAATGGTAAACGTTCGCGCTGATGCATCAAGACATCGCCAACGGCGACAATCGGTGTGCCCGTTTGCTGCTGAAAGTCCTGCGCCAAAGCGATGCGTATCGCATCCTTGCCATCAGCCAGCAAACTGACACCAAGCCAAAATCCTTTCGGAAACCCAGCCTTCAACAATTCAAACTGCACCCAGCTTTGCGCGCTGAGATCTTCGGGTTGTTGTAATGGCAACCAAATCGCCAGACAACCATCGACGGCATGGCGCAAGTCATCATCATGCAGTTGGTACTGGCCTTTGTCCGTGCGTCTTCTGGCCTTGGTGATCAGCGCCGAAAGCTGGGCATAACTATCACGGTCTGTGGCCAGTATCACCAGCGATAATCCTTGCTCGCTACGAAAATAACTGCCGACAATAAAATGAAAGCCAGTCTTGCGCGCCACCGCGTAAGCGCGCACCACACCAGCCAGCGAACATTCATCGGTCAGCGCCAATGCCTGGTAATTGAGCGCCATGGCCTGCTCAATCAGCTCTTCTGGATGCGACGCACCGGTCAGAAAAGAAAAATTACTGCGACAGAACAGTTCGGCGTATGACATGGCTAAAACCCGAATAATCCATGTAGATACCATTGCGCAGGATACTCAGCGCGACGAAACAGCCAAAAACGTTCGCCTTTTGCATTGCAAGCGATGCGATATTCACGTTGTTCATTGTTGTCCTGCCACCAACGGGCAGCAAAGCGTTCAACGCCCGGCTCGAATTGCAATGCGCCCCGATAATGTGGCATGCCATGTTGAGTGGATAAACGTACTGGCGTATCCAGCAAGCACAAAGGCCGTTCACCGTCCATTGCCGAAAGTGAAGTGGTTTGTGGTGTGGCGCCAAGCGTGCTGGCCCGTTCTGGCCAATCATCATCAGTGGTGTGCAAAAATTGCACGGCGTAATCGCCAAGACGAGCACGCAGCAAACTGAGCAATCGTTGTTCGCCGGCTTGATCATCGGCAGCGGTCGAAAACAATTGCTGCTTTGCCGGTTGCAACTCAACAAACTGCAACACCTGCAAACGGATTTCACGTACTGGCTGAGCAAGTTGCTCACGCTCAAAGCGTAGTTTCAGTAGCGGCAACCAGGTGTCGACATTAGACCCAGGTTCGGCGCTGTGCAAATCCACTTCCAGCGATTGTTGCCGGTCCTGATAGAGAAAAAACCGTAAATGATTCACCTGCTTTTGCCGGATGCGTAAATACTGTTCCAGATCCTGTAGTAAGCGTTTGGCCGGGAACAGCAAGGCATCCAGCGCATCGACTTCGGCCAGCAACGCAAGCCGCTGGTCAAACACCTCCGGCAATCGGAAAACCTGGAGCGAGTCCGGCTTCTCGCCCCATAAGCGTTGCCAATAATCAAGAAACTCCCTGCCGAAACGTTTGCTTAATGCGGCACGGGGAATCGCTTCCAAATCGCGAAAATAACGAAAGCCGCTTTGCTGCAGATGATGCAACCATGAGTTGGGACAACGGCGATCACGATTCAGGCAACGTAGCGGTGCGCGGCTCAACACCGCTTTCAATTGCGGTTCGGAAAAATCCGTTACCGGTTGCAAGGCGCTCATGACCAATGTAGCAGTCGCCCCCCATCCCATTTGCCAGCGCCAGCTGAGTTCAAGCGGACGCATTTCTTTTTCCAGCGCGGCAAGCAGACCTTGCACGCCATGAAACAAACGCAACGAGCGCTCAATTTCGAGCAGCACTGCGCCGCCTTCGGTCAGTTGTACATCGCTGCTGAATTGCGAAGCAATCAATGCCAAGTGTTGATGCGCCTGTTGCTCCGCGATCAGGTCACGCGCGCAAGTCAGCAAATCAGCCGCCAAGGCCTGTGCCGAACCGACACTGATGCCAGGCTTGATGCCTAGCGTTTGCGCTGCGCCATTGGCCTGCCAGACCATCAGTCGCTGACGCTGCAATTGATAAACCAACAACGGTTTTTGTTCGTGGTTCAAGCGATCAGCCAGCTCAACGGCAAGCTTCGGAAACCATAAGCAAAGCCAGCGCATACTTAAGCTCCGTGCATCACAGCAGGTATGTCATCCATGAGGCGTTCATCTTCCGGTGAGTTATTCAGCAAATAACGCATGGCTCGAAACCGTCGCTTGACGCAGGCTTTATTGCCACAAGCCATTCGATGGCTGATCGCGCCATCCAATAACTGCATCTGGCTGATACCAAGCCTGGGAAAATGCTTCGGATTTTTCCGTTGCCGGCAAAATCGGTCGCATCGGCCAACGTACAGAGCTACCCGATTTTTTCAATACAAACGGCGGCAACGCAAAAGCGCCGCGTCGTTTATGCACGGTAACGCGCAATCCCTGAGCGTGAGCATCCAGTTGCAGCCGCAATTGCGCGGCATTGCATTCACTCAAAGCGGATAACGGTCGCAATAAAAATGCGTAGCTACCACCGGCATCGGCGGCCAATTGCAAGCGACGTGAATGTTGTAAATCGAGCCGGTTAAACAGGGAAACCAGCACCGAACCTTTGGCCAAACGCAAGGCCTGCTCAGCAGCCCATTGCGCTTGTTTGTTCTGTGCAGACACGATCAAAAAGCGGCTCAGATCCAGACCCGCTTGTTGCCAGGCAGGCGCATAAGGCAACCACGGCATGCCGACCCAGACAATCAAGCGATGTTGCCGGCTCAGCTTGACCAGCGCCGGCTGCAATAAGCGCATCGCCAGTTCTGGCCGAGCACACAACAGCTCTGATAGTGTGCCTGCCTGCCAGCCGTAACCGGGCAAGACCGCATCGAGCATTCGCCAGCCGGTTGCGATACCGCTGCGGCTTTCAAACTGGCTGTCACGCGCCCGCCACAGCCGGCGGCGATCAAGCAATGGCTGTAATGAGGACAACGGCACCTCCGATAGCCATAAACATGTAAAGCCTTTGGGTTTATGAAAAGTCCATGTGTTGTGCTGTCGCCCCCTCGCCCGTGATCAGCACAATCAAGCTCGTCAATCCTTCACTGTTTGCTTAGCGCTTGACCTGCATATCGATGAAGCCGCGAAACGCTTTCGGCTTTCGGCTTTCGGCTTTCGGCTTTCGGCTTTCGGCTTTCGGCTTTCGGCTTTCGGCTTTCGGCTTTCGGCTTTCGGCTTTCGGCTTTCGGCTTTCGGCTTTCGGCTTTCGGCTTTCGGCTTTCAAGCCTGACTCAACATCGATATCTGACAAGCATCAATCACCACGCCGGCTTTACCCATTCAAATAAATACGTCGCTTTCCACAAAGAAAACCCGGGGAAAAATGGCAATAAAAACCCGGATGCCTGTCGATGACAGACACGACGCCCAACTGTTGAAAAGGGAAACTTATGCTATGAACAAGAACCGGCCACTCCTATCGGAGTGGCCTTCATCGGTATTTGCGCACCAAACCGACCAGCACACCGTAAATCTCCAGCGTGCGCTCCGGTCGGATCACTGGATACATCTTGTTGCAGGGGATCAGCACATATTTGCCGTTCATCCGCGCCAGCTTTTTCAGGGTCAGCTTGCCATCGACATAAGCGGCGACGATATCGCCCTCTTTCGCTTGGCTCCGTAGCTCCAGCACGGCGACATCGCCGTCGTGAATACCGGCATCGATCATCGAATCACCTCGCACCGTGTACAGCACCGAGCGCGACGGATTATCGACCAGGTACTGGTCAATGACAAAGCCTTCATCACCGTCATCGCTGGGCAACTCGACTGGCTCACCAGCCGGAATCGTTGCCGGCGCCATTGCCCGGGCAAAAAATGCCGTATCCGGCAGCCAACGATTACCTTCCTGCTTCAGATAACCATGTTCACGCAGCCGAGCAAACAGCTTCCAGACCGCCGTGGAAGAAACGCTCCAATCCTTGGCCAACTCCCGGCAAGACGGGATACGTTGCTCGCGCTGAAAACGGTCGCGCAAATCGGCAAGACGCTCGTGAAATAACTGGCTCATTGTCAGGCTCTATTGTTAACCATTTGTTTACCAAATGGTAGCGCGCCATACCTTTGCTTGCAAGCCAATTTCCTGGCCCCTCCGAAATTCCCCCACATCGCCTCAGCCTTAACCACCAAGGATGTAAGCCAAAGCGCACAGCAGATGGCTAAACCGGCGCACAGCCTGAACCCGGCTCCCCCACGACAATGGCGCCGCCATCGGACATGGTCATATTCAATAACTTTTGAGGGAACAACAATGAAAGCGCAGAAAGGATTCACGCTGGTGGAATTGATGATCGTGATCGCCATTGCCGGCATCACACTAGGGCTTGGCTACCCCAGCATGAAAAACTTGATCATCAAATCCCGAGTCAACGGCTACGCCCATACTCTACTCAGCACCGTGCACAGTGCTCGTCAGACAGCCATCATGCGGAACGAATACATTACGGTATGCGCGAGTGCAAATGGCTCCAGTTGCGATACCGACTGGTCAAAGGGACATCTGATTTTCATTGATCAAAACGGCAATCGTGAATTAGATATCGAAGACACCAGACTCAATTACATTAACGGCATTAACGACGCCGATAACGTCAAATGGCAATCATTCAAAATCGCCAAGACACTACAGTTTTTGCCAACAGGCATTACCAACCACCAAAACGGTACGTTCACGGTGTGTGGACTCGGAAAGGTGAAGTACGCGAAAGCAGTAATCATCACCAAGACTGGGCGGCCGAGAGTTTCACAAGATAGTAATGATGATGGCGTTGATGAGGGGGCTAGCGGCAAGCCACTGAGCTGTGATTAAAAAAGGGCGAGTTCCACTCGCCCTTTTTCGCCCTGCGGTCAGCAGGAGTTACCTCCCTGGGGCCAGCACTCATATTTCTTGCCGGACTTGTCCTTCCAAGTTTTTGCACCTGAACTATCAAGTGTCAACGCGCCGTCCTTCGTTGCCAAACCGCCTTTGGGTTCAGCCGTAATCGTATAGCTGCGCCCATTAGCGGCAACTGCAAACGTTATTTCATGAAAGACTGTGCCGCCATCAGCTGGCACATTGCCATTAAAGATTTTGTTATCGCAATCGTCGCCACTTTGAATTGAAGTACACGCACCAGCATACGAGAAGTTATTGCCTGCACGATAACGCTCCAACGCCGCCGCGGCTGAGGTGACCGCCTGCATGGCATCGGCTCTTCTGGCTTTGACAACGTGCTGATCGTAAAACGGGAATGCAATCGCCGCCAAAATGCCAACAATCGCTACCGCGATAATCAACTCAATCAAGGTAAAACCAGCAAGATGGTTGCGCTGAAATCGAGATGAAAAAAACATAACAACTCCTCTGGAGCTATAAAAACAGAAATTAAATCTTCACGCTTAACAAACAGAGCAGCCGACGATAAGTCGGCTGCTCTTACGTTAGTTACTAGTTATTCGCTGCCACTTCATCCGTTGCAACATAACCGAGGCATCCAACTCATCGGTAAAACACTTATTACCTACACAAAGTATCGGGCCGGAGTCCGTAATAAGGACTTGCGGAGGCACCATCCCACTACCCGGTTGATCCATAAGATCGCGGAATCGATCGGTATGTTCCACCTTGTCATCCAGGTCACGATCTCTAACCGGCATACCATCCAGGACATTGACCGCATATAGTCTTGCCGCACCCGAGTTGGCGGAGCAACCACTGACTGCAGCGCTAGGCGGCAAATAGGTGGTAAAGAACACCGTCTTGTCAAAGGTGACCGACTCGGCCATCACCTTCTCACCGGAAGTCGTCAGACGCAAATACCAACCCGACTTGTCTTCGTCTTCAATAGCATCCAAAGCCTTTGAACTGCCGTCATCATTTAGACCCAGCATCTCAGTAATGTCAACCAACCCCCCCAAAGTGACGAGCGTTGGTGCAGTTTTTCCTAAGACACTTTGATCGCGAATTACATAGAAATGATCTTTAATTGTGGTGTTTAGTGGGTGGGCTCGATAACCCGTACCGACCGAAACCGCGACAAAAGATTCGCCATCCGGCCGATTGATATAAGAGGGATCAACGCGAGCATAAAACCGGCGGTTATCCGTTACCGTTGCCGCTTCAGGGTGCAATGATGCCAGTTTATGCAGCTTGACAGAGCCATCTCCCATGAAATCCATCCGGAATACCTGAGCACGAGTATCGACAGCATATCCGGTATCAATCAGATTATCGCCATCCAAATCGAGAACAGCTATATCCGCAGGGACAGCGTTCATGGAAACTCCGGACTCATCAGAACTCCAAAGTTTTTTGCCATTTTCCGCATCAGCAACATAAATCACGTTACCTTGGGCAATATCCTCATCCTTAACTGGGTCGCCATAATTGTCCTGCTTAGTGTCATAACCACCACCAAAAATCAAAACACGTTTGGTTTCGTTCGGCCCTGTTCTGATACGGCCTATAGCCGGAGCAGACCAGGTTTGACCAATTTTGCTGTAACCATCGGAGTTCGGTCCGATAACGTACTTCAGTTCAGGAGCATCACGCTTGGTCACATCCAAAACGTAGTAGTTTTTGCCACCTCGACGCATGCCAAAGACTAGGTACGCGAACTCGCCTGAGGAAGCGGTATCATCAATCAAGCCATCTTTATTCGCATCATTCAGCACCACTCGAATCGTTCCATCGAGACCATAGACGCCGTGAGTATATCCAGTCGGAAGGGGCTCATTCTTTCTTAGCGTTGCCAAATTCCCTAGCAAATCCTGCGGAACGAAAGCCCAGCTCTCACTACCTGAGGCCGTATCAACGCTATGCAAGTAGCCATGATTGGTACCAACATAAGCCCTCATTTCACTAGAAGTACCATTTTTATACCGAATCAATGCCGTTCTAGAATGGATCGGATCACCAAAGATATTATGGGCATCTGTAGTCGATAAGTCGCCATCAAGATCATCAACATCAATACCACGAGCCCACTTCAAAACAGTTGACCGTTCATCTGCAGTTGCCACCTTAAGCATTGCATCGGTAATACCAGTGGTGTTTTCGTGCAAATTATTGTTGCCATCTGCAAGCTTAACATTTTCGCTTGAGCTGACATTGGTATAGACCTTACGGTTAGCGTTCAGCTTGGATGCGGCGCCACCCAGGCGGACAACATTGCCATCAACCGAGGACGACCAGTGACTCATTGCCTCATCAGCAAACTGATCACTGTTGGAGTTAACCGCCGCCTTTTCATTCTGGTCAACTAGTACGCCATTTTTCAAACCATAACGTTTAAGGTTGCCGGACCAGCGCTGATTGCCACTTGGCTGGAACATCGAGAAATACAGTTTGTCCTCGTGCACCAGACGGTTGGTTTGGCTAACTGTAACGCCTGCTGACACAAAGCTTGATGAGCGTTGCTGTATGTTGCTGATAATGGTAGTAAAAGCGTCGATTAAGCCCTGAGTATTATCAGCGACATAAGCCTTTTCATCGCCACCAGCTTTGGCGACATCATCCATAAACTGTGCCGCTTTGCTACCCGCTTTCAGATCAAATGAGACAGCATGAGTACTGATCGTCTGTTTGCCTGGAAACGTTTCGTCATCGGTCATCTGATCGACATTTTTCAGGTACTCGGTTGCTTTCAACGTGCAATCAATACCGCCATCGTTAGTTTTGCAACTTGTTCCAACAGTGTTTTTTACCCAAGTATTGGTAGCGGTAGCATTTTGGTTGGGCTCACCATCAGTTAGCAGCACAATATGATTGGACTGGCAGGTATCGGTAATCGGCGTCTTGTAAGTGCCGGCGATCTGCTCGTTTTTGCAAGCCGTCGAATACGGAGCCACCGCTAAATCGCAACCACTCGGAATAGTGTGAGTAGCAGAAATTATCGTATCCGGATGCGACACGTTGTTCTCGCGATTTGAAGGATTACCACGGACTGTACCGAAAGATACTGCCTCACCACGAAAATAACGAGCAGCCTCGACCATTGAGTCGGAAACCGGTGTCCCACCTAAAGCCTTGAACCCTTCAGTTGCCGCCTTCAGTTTGTCGCGAACAAGGAACATGCCTTTGTTGTAGCTTCCACGATAGGTGATCGTCAGTTTTGGCGCATAAGCCAGTCCCTTTTCGCGTGGCCAAACATGCCGAGCCAAACCGTCCGTATGAGTAATAATCAAACCAAACGCATTGTCGTATTTCCAATCAGCTTTGGCAGCAATGGTTTTGATGATACTGGCCAAATCGCCATCGGCAATATATTCCGTATTAGGAGTACTCCAGTTAACCGGATAACTTAACGCTACCGCCGTGGTTTTACTCAACCCAGTCGTTAACAACTTATTAACATTAGTATCGAAAGGCTCCAGATTTCCTGTGTCAACACCAACTGCATTTAATGTCGTGGCGGATCCCGTGGCCGCTGTGGCCGAGTAAAGTGAAAGCTTGGCGCTAATCACATCCGCACCTTGTGGGATTTTCACCTTGTCAAAACGCAAACCCACCGCCGCATTCTCAGCCTTGCTGCCCAGAATTTTCTGAAAGCTCAACTCAGTAGCAACATCACTGGCCGTGGATACCTGACCGTCTGAGTTTTCCTCAACGTCATCCTTCGGGTCAATGACGCGCGCAATGGTTTTATTGGTGAAGCAACGAGGAACCGTACCATTAGTCTGAAAATCTCCTGGCTCTTCGGAAAAGGTTACCGTCAATGTCGGTGCCCTGGCGCTATCGCCCTCAAAAGAGTTGGCCGTTCTTTCTCCAGAACCAGATTGACGCTCAATTAGTAGCGTTAAAGCATTTCCCCCACACCAGCCTGCCTGATTGACCACTTCTTGAATAACGCTATTCAGGCTATTGCTGGGCGAAGCTTCTGGGCTACCGATGTATTTTTTCATCGTTGAATCATAACTACGCGACCAGGTATTCATCGACCAGTCATAGAAAGCCGTAGTTTTCGTACGCCCGGAGATATTGTTCGAGGTAGCGGCCAAAGTAGCGGAGTCCGTTACTTTCTCCGCCTGGATTCGCATAGTCAGCGAACCACTTTCACTAACGTTTGAGTTTTCTTCGCTGGGGAACAGCGTCAACACTGCATTGGTAATCTTTGCGCCTTGCGGAATGTTTAAAGACGGGAACCTCAGTGCTGTGAATTTATTGGTATTGGAATTTGCCAGCACCAACTTGCTATTACCGATCGTAACCGTTCCAGAGTTATTCTGAACCGCATCATTAGCGCCCGATTCGACAGTTTGAGAGATCAATGGCGTTGCCGCCTTGTCAATATCTGTTACCGGAAACAGTATTGCCGCGCCGTTACTGGCGGTGAATCGAGCCATACCGATATTGACACCGGAGACTTCGTCAATAACGGCTTTCATCGCCTCTTTGATGATTTCGATCTTTTTCCTATCCTCGCCCGAGGGGAGGCCGTTCATACTGCCCGAGGTATCGAAAATAAACAGAATATTAGGCTTAACCGCATTAGCGGTAGTATTGAAAAAAATCTCAGTGTCATCAGCATAGACGCTTGTGCTTGCGGAAAGCCAAGCGAGACTCATCAAACCTGAACCTATCATATTGAGAAGCTTGCTTTTCACAAGAACCTCCAGCATTAGTAAAGTCATTTCGGAAAATTGGATGCGAAAAACTGATTACGAGTCACCCGGACAACTCGGGCCCATCATTGACATCCACTGCTTGACTCTGGCATCAACGTCCGCCACGGTTCCCGTGGCATCTTCTTCGAACGCGTAACAAGCAACGGTGCTGCCACCACCGCCAATATCGGCAGAATAACCTGGGCACCAAACAATTGGCGCGCCACAACCACCGGTAACCGATACCCGGCTCTGCATGATGCTAACCGGACGGTCACCGTCAAACTTGGTTGTAGCATCGGTTGAAACTTGGCCCTGCTGAGATACGTAGCGAACGACACTTTCACCTTTAATCGTTTTATCCAAAATTCCATTTTCCAGATAACGTTCCTGGTTCGCGGCCAGATATACCGCCTCCACACCCGCATCGGCGACGTTTTGTGCCATAATCACTTGCTGAGTGTTTGACGCCATTAACTCCTGTAGTAAGCCCCCTCTCATCGCGGAGATTCCAATGATGGAGAGAATCAGCAGAATAATCAGGCTGACTAACAATGCCGCACCTTCTTGCCGTTTCATGCTTATGCCTGCCTTCTATTACGAATCAATATGGTCACACCGAACAAGCGACGCGGGATCTTGTCATCAAAGACATAGACTCGATCCGCTACCTGATAGCTTCTTTCTTGTTTAGGTACACTCTGATTCTCTTCGCCGCGAATAAGTAGAGCGATACGAATAGCGATGACCTGCTGTGGAGTGGTGATTTCATCCGCGGGGACATAAAGATTTGGAACACCATCATTATCATTGTCAATGCCATATAACAGCTGAAAGGCATCAACATTACTAATCATTGGCTGCGCTGCACCACCACCATTTCCCTCGCACATGAAATTGCCATCTTGGACATAATAACGATTCTGAATTTCCGGAAAGCCGTCACCATCGTCATCATCAACTTCACTCCCAGCACAATCTCGTTCATCCGCATTACCATCAAATGCGACGGTTATCGAGTCACTGACATTGCCTCCACCATCAACCCAGTATGCCGTATCAAGGGCATCTGGGACTTTGCTGGCATCGAGCTTTAAGCCATAATGTTCAATGTCGTTTTTTAACATCCACAGAACGAAACGCCCCGAATCCTGAATGTCGGCTAATTGTCGCTGCATGCGAAAGGTCTGGTTACTGCCAATAAACAGCTGACCAACGCCCGCCAACAAAATCAGACCCAACACCCCGGCAATCAACATTTCGACCATGGTGTAACCGCTTTGCTGTTTGGAATAGCGCCTTCTACTCATGGCACTACCTCCAACAACACACAGTCCTCATTCTCAGATATCGTCTCGAACTCTTGAGCACATAACGGATTATTGACCTTTTCTGTCTCAACCGTTTTATCTAATTCGGAAACCTGCCACGATACCGCGATGGTCAAACGGGTGCCGTTAATTTTTCCAAACACTTTTCCTTCAGGCAGCATTTCGTCTGCCAACGTGCACATTTCCCACACATCAAAAGCTGAAGATTGTTGGAAATTGCAGGCGCTGGCGTCGTTACCGTTGTGAGCCCGGCAATAAGTCCCGCCTGGAGGTGCATCCGCACAAGCAAAAGCGACCGCGATGTCATCTCCATCGGTGTTCTCGCCCATCGAAACAAAGTAATTCATGAACGCTGCCGTTGCGGCCAGCGGGCTAGCTTTGGTCGTGTCGAGTACGGGTTCGGTATCAGGATCGCCGTCGTCAATTAGCTCGGTATGATCTTTACCCCAAATGGGCTTTACCCACGGCGGATTATCGGATTTGGCAATTTCCCGGCTCGCGCGAACTCTTGAAGCTAAATCCTCTGCCAGAGCCGTTGCCTGAGAACGGAAGTACCCCTCCATTCCACTTTTCATGCTGCTCATCTGAAGTGCGGCTACGCCAAGTAATCCAATGGCTAACACCAAAACCGCAATCAGCACCTCGATCATGCTAAAGCCGCGTTGAGCGCGCCCGCTTACGCGAACAGGAAACGAAGAAAACTTAGTCTGTCTCATATGCTGCAACCCGATTCCAAATGCTCAACTTGGGTGCTCCCCGCTGGCGTAATGGTTACCACACGGCCCTTTTTGCTGTTCCCGCAAATTGTGATTGCTACTTCAGCGCCAACCACCCGTCTTCCAGTTGGCGAAAACTGCAGGGTGGCGTCATCATCATCTATGCCGATAGAAAGTGCGGGCGGCAAATCTTCAACCACACGAACCGTGTTGCCTTTGTCTACCGCCTCTTTTTCATCATCTTCACAGTCAGGAATATCTACTGGGCATTGCATCACGACATTGATCTCTTTGACTTTCCACCCCGATTGCCAGTTGGCACCGAGAGGTACAACTTCAATGGTGAAACCACGTTTAACGGCCTCACTTCGCGCCTGTGCCACGGACTCAACCATGGCATTGGCGGCGGAAGTAAGACGCGTGCTTTCAATTAAACTGGTAAGCATCGGCGCGGCTAGCACAGCCGTAATCGCGACCACGGCCATTACCACCAATAATTCAGCAATTGTGAAACCCTTGCTACGCATAGGCCCTCTCTCCCATCTTCAGGAATGTTTTAGCACTTGGGCAGAAATAAAAGCCAGAAAGCTCCGATAGGCATCCGCTGGCTTCCGACCAGCGGTTCTTCAAAGAATTAGAGTGTGAACGGGCTCACATTTGAACCAGGAGAATGGATTTAGCGGAGTTCCAGTGGCAGTGCGAAAGTGATGTTTTCGGTAACGCCCTGGGTTTCCTGAACGGCTGTACCGCCCATCAGCTTGATTTGCTCGATGACCTGTTTGACCAAGATTTCTGGCGCCGAGGCACCAGCGGTAACGCCGACCGCACTAGCATTGTCGAGCCAGTCGGGCTGAATGTCTTCCGGGCCGTCGATTAAGTAAGCCTTACAACCCTCTTTTTCGGCCAATTCGCGCAGACGGTTGGAGTTGGAGCTGTTGCGGGAGCCAACAACCAGCACCACATCAGCCTTGCCGGCCAGCTCACGCACGGCATCCTGGCGGTTTTGTGTGGCGTAGCAGATGTCGTCCTTGCGCGGGCCCTGGATATCGGGGAAACGCTTGCGCAGCGCAGCGATGATGTCGCGGGTTTCGTCGACAGACAGCGTTGTCTGGGTGACGTAATGCAGTGGGGTATCGGCTGGCACTTCAAGTTTGGTGACATCCGCTTCCGACTCGATCAGGTACATCTTGCCGGTAGAATTCAGATACTGACCCATCGTCCCCTCCACTTCCGGATGACCTTTATGGCCAATCAGGATGCAGGAGTCGCCTTTGCGGGCGATGCGGGCCACTTCCATATGGACCTTGGTGACCAGCGGACAGGTGGCGTCAAAAACCCGAAAACCACGGCTGGCAGCTTCATCACGTACCGCTTGTGAAACGCCATGGGCGCTGAAAATCACGGTCGCATCGGCCGGCACTTCCGATAGTTCTTCGACGAAAATCGCTCCCTTGCGCTTCAGATCCTCGACCACGAATCGGTTGTGCACGACTTCATGGCGCACATAAATTGGCGCACCGAATAGCTCCAGCGCCCGATTGACGATTTCGATTGCGCGATCGACACCGGCACAAAAACCGCGTGGGTTGGCAAGTACGATTTGCATGGCATTCACTCAAGGATTGATGGCGACAACTTCGACGGCAAACTGCAAGTCGTGGCCGGCCAAAGGGTGATTGAAATCAACGGTAATCGACTGCCCTTCGATAGCGGTGATCACACCTGGCATTTCACCGCCGGCGGGATTTTCAAAGGCAATGATACTACCGATGCTGAGGTCCATATCCGACGGGAACAGATGCCGCTCCATATGCTGGATCAGACCTTGCTGAAGCTCACCGAAGGCCTGCTCGGCGCTAACCTCAAAAGACTTCTTGTCACCGACCCGCAAACCGAGCAATTGTTCCTCAATCGCTGGCGAAAGGCTGTCGTCACCAAGCTGAAATCGAGTCGGTTTGCCGCCGCGGGTGGTTTCGGCAATGGAACCGTCTTTCAGTTTCAGTTCCAGATGCATCAGCACCAAATCATTAGCTTGAACCACTACGCTCACGACTCACCTTTCTTGTTGAATAAACTGTCGATAAACAACAACACAGCGCCACAAACAATGGCCGAATCGGCGATATTGAATGCGGGCCAGTGATAGCCCGCGGCATGCCAATCAATAAAGTCGACGACATGACCGTACAACAGACGATCATAAACATTACCAATGGCGCCGCCGAGGACCAGCGCCAGCGCAATCGCCAGCACGCGCTGCGATTTTTCCAGACGAAATAGCCAGACCAGCAATACGCAGGAAATGACAAACGTTAGCACGACGAAGAACCAGCGTTGCCAACCGCCTTGGTCAGCCAAGAAGCTGAAAGCCGCGCCGGTATTGAAGGCCAGTTTCAAATTGAAATGGGCCATCACTTCAACCGGTTGATACGGCTGTAAATGCGCCAATGCCAAATGCTTGGTCCACTGATCGAGAATCAACACCACAACGGTCAAAATGAGCCAGCGATAATTCGCCCAACCGCCAACTGCTTGCGACATCAGGCCACCTTCCGCTGTTCGCCAGCGCCGTCGACGTTTTCTATGCAGCGGCCGCAGAGTTCAGGATGTTTGCTGTCCGAACCGACATCGGCACGACGATGCCAGCAGCGCACACATTTTCCATGCGACGATTTCTGCAAGCGGATTTTCATCCCTTTCATTTCAGAGTCGAGTGCATCACTACCGGCCTCGGTCAAGGAATGATATGCCGCCTTTGAGGTAATCAACACAAAACGCAGTTCATCACCAAGCTTCGCCAAGATAGTCTGCATGCTTTGCTCAACATACAAATCGACCTCCGCTTCCAATGAGCCCCCCATGTCCATCGACTTACGCGCGTCCTCAATGGCTTTATTGACGGCCTCTTTCACTTCCAACACCGTTGCCCATTCCTGCGCGGAAATCACGTCGTCGGAATTGCGGAATAATTTGTCGTACCACTCAGCAGTAAATACGCATTCTTTTTGCTCTGGGATTGCCGCCCAGATCTCGTCGGCAGTAAACGACATAATCGGCGCAATCCAGCGAGCCAATGCCTGCACGATATGGAACAACGCGGTCTGGCAGGAAAGCTGGGCTGTCGAGCCTTTCTTGGCGGTGTACTGGCGATCTTTGATGATATCGAGATAGAACGCGCCCATTTCCACCGAGCAGAAATGGTGCACTTTCTGGGATACGTTCCAGAATTCGTACTTGTTGTAGGAATCAACGATCTCTTTCTGGTAACGCGCGGCACAATCAACGGCCCAGCGATCCAGTGGAAGCATATTTTCTGGTGCCAATAATTGTTCCGGCGAAAAGCCGCTCAAGTTGGCTAGCAAAAAGCGCGCGGTATTGCGGATACGACGATAGCTATCGGCGGTACGATTCAAAATTTCTTTCGATACCGCCATTTCACCACGATAGTCGGTCGATGCCACCCACAGGCGCAGCACATCGGCGCCCATTTGATCAATGACTTCCTGCGGCGCGACGACGTTGCCTTTCGACTTCGACATTTTCTCGCCTTTGCCATCGACAGTGAACCCATGCGTCAGCACCGCTTTGTACGGCGCGTGATGGTTGATCGACACGCCCGTCAACAGAGAGCTCTGAAACCAGCCGCGATGTTGATCGGAACCTTCCAGATACAAATCGGCTTGCTGACCCAGCTCCGGACGCATTGCGGTAACGCAAGCATGCGTTACACCGGAATCGAACCAGACATCAATGGTGTCGGAAAGCTTGACGTAATCTTCACTGCCTTCTTTCAGCAAATGTTCGATCGGCAAATCAAACCAGGCCTGGATGCCGTCCTTCTCCACTTCCTTGGCAACGACTTCCATCAGCTCCATAAATTGCGGATGCAGTTCCTGGGTAGTTTTGTGCACGATCAATGGAATCGGAATACCCCAGGTACGCTGGCGGGAAATACACCAATCTGGACGATTCTCGATCATCGCGTTGATACGGTTTTCACCCCACTCCGGCACCCACTGCACTTTCTTGATTTCAGCCAGCGCCGTTTCGCGCAAACCGTTCTGCTCCATTGAGATGAACCATTGCGGTGTGGCGCGGAAAATGATTGGCGTTTTGTGACGCCAGCAATGGGGGTAGGAATGCTTGAGCGCTTTGTGGCGCAGCATACGATGATGTGTTTGCAGATGTTCGATGATCGCTTCGTTGGCCTTGCTGACATGTTGGCCGCCAAATAACGGCAAATCGGCAGCGAATACGCCATTTGGTCCAACTTTGTGTTCAACCGACAAGTTGTATTTCAACCCGACGGCATAGTCTTCCTGACCGTGACCTGGTGCCGTATGTACACAACCGGTACCGGCTTCCAGCGAGACGTGATCGCCAAGAATGACTGGCACCTGTTGCGGATAGAACGGATGCTCAAGCATCAATCCCTCCAGCGCTTCGCCTTTGCCATAACCGAGTACGTGGTAGTGCTCAAAACCGAAACGCTCCATGCAATCTTTGATCAAGCCTTCGGCGACCACCAAACGCATGCGCTGACCGTCGCGCTCAACTTGAACCACCGCGTATTCGAGGTTGGCGTTCATCGCAACGGCTTTGTTGGCCGGCAATGTCCACGGCGTTGTCGTCCAGATCACCACCGACAAATCACCATGGCCTTCGTGCTCCGGCACACTGTGCAGGCGCTTGAATAATTCATCTTCATCGACGACCGGGAAGCAAACATCGATCGCTGGCGACACTTTGTCTTCGTATTCGACTTCCGCTTCCGCCAGAGCTGAGCCGCAATCACAGCACCAGTGCACCGGTTTGTAGCCTTTCAGCAAATGGCCATTGCTGATGATCTTTCCGAGCGCGCGAATGGCATCGGCTTCGAATTTGAAATCCATCGTTTTGTAGGGATTGAACCAATCACCCAAAACGCCCAAACGGATGAAATCCTTGCGCTGTGCATCGATTTGCGACTCGGCGTAATCGCGGCAATGCTGACGAAATTCACCGGTGCTGACTTTCTGTCCGGCCTTGCCGACTTTTTTCTCGACGTTCAATTCAATCGGCAAACCGTGGCAGTCCCAACCCGGTACATAAGGCGCATCGAAACCCGACATCGTTTTGCTTTTGACAACGATATCTTTCAACACTTTGTTGACCGCATGACCGATATGGATATTGCCGTTCGCGTACGGAGGGCCATCGTGCAGAATGAATTTTGGTTTGCCGGCGCGGGCTTGGCGAATGCGCTCGTACAGTTTGTCGTCGGTCCAGCGTTGCAGCATGCCCGGCTCGCGCTTGGCAAGATCCGCACGCATCGGAAAATCGGTCGTTGGCAGATTTAGTGTCGGTTTATAGTCTGTCATGGTTCAGCCTGGTTAACGATGCTTCATCGTTAGAAGCCATCTCAAAAATGCCTGGTGCTCGGCGATCTGCGCGAATGCGGTGCTCGGAAAAATTCGCCAGGAGCGAATTTTCGTGGAACCCGGAGGGTGAACCACATGGAAGTGGTGAACCATCCTCATTTACTACTAGTAAACTGCGGTTCCTCCGCTCCTATTCGCGCACCTCGCCTTCGCCCAGACTATTTTTTAGATGACTTCTAGTAAAAAAAATCAAGTCAAATTGAAAATCTGTTTGGCCCGGGCGCTGTCGACGCTGATTTGCGCTTTCAATGCATCCAGTCCGGAAAACTTTTGTTCGGCACGAATAAATTGCACCGGTTCAATGTCAATCACGCGTCCGTAAATATCGTCGGCGAAATTGAACAAATGCACTTCGCAGCGCGGTTCTTTGCCATCCACGGTTGGGCGAAAACCAATATTGGCAACGCCCAGCGTTTCCGGCATGCCCTCACCCATCACCTTGACCGCATAGACACCACTTAATGGCAATGTCTTGCGTTTCAAACGCAGATTTGCCGTTGGAAATCCGAGCAGGCGACCACGCTTATCACCGTGCGCCACCTTGCCGCTCAAACGATAAGGCCGGCCGAGCAATTGCGCCGCCAATTCAAACTGGCCATTGGCCAGCGCCAGACGCACCGCGGTACTGCTGACCCGAATGCCGTTGACGGTTACCGTATCACTGGCTTCGCAACTGAAGCGGCCATCGGCGCATAGCAGTTCGAAATCGCCCGCACGGCGGTGGCCGAAACGGAAATCGTCGCCGACCACCAAATGTTGCACGTTCAGCTCGTTAACCAGAATCCTGTCAATGAATTCGTTGGCACTCATCGCCGCCAAATCCTGATTGAACCGCAGCACCCGTACGATATCGACTCCGAGCAGCTCCAACGGCAGCAATTTTTCCCGCAACGTCATCAAACGCGCTGGCGGCTCATCAAGAAAAAATTCGGCGGGATGCGGTTCAAACAGAATGGCAACCGCCTTGGCTTGCATACGGTCGGCTTCGGCGCGAACTTGTTGCAACAATTGCCGGTGGCCAAGATGCACACCATCAAAATTGCCGATCGTGGCAACCGAGGCGGATTGCAGGCTGTGCGCACCGCGTTGACCACGAACCACTTTCATTGACGATTGCCCTCTACCACAGTCTGCACGGCCATTCAGGGGCTGGGAGTATAACCGCGAAGCTGGCTGATTCGCATGCCCATCAGCCATAGCATCGCGAAATAACTGGCCCCGCCGGCCGCAACGGTTTGCCCCGTAAAAAGGATACGCTGCCAATGGTCAGCGATAGCCCAAGCCTCATTGCCGGGGTGAACAAGGTAAATGACCACCGCCATCGCGGAGCACGCTGTACCGACTTTCAATAGCCAACTCCCCCAACCGGCTTGCGGTCGGTAAATACCGCGTTTGTACAGCATGCGGAACAGCAGCGTCGCATTCAGCGTGCTGGATAGCGTCGTCGCCAGCGCCAGGCCGAGATACTGCAATGGCCAAATCAGAATGGCGTTGGCGACCATATTAAAGGCCACCGCAATCAGCGCGAATTTGACAGGCGTTTTCGTATCTTGGCGGCCGAAGAAGCCGGTCGCCAGCACTTTGATCGACATGAATGACATCAGGCCTAGGCTGTAGAAAATCAGCGCATCAGCGATGTTGGCAGCATCCTGTACCGTGGTCGCGCCATGCTGAAAAAGCGTCAGCGCCAGACCATCAGCCAGCATACCCAACCCGATCATCGCCGGCAGGCCGATCAAGGTCAGGAATCTCAGCGCCCAATCGATCGTGCTTTGGAAGCTGGCGGCGTCCTCGCTGCTGTGCTGGCGCGACAGGCTTGGCAGAATCACCGTCGCAATGGCAATACCGAACAAGCCAAGCGGAAACTCCAGCAAACGATCGGCGTAATAAAGCCAGGAAACGCTGCCCTCCTCCAGAAAACTCAGGAAGATAACATCGAGCATCAGGCTGATTTGGGTAATGGAAACGCCAAACATTGCCGGCAGCATCAGCTTCAGAATGCGCTGCACGCCCTCATCTTTCCAACCCCAGACGGGCCGTGGCAAAAGCCCTTCACGCCAGAGGAACGGCAGATTGAATGCCAGTTGCACGACACCGGCAATCAGCACCGCCCAGGCCATTGCCACCGCCTGCCGGTCCAGTTCCGGCGCTACCCAGACGCCGGCGATAATCAGGCAGACGTTCAGGAATACCGGGGTAATGGCCGGCACGGCAAAGCGATTGCGGGTGTTCAACACCGAGCCGGCCAGCGCCGTCAGCGAAATGAATAGCAGGTAAGGGAAGGTGATGCGCAGCATGTAGACGGCCAGCTCAAACTTGACCGGGTCATCGCGAAAGCCTGGCGCATAAACGGTTGTCACCCATGGCGCGGCAATAAGCACCAGCACCGTCAAACCAAGCACAATCAGGCCCAATGTGCCGGCAACCTTATTGAGCAGTTGCAGCACTTCTTCTTGCGAGCGCTTCAGCTGATATTCGACAAAAACTGGCACAAACGCCTGAGCAAAGGCGCCTTCAGCGAACAGGCGTCTTAGAAAATTCGGGATTTTCTGTGCGACAAAGAACAAATCAGCACCCATGCCGGCGCCGAGCAGGTTGGCCAATACGACTTCGCGTACGAGACCCAGCACGCGGGAGATCAGCGTCATGGCGCTGACGATCACCCCGGATTTGAGCAGATGTTTGGCCATTGGCGTTATTTTTGGCGATATTTTGGCGACAAGGCCGCGCATGTTAACGGTTGCCTTGGCACCCGGCTATGGAAATGCTCGCCGGCAGCGGAAAAATTTGACTTCTGGCGAGAATTTCGGCATATTTCGCGCCCTTCCAAAGTTGGAACCCGAATTCTTTTTATTTCAGGAGTAGGACCTTGGCCAACATCAAGTCTGCCAAAAAGCGTGCGCGCCAATCCGAAGTCGCCCGCCAACGTAATGCCGCCCAGCGCTCGATGCTGCGCACATACATCAAGAAAGTACTGAAGGCGATCGAAAGCGGTGACAAAGCTGCTGCCCAGGCCGCGTTCACTGCTGCCCAGCCGATTATCGACACGGCTGCTGGCAAAAACCTGATTCACGCCAACAAGGCCGCTCGCCACAAGAGCCGTCTGTCGGCCCACATCAAAGCCATGGCCTAAGCCTAAGCTTGATGAAAAAACCCGGCGCTGCCGGGTTTTTTGTTGCCGGCAAAATGCCAAGAAAACAAAAAGCCCCTGTTTGGGGGCTTAGTTGAATCAATAGAAGTATTTTTTGTCACTCCTGCGTCGACCGGAATGACCATATTTCTGAACTGAATGGAATTGACCCGTTCAGGGATTTTTCGCTTACCGCTCATCCTCTTCTGGCGACTCGGCGTCCTCATCCAAGCCCCACTCATCGTCCCACTCTTCGATTTCATCCGGCGTTGGTTCCGGGCGAGCTTGATAGTCCCAGGGAATCTCCTGGGTCGGCACCGCTTTGCTGTCTTCTTCTTTCGGCAGGCTTTCCAGGTAATTCATGATGTCCCAGCACAGCGCTTCGGTGCCAAGCTTGTTCAAGCCGGAAATGCGGTAAACCGGGCCTGTCCAGGCCAAATCATCAATGATTTGCTGGCAGCGGACTTCGGCCTCTTCCTCGTCCAGCACATCAATCTTGTTCAATACCAACCAGCGTGGCTTTTCTGCCAGGGCCGGGCTGTATTTTTCCAGTTCCTCGACAATCGCCTTGGCGTTGTAAACCGGATCGGTTTCATCGATTGGCGCGATATCGACCAAATGCAGCAACACCCGGCAGCGCGACAAATGGCGCAGGAATTTATGGCCCAGACCAGCGCCTTCCGAGGCGCCTTCGATAACACCGGGAATGTCGGCAACGACGAAGCTGGACTGATCTTTCATGCGCACGACGCCGAGATTCGGCACCAGCGTCGTGAACGGATAATCGGCCACTTTCGGTTTCGCTGCCGATACGGCGCGAATGAATGTTGATTTACCGGCGTTTGGCATACCGAGCAAACCGACATCGGCCAACACTTGCAGCTCCAGCCGCAGATCACGCAAATCGCCAAGCTTGCCTTTAGTCGTTTGCCGTGGTGCCCGGTTGATCGAGGATTTGAAACGGGTGTTGCCGAGGCCATGCCAACCACCGCGAGCAACCATCAGGCGTTGGCCGTGTTTGGTCAGGTCGCCGATGATTTCGCCGGTGGTGTCGTCAAAAGCGCGGGTGCCAACCGGCACGCGCAAGGTAATGTCTTCGCCTTTACGGCCGGTGCAGTCGCGTGAGCCGCCATTTTCGCCACGCTCGGCGTCATAACGACGGACATAACGGTAATCGACGAGCGTATTGACCGAGTTGGTCGCTTCAAGGAATACCGAACCACCATCACCACCGTCACCTCCGTCCGGACCACCCCAGCGGATGTACTTTTCTTTGCGGAACGAGGCGCAGCCATTGCCGCCGTCGCCGGCTTTTACGGTAATGGTCACTTCATCGACGAACTTCATGGTGGTATTTCCAGGTGATTTCCGCTCAAGTGTAGCGGTTTGTGCAAGCTTCAAAAAAACAAAGCCCCGCATCGCGGGGCTTGGTCAGTCACACTCGTGATTAGTTCGAAACCGTCACGTACTTGCGGACCGGCTTGCCCTTCAGTTCGAAGGAAACTTTGCCATCGGTCAACGCAAACAGCGTATGGTCACGACCCATACCGACATTGGTGCCGGCGTGGAACTGGGTGCCGCGCTGGCGAACAATGATGTTGCCGGCTACGACGTCTTGGCCGCCATACACTTTGACGCCCAGACGTTTACTTTCGGAGTCACGACCGTTGCGGGAACTACCTACACCTTTCTTATGTGCCATGTTTCAACTCCTCGCTTAGGCCTTGATACCGGTAATCTTGACTTCAGTAAACCACTGACGGTGGCCCTGACGCTTCATGTGGTGCTTACGACGGCGGAACTTCAGGATATGCACTTTGTCAGCACGGCCGTGCTTGACGACTTCGGCTTCGACCTTGGCACCGGCAACATACGGCTGGCCAATTTTCAGGTCGCCATTGTTCTCTACCATCAGCACTTGATCGAATTCAACCTTGCCACCGGCTTCGGCTTCGATCAGTTCCAGGCGCAATACTTCGCCTTCTACTACGCGGTGTTGCTTGCCACCGCTTACGATAACTGCGTACATAAACGCTCCAATCTTTTTGTATCTCAAGCGACTTTCAGGCGGCCAGTCAGCATGACAAAGCGCTTTAATAGCCCAAAAGGGGCGCGAATTCTACTGTATTGGCCAGCTCGCCGCAAGCCATATGCTGCGCCGAACAATTTTGCCCTGATTTGACCGCGCGGGCTTGCGGCACGGGCGTTTGCCCCCTAGCATGGCGCCACCTTTTTACCTGCCCATCTGGTTTACACGAGCCTGACCGCATGGATATAGATGCAGTACGCGCTTTAGTAAAGGATGACATTGCGGCCACGGACGCCCTGATCCTCGAAAAACTCCAATCTGAAGTCGTACTGGTAAACCAGTTAGGCTATTACATCATCAATAGCGGTGGTAAGCGCCTGCGGCCGTTGTTGTTGTTGTTGGCGGCACGCGGCCTCGGCTATCAAGGCAAACACCACCACACCCTGGCTGCCGTCATTGAATTCATTCACACCGCGACCTTGCTGCACGATGATGTTGTCGATGCTTCCGACATGCGCCGTGGCCGGCAAACCGCCAATGCTGTGTTCGGCAACGAAGCCAGCGTGCTGGTCGGTGATTATCTCTATTCCCGCGCCTTCCAGATGATGGTCGAGGTCGGCGAAATGCGGGTCATGGACATTCTGTCGACGGCAACCAATGTCATCGCCGAGGGCGAAGTCATGCAGTTGATGAACTGCAACGACCCGGACACCACTGAACAGCGTTATTTCGACGTCATCACCTGCAAAACCGCGAAGCTATTTGAAGCCGCGTTGCAGCTATCTGCGGTACTGGCCAAACAGTCGCCGGAGGTAGAAGCGGCAATGGCGGGCTACGGCATGGAGCTGGGTATTGCCTTCCAGTTGATTGACGATGCGCTCGATTACAGCGGCGATAGCGGCGAGCTCGGCAAAAACGTCGGCGACGATTTGGCCGAAGGCAAACCAACGCTGCCGCTCATCCACGCGATGCGTCACGGCAAACCGGAACAGGTGGCGCTGATTCGCCAAGCGATTGAAAACGGTGGTACCGATCAGTTTGATGAAATTCGTCAAACCTTGAGTGAAACAGGAGCCATCGAATATACCGAACAGAAAGCTGAAAAAGCCGTTGCAAAAGCCAAATCGCTTCTCCAAAATATGCCTCCCTCGCCATACCGCGAGGCGCTGATTGCGGTAGCGGAATACGCGATTTCACGTCGCAGCTAACCGATAAAGCTTGTGATCGTCGGAGTGTAGCTCAGCTTGGTAGAGCACCACGTTCGGGACGTGGGGGCCGAAGGTTCGAATCCTTTCACTCCGACCAATTCACTTTTTGTGCTGAATTACCCGGTCAGCCGTTTATCAAGGTCGCTTTATGCGGCCTTTTTATTTTCTCGCATTATGATCAGCATTCGACTGATATAAATTGGACCGGCCATGCTCGAGCCCAGCCTGCTGGAGGCCTACCGACACACCGATTACTTCATCAATCTCGGCGCCGAACAGCTGTGCTTGCGCGTTGATGAACCCTACCCTGCTCTCGATTCCTTGCTGCGCACCTATCGGTGCAACTCCGCCGCATTGATCACGGCTGACAACCCATGCTCACAGCTGCTGACTGACGAGCAAAATCAACAACGTCGCCAGCAATTGGACACCGAATTGCAACAGCGACAATTTATCAGCTTTCAAGGTTTCAATCGGGCACCACACGGTGACTGGCCGGATGAACAGACGCGATTGGTGCTCGGCATTGATTACGTTAACGCTGAGACGCTCGCCCGCCAGTTTGAACAAAACGGCTTTCTGTTTTTCGAACCGCAAAAAGCCGTTCAGCTTTGCCTGGTGGATTTTTCCTGACGCCGGCGTTGTCGGCGAAAATACTGTTCGTTGGCATAAAATTCAGGATTGTCGTTTTCCGGCCACCATCCGGGAATGCCAAGCAACGGCAGTGGATACAAATCGGCCGGCGTCCAGTCTGCGGCCATTTCGCTGATAATTTTTGATAATTGCCGATCGATTTCGGCGCGCAAAATTGGCATCGGCTGTTGCAACAACCATGCATCGACCGGTACCACCAGTGCATGCGCGGTCAGACCGATATACGGCGAGCGCAGTTTATCCAGTGCACCGTGACCGAACATCAGCGCCTTCACCTGACGATGCCATTGTTGCCGCTGCGTCTGAAACAACGTCGGCCAATCCATCTGCATCAACGCGTCCGAAAGCGCCGGATAACTGCAGGCAAACACCACACCGCTTTCATCAAAAAGCGTCGCCGCATCGCGCCGGCTACCGCGCTGACTGCCACCGGATTTGGCCAGCAGATGCAAATCATTCAGCGCTTGCTTGCTATTCGGAAACACATTCCAGATCAGCGCGTTGAAATAATCATGCCAGTTGGCATACCGGGTAGGTACCGCGCCGGTGGCAGCAATGTGCTGTTCGTAGGAGACATCGCTAACTTCAGCAAAACGAATCGGCAGATGGGCAGCCGAGAGCTGCCGATAATACGGCTCAGCATCCGGCCAGTCAGACCAGGCCAGCGCTTCGACACAATCGGCGACAACCTCGAACGCCGGATGTTGACGCCAAAACTGCGCCCGCCAGTCAGAACTCTGCGCATTCTGCATCGAGATACCCAAAATATTTTTTCCACTAGCGGTTCGCGCCAGCGCGTATTTGAACGAAAATAGGATCTTACACGCCAGACGCCGGACTGAGCTGATGAATTTCCGCACGTTGATTGCGCCTGACGAGCTGCATACGCACTTATCTCACCCCGATCTGCGCCTGCTCGACTGCCGGCATCGGCTGACCGAGCCAGAATGGGGCCATCAACAATACTTGAGCGGTCATATTCCCGGTGCACTGTTCGCCCATCTCGATCGCGATTTATCTTCAGCGGTCATTTCTGGCAAAACTGGTCGCCATCCATTGCCGGCTATCAACACATTCGTCGATACACTGAACCGCTGGGGCGTTAGCAACACATCGATGGTTGTCGCCTATGACGACGCCGGTGGCGCTTATGCCGCCCGGCTTTGGTGGCTGCTTCGCTGGCTTGGTCATGACAACGTCGCGGTGTTGGATGGCGGATTGCCGGCCTGGAAAGAAGCCGGTTTTGCCACCAGCAGCGAGCTGACAAGCACACAACAGCGCTCGCACTTCATCGCCAACTGGCAAGCCGATAAAACCGTTGATGCCGAACAGATTGCTGCCAACTTCAATGACTCCCGTTTGCAATTGATTGATGCCCGCGGCAGCAATCGCTATCAAGGTCTTGAAGAACCGATTGATCCGGTTGCCGGCCATATCCCCGGCGCCAACAACCTGCCGTTCACCGAGCTGCTTGATGAATCGCAGCGCTTTTTACCGCCGTCGGCGTTAAAAGAAAAACTGTTACGCGTGTTTGCGCCCGATAAGGAAAACGCCAGTTACTGCGGCTCCGGCGTTACCGCCTGCCATGTGGTTCTTGCTGCTGTACACGCCGGCTTACCCGAACCGAAACTTTACGCCGGCTCCTGGAGCGAATGGATTACTGATCAGAGCCGCCCGATCAAACAAGGACCGCAGCCCTGAGATGAATCCGGCAATCATTCGTGGCGCCACACTGCTGGTTCTATCAGAGCTGATCTTTTCACTACTGGCAGCGCTCGTTAAACACTTGTCGGAAGATTATTCCAATGCGCAAGTAGTGTTTCTGCGTAATTTCGTTGCTCTGCTGGTGCTGCTGCCGTACCTGAAATGGCGAGGCCGCTTGCACTTTCGCATCAATCGTATCGGCTTTCATTTGCTGCGCTCGACTACCGGCATCAGCTCGATGTACCTGTATTTTTTCTGTCTCGGTGTGTTGCCGCTCGGTGAAACGACGCTATTGATTCAGACCTCGCCGATCTGGATCCCGGTGATCGCCTACTTCTGGCTGAAAGAAGAATTCAAGAAAAGTTATCTGTTCGCCGGTCTGTTCGGCTTGCTCGGTGTCGCACTGGTCGTGCGCCCGACACCATCGGATTTTTCCCCGGTCGTTCTGCTGGCCTTGCTTGGCGCCATGCTCGGTGCCGGCTCGCGCGTGACGATACGGAAAATGGCCAGCACCGAAACCTCCAATTCGATCGTGCTGTATTTTTCGCTGATCAGCTCGGTAATTACCGCCGTACCGGCCGTACTCGACTGGCATCCGATTGCCCGTAGCGACTGGCCGCTGTTACTGGCGCTGGGCCTGACCGCTGCCGCTGGCCAGCTGTTGATGACCAAGGCATTCATGCTGGCACCATCAGGCCGTATCGGTTTCTGGAGTTACACTCAAGTCGTGTTTGCGTTTTTGCTTGGCTTTTTGTTCTGGCAGGAAACCGTGCATCCAATGTCGATTGCCGGCGCCATTTGCATTGTCATTGCCGGTTTGATCTCCACCGGCTATGTATCGCTATGGATTCAGCGCTTGAGGCATAAAAGCGGTTGATTTTTGCTCAGCGTTATCCGCACAATGCGCGCCGGTTAGGAGCCAATGGTTCCTGCCGGTTTATCAACGGTAATCGGAGAAATGCGATGAAACCACGAAATGGTCACGCCTGCGCTCCGATCATGCGTAAAGGCGGGCCGCATCAGGCCAGCAACAGCGCGAAACGGGCGCAGCAAAAACGACAACTGCACAAGACTGTGCGCGAATACAAGGCGACCGATGGTCGCCTTGATCATTTCTGGGCATTGGTAAGCGCCTGATCGAGCGCATTCAGCAAGCGCTGTATTTCCTCTGAACTGTTGTAATGCGCCAGCGACACCCGCACTACTCCACCTTGATCAAACACGCCCAGTTCGCGCAGCAACTGCACGCTGTGAAAATGCCCATGTCGGATACCGATATCATGCTGATCGGTGACCAAACAGACCTGTTCTGGTGTCATACCCTTGACGGTAAAGCTGACGGTGCCGACTCGATTTCGGGTATCGCCTGGCCCGACAATTCGCACTCTTGTTTGCTGTTTCAGGTAATCCAGCAACATGTTGGTCAGCTTGTTTTCATGGGCAGCGAACGCCTGCAAGCGCTGACTAATGGCCGACCATGATGTTTCGGCATCACCACTCAGATAATCGACAAGCCGACCGGCACCAACGGCCAGCTCATAACAGATGCCGCCTGGCTGAAAGCGATACGGTGCGTGTTCCGTGGGGATATGAGCGTGATTGACATTGCGCAGCGTTTGCATCAGTTCACGGCGGCCATACATCAAGCCGATATGCGGCCCGAACACCTTGTACAAGCTGACAACGTAGGCATCGCAATCGAGCGCCTGAACGTCAACGGCGCCATGCGGTGCATAGGCGACACCATCGACAACGGTCAGAATATTTCGCTCGCGCGCCAGCTGCGTTACCGCCCGTACCGGATTGATGGCACCGAGAATATTGCTGACCTGACAGAATGCAATTAGCCGGGTTTTCGGGGTAATCAGATCAAACAGATCGTCGATTTCCAAGCGGAACGTTTCACGGTGCACTTTCCAAAAGCGCAGTGTGGCGCCACATTGTTCCGCCAGTGCCGCCCAAGGCCCAACATTGGCTTCGTGCTCCGTGTTGCTGACAATCAATTCATCGCCGGGCTGAATCATCGGCGCCAGCGCGATACTCAAGTTTTTCAACAACTGCGTTGCTGATGGCCCGAAAATCATTTCATCGGCAAAACGGGCATTAAACATCCGACGAAATTTCTCGGTGCTGTCGGCAAGGCGTTTGGCCCCCTGTTGCGAATGCCGGTAACTGGCGCCGTGCTGCACATTGTCAGTGAGCAAGTAGTCACGAATCTCATCGGCAACGCTTTGCAAGATCAACGAGCCGCCAGCGTTATCCATGAAAATGGCGCCACTATTCAGCGCCGG
This sequence comes from Permianibacter aggregans, assembly GCF_009756665.1. Lineage (GTDB taxonomy): Bacteria > Pseudomonadota > Gammaproteobacteria > Enterobacterales > Permianibacteraceae > Permianibacter > Permianibacter aggregans. The sequence continues at coordinate 532,988 of NZ_CP037953.1, forward strand.
AAACCGTTTTCTCGCCTGTGCTACATCAAACATGGTTTGCTCTTTTATGCGGTGCGTTGTTGCCAGACTTCGGCTGCCGGTACCGGCAGCACGAGGAATTCCCCTTCCGTCAAATCGCCCAAATACCAAGGGCCTACTTGAGTTCGGTGCAGTGTCTGCACCTGATATCCGCAAGCGGCAAACATCCGACGTACCTGATGATATTTGCCTTCGGCGATTTCTACCGCAGCGGTGGTTTCATCAAGTATCTGCAAGGATGCGGGCAAACAAGGTTTCGGCTCACTGCGCAGCACGATGCCGGAGGCAAAAGCGTCGATGATTTCGCGCTGCAAGGCGTGGTCGACGGTTGCAATATAGCGCTTGTTGACATGGTGTTTCGGTGAAGTCAGCCGATGCACCAGCTCCGATTGATCGGTCAAGATCAGCAAACCGCTGGTGTCCTTGTCGAGTCGACCGACGCTATTGAGTCTCGGCTCGCGCTGCAGCCATTGCGGCGGCAGCAAATCATAAATCCGTTCACCTTCGCCGTTGTCATGACTGCAGACGTAGCCGACCGGTTTGTGCAGCAGGACAAACAGACCATCGGGATGCTCAATGGCTTCGCCATCCACGCGCACGTCGTGCACATCAACCTTGTCGGAAAATTTCTGCGCCTCGCCGTTCAGAGTCACTCGATCGTTATTGCACCAGATGCGCGCCTCACGCCGGCTGCAATAACCGTAACGAGACAATAATTGGTCCACTCGCATTATTGTCATGATTCAAGATTGGCTCGCAGTGCTTGTTCGAGTGTCGGATAGCTGAATTCAAATCCAGCTTGCTGCAACTTTGCCGGCATGACTTTCTGGCCGTTGATTAATAAATCGGCGCCATCACCGAACAGTAGCTTCAGCGAAAAGGCTGGCACGCGGAACATATTGGGACGGTGCAAAACACAGGCCAGCATCGAGCTGAATTCCTCATTCTTCACAGGATTCGGGCTGGTCAGATTGAACGCACCATGCAAACTTTTGCTTACCAGCAAATATTTCACGGCGTTGACCCAATCCTCGCGATGAATCCACGACAACCACTGACGGCCACTGCTGATCGGTCCGCCGAGTCCAAGTTTGTAGGCTGGCAACATTTGCTTCAGTGCGCCGCCCTCCGGATGCAGCACGATACCGGTGCGCACGGTGCAAAGCCTGACATCGTGCTTTTTGACGGCTTCCGCTGCCAGTTCCCAGTCGCGGCAAAGCCGGGCGGAAAAATCGTCGGCAGGTTTATCTGACTCGGTAAACGTCGCCGTTTCGCTGTAGCCGTAGTACCCAACCGCCGAGCCTGAAATCATGACTTCAGGGCGCAGCTGCATGCGATCGATCCAGGCCAATACACCATGCGTAACACTCAAACGACTGGAGCGAATCCGATCTTTTTTCTCTTCATTCCAGCGTGTGCCCACCAATGGCTCGCCAGACAGATTGACCACGGCATCGGCTTGTTCCGGTGCTTCATGCCAGGAAGAAAATGGGCTAACCCGATTGCCAAACAAGCGCCGGCACTTGTCTACCGCTCGAGTATAGACACTGACCTCGTGGCCATCATCGAGCAATGAGCGAGCCAAGGCCTGACCAAGAAATCCTGTACCGCCAGTAATAACCGTATGCATTTATAGACCTTCAAGTCGTTGTTGATAGTGCTGTTGCATCGTTTCGTCAAAACAGCAAAACGTAATCAAGGAGAATCCATTCCGTTGCTTGATACATTCGTGAACCGTGCGTACCGCGATATCGACGGCTTGTTCGATCGGAAATCCATAAGCACCACAGGAAATCGCCGGAAAGGCCAGCGTCTTAATCTGATGACGCTCGGCGAGTAATAAGGATTCGCGGTAGCAACTAGCCAATAATGCAACTTCATCGGCGTCACCGCCTTGCCAGACCGGGCCTACGGTGTGAATCACATATTGGCAGGGCAGCTGATAACCTCGGGTAATTTTGGCCTCACCCGTAAGGCAACCGTTCAGCGTGCGACATTCTGCCAGAAGTTCCGGCCCAGCAGCGCGGTGTATCGCGCCGTCGACACCGCCACCACCGAGCAAACTGTTGTTGGCGGCGTTGACAATGGCATCAACCGGCAAGGTTGTGATATCCGCTTTAATCGCCTGCAATGTCGTCATCGATGGCTCCTTGCTCAGATTTACACCAGACAGGGCATTTGCTAGCCTGAGTTGATGTAAGTGGTTTAATTTCAATTATTTCACTCTCCAATGAGAGCCATCCTTCAAACATAGCAAAGCCGAAAAGGACTATGCCGCCATGTTGAAAAAAGCCTATCCCTATTATCTCGCGTCCAAGCCGGTTTACGCCAACGAAGATCTTGAAGTCACCGACAAATTTACCGGTGAAGTTGCCACTCGCGTCGCGCTTGCTGATGCCAAGGCCATCGATCAAGCTATCGCTGCAGCGGACAAGGCCAAACACGCGATGGCCGCGCTGCCTGCCTGGAAGCGACAAGAAGTGCTTGATCATTGTGTAAAGCGCTTTCGTGAGCGGCAGGACGAGCTAGCGCAGTCACTGACCATTGAAAACGGCAAACCGATTAATGATGCGCGCGGTGAAGTCACCCGCCTGATCGACACGTTCCGTATTGCCGCCGAAGAATCTGTGCGCATTTACGGCGAAGTGATGCCGCTCGATATTTCTCCACGCGCGCAAGCCTATAGCGGCATGTGGAAACGGGTGCCGATTGGTCCCTGCTCATTTATTTCGCCATTCAATTTTCCATTGAATCTGGCCGCGCATAAAGTGGCACCGGCGATTGCAGCGGGTTGTCCGTTCGTGCTGAAACCCGCATCAATGACGCCAATTGGCGCGTTGATTATCGGTGAAGTATTGGCGGAAACGGATTTGCCGGAAGGCGCCTTCTCGATTCTGCCCTGCTCACGCGACGGCGCCGATCTGTTCACGACCGATGAACGGCTGAAATTGTTGTCGTTCACTGGCTCGCCACAAGTCGGTTGGGAGCTGAAAGCCAAGGCTGGCAAAAAGAAAGTGGTGCTGGAACTGGGTGGCAACGCCGCCTGCATCGTTGATGAAGATGCCGATATCGAAGATGCCGTCAAACGCGTCATTATCGGCGCCTTTTATCAATCCGGGCAGAGCTGCATCAGTGTTCAGCGTTTGCTGATTCACGAAAAAATCTATGATCACTTCAAGGAAAAGTTCATCAGCGCGACCAAAAACCTGAAAGCCGGCGATCCAAAAAAGGACGACACGTTCATCGGCCCGATGATTTCCGAAAAAGAAGCCAAACGTGTCGAAGATTGGATCAACAAAGCCGTGCAGGCCGGCGCCAAGCTGCTCTGCGGTGGCAAGCGCGATGGCACCATGCTGCAAGCAACCTTGTTGGAAGATGTCCCGCACAATCAGCCGATTTCCTGCGACGAGGCATTCGGTCCGGTGGCTATCTTGAGCAAGTTCAAGGATTTTGATGCGGCGTTGAAGGAAGTCAATGACTCGGAGTTTGGTTTACAGGCTGGCGTATTCACCCGCGATATCTACAAGGTCCAAAAAGCCTGGAATACCTTGGAGGTCGGTGGCGTCGTCATTGGCGATATCCCAAGCTGGCGCGTCGATCATATGCCCTATGGTGGAGTAAAAGATTCGGGCTTGGGTCGCGAAGGCATTCGCTTCGCGATTGAAGACATGACAGAAATTCGTTTATTGGTCATTCGTACACCGTGACCTTCACCTGACGTCACTAAGAAAATAGGCCTCAATTGAGGCCTATTTTCTTGCGGTTTGCTCGTTCGCTTATTTAATCGGATTGGTCATCGACACCACGGCTTCCCAGTTGCCCCGGTATTTACCATCCACTTTCGCGGCGACGCTGTAACGCATGCCTTCCTTGACATCTATTTCGACAACGTTGTCTGGTTCAACACTGCGTGGCGAATGGGTCAAGCCCGGTGCATATTCATTGATGACCGCGCCGATCTTGATTTGGTGCTTACCGGGTTTCAGCAACAACTGTTTGCGGCTCGCTATGACGTTTTCGCCATCGACTTCGAGAAAATAGCCTTCAAACAACTGCTTAGCCGGCTTGGCGATGTCTAGATCGACGATACCATGCGGCTCGTCACTGTCAGCGAACGGGTCGGCGGCATAGGCGGTACCGAACAACGCCATAAATGCAAATAACAGTATCTGTTTGATGGATTTCATGGATTCCTCCCGTGAACTCACTGGTTGATTCGATACAGCAACTAGAAGCCATCTCGAAAATGCCTGAGGCTCGACGATCTGCGCGAATGCGGTGCTCAGAATCCTCATTTACTACCTGTAAACTCCGGTTCCTGCGCTCCTATTCGCGCACCTCGCCATCGCCCAGACTATTTTTGAGGTGGCTTCTACAACAACTAGGACGCTAGCCTGCAATCCAAAGTTCCTACGATCCGGCAGCGGCGAAAATTCAAACTGGAAATAATGACGACGGATCGGTGATAATTCGGCCCCATTTTTTGGTTCAAGCCCCCCACAGAGGAACCATCATGACGGTAACCGCCCCTGCTCATGGGACGACGCACAGCAATCTGACGATTGACGCCCTGGTCCAGAAATCCCTTTCGCTCGGCGAAGGCCGTATCGCCAGTAACGGCGCCCTGGTTGTCGAAACCGGCAAACGTACTGGCCGCTCCCCAACCGACCGCTTCATCGTCAAAGAGCCCAGCACTGAGACCCATATTGAGTGGGGTAAAGTCAACAAGCCATTTCCGGAAGATAAGTTCAATGCGCTCTGGGAAAAGGTCGAGGCCTATTACAGCAAGCTGGAAAACCGTTTTGAAAGCCACGTTCATGTAGGCGCCGACCCGAAATATTACCTGCCGGTCTCCTTGCGCACTGAAACCGCCTGGCAGCATATTTTTGGCCGCAACCTGTTTATCAACCCGGAAAACTACAACCCGAGCGGCAAGCCGGTTTGGCAGGTGCTGAACTGCTCACGCTACGTCTGCGACCCGGCTGTCGATGGCACCAATTCCGATGGCTGCGTGATCATCAACTTTGCCCAGCGCAAAGTGTTGCTGGCCGGCATGCGCTATGCCGGTGAAATGAAAAAAGCCATGTTCTCGGTACAGAACTTCCTGTTGCCGGCTGAAGGCGTACTGCCGATGCACTGCGGCGCCAACGCCAGCAAAGATGGCCAGGTGACGCTGTTTTTCGGTCTGTCCGGTACAGGTAAAACCACACTGTCGACCGATCCGGCCCGTTTCCTGATTGGCGACGACGAGCATGGCTGGGGTCCAGGCACCGTGTTCAACATTGAAGGCGGCTGCTATGCCAAGTGCATTAACTTGAGCAAAGAGCATGAGCCGGTCATTTGGGACGCCATTCGTCACGGCACCATTCTGGAAAACGTCATTCTCGATGAAACCGGCACGCCGGATTACAACGACAGCCGTTTGACCCAGAACAGTCGCGCCGCCTACCCGCTTGAGCACGTCAAACTGCGTGTGCCGGAAAACCGTGGCCGCGAGCCGGATGCTTTAGTTTTCCTGACCTGCGATATGACCGGCGTGCTGCCTCCGGTATCGGTATTGAACCGCGAACAAGCGGCCTACCACTTCCTGTCCGGTTACACCGCGAAAGTCGGTTCGACCGAAATGGGCTCGACTTCATCGATTGAGCCGACCTTCTCGACCTGCTTCGGCGCGCCGTTCTTCCCGCGCCCAGCCGGCGAATATGCCGAGCTGTTGATGAAGCGCATGGATGAGAGCGGCGCCAAAGTCTATCTGGTCAATACCGGCTGGACCGGTGGACCGGCAGGCAAAGGCGGCAACCGCTTCCCGATTCCGGTGACTCGCGCCGTTGTTGCTGCGATCCAAAGCGGTGAACTGGCCAATGCCAAAACAGTACACCTGCCGGTGATCAACCTGGATGTTCCGACCTCATTGAGCGGTGTCGACAGCAAGTATCTGAATCCGAAAGATACCTGGGCCGACAAAGCGGCTTACGACGAAGAAGCGAAGAAACTTGCGGCGCTGTTCATCGAGAACTTCAAAAAATTCAAGGTCAGCGATGACGTCGTCAATGCCGGTCCAAAACTGTAAACATCATCATTCCAGTCAGGCCGCGTAAGCGGCCTGATTTTTTTCAAGGTGAAACTCATGAGTCAAATTGATACTGATTGGTTAATGGCAACGATGAACGATGCCTTGTCGGAAATGGAAAACCTGGTTGAAGAACTGGAAGCCGACCCGGATAGCGCCGAGGAAACCTTGCAGGAAAAACTGCCGGCCGTTTACGCCAAACTGAACTACGCTTGGCACACCCGCATTCTTGGCCCGGGAGCGATCGATACCATTGATCACGATGCGCTGGTGTCGTTTCCAAACGATTTCGATTTGTAATGCACGCTCTGCAATACGACACCGAGTCCGACTGGTATCAACAAGAGTTGAGACTACGCGATCGGATTTTGCGACAACCGCTTGGTTTGGAGCTCAGCGAATCCGATCGCCAGCACGATCATCAAAGCCAGCATTTTGCCGTAGTTGAAAACGAACAAATGTTGGCCTGCGTAATTGCCACGCCGGTAAACGCCGATATAACAAAATTACGACAAATGGCCGTCGAACCGGATCATCAAGGAAAAGGCATCGGTCGGCAATTGATGTTGTTCGCGGAACAACAACTGCAAAAACTTGGTTACCAGCAAATCGAATTGCATGCACGGGAAACGGCGATCGACTTTTATCGAAAACTTGGCTATCAAACCGTCGGCCATACCTTCATTGAACAAACCATTACCCACATCAAAATGAGCAAGACGCTAGCTTGATTTGTCTGAATCATTTTGAACGCAGCGGTCAAACGCTACAGGCAAATGCCATTAGAAGCCATCTCAAAAATAGTCTGGGCGAAGGCGAGGTGTGCGAAGAGGAGCGGAGGAACCGCAGTTTACAAGTAGTAAATGAGGATTCCGAGCACCGCATTCGCACAGATCGCCGAGTCCCAGGCATTTTTGAGATGGCTTCTAGCCATTTCGGCTTAGATGAGCCGCCAGCCAAGTCTGCAAATCGCTGATTTTATGCAACGCATCAAGCGGCTCATGCGGCAGCAACTCTTCCCAGGCGTGGGCACCGTAGGTCACACCAAGACGCGCGACATCAGCGCGTTTGGCCATTTCCATATCCCAGGCGGTATCGCCAATAACCAAGGCTCGGTGCGCTGGCGTTTTGGTATGCGCGAGTAAGTCCAGCACCATTTGCGGGTGCGGTTTGCCTTCGGCTTCATCGGAACAACGTGAGGCATCGAACAAATGACCAACGCCGACTTCATTCCAGGATCGCTCCAAACCGTAGCGTGCTTTACCGGTAGCCACAGCCAGACGCACATCCTGATTGCGCAAATGCTCAAGCACTTCTTTGGCGCCATCAAACAACGGCGCCGGCGTCGCGTCGGTTTCGACAAACTGGCGACGATATTCTTCTTTTAATGCATCCAGACTTTGCTGACTGGCGCCCTTGAACAAGCGCTCGTAAACCGCCGGTAGCGATAGGCCGATAATGCCGCGCACATCGGCATCGGACGGCACAGGCAACTCGGCATGACGGGCGGCGGCCTGCATCGATGAAACGATGCGGCGCACCGAATCGATCAGCGTACCGTCCCAGTCGAAGATAATCAGATCAAAAGGTTTCGATGACATCAGAAAACAACATGTTTAGCGGCGTTTAAGGCGGCGCATTGTCTCATTGGCCACGCGCTTGAACCAGCACCGAAGTCAATTCTTCCGGTAACGGCGCCTGTACCGTTACCAGTTTGCCGGTAGCAGGATCGACAAAACTCAGCGCCGCCGCATGCAGAAACAAGCGTTTCAAACCGAGCTTGGCGGACAGGGCCTTTTCCTCGTCGTTGCCGTATTTTTCGTCACCGAGCAAAGGATGGCCAGCATGGGTGGCATGAACCCGGATTTGGTGAGTGCGACCGGTCAACGGCATCGCCTCGACCAGCGTACAGCCGACAAAATTTTCCAGCACCTTGAATCGGGTTTGCGATTCCTTGCCGTCTTCGCGCACGCGTACGACCCGCTCTCCGGACTGCAGCTCATTGCGTTGCAGAGGTGCGTTGATCAATTGCTTGCGGTGCGGCCATTTGCCCTGCACCAACGCCTGATAAGTCTTGTCCATGTCTTTTTCGCGCAGCGCTTCGTGAAAGCGGCGCAAGGCCGAACGCTTTTTCGCCACCAGCAGACAGCCGGAGGTATCGCGGTCAAGCCTGTGCACCAGTTCCAGAAAAGGTGCTTGCGGGCGCAGCGCCCGCAAGGCTTCAATCACGCCGTAAGACAAACCCGAGCCGCCATGAACGGCCATGCCAGCGGGCTTGTTGATCACCAAATAACCATCCGTTTCCAGCAAAATGGCGTCATCGAGCGCCTGAACTTTGCGTAACCCTGCCGAAGGCCCCGGTGCCGACTCGCTGACCCGCACCGGAGGAATGCGCACCTCGTCGCCCTCATTTAATTTGTACTCAGGTTTTATCCGACCTTTGTTGACCCGCACTTCGCCGGTACGCAACAGCTTGTAAATCCGGCTTTTGGGTACGCCTTTCAGCTCAGAAAGCAGGAAATTGTCGATACGCTGACCTTCACGCTCGGAGTCGATGGTGACAAAACGCACCTTCAGCGGCGCCTCGCCCGAATCGGCGTGTTTGCTCGGTTTTGGGGGAATTTCTTTTTTAAATTGCTGCACTTAGCGAAACCCTGCTATTCTTTGCACACCCATGGTTCGGAGGTATCCGAGACAAGCCGTTGTGTTCGGGGCCATTGCCGACCGAACCTCCTGAAGCCTCTCGTTGATCATCCCGCCCCTGGTTATGTTTACCGCGTGATTGCGGTGAGTGACTATTTTACGTCATGACGCCAACGATCATGCCGTAGATTGCCCGAAAGTGGCAGCGAGTTTTTTTGGGTTGTGGCGTTCTAGTGACGACACAACCGGTGTACCAGCCCGGCTGCAGATTGGCGAAATCGCCCCACCGGGCTTCGGGTACACCGCGATAAAACCTGATTTGGCGCGGTTTGCGCACCTGTTGCCAGCAGCTTGGCAATGTTTGTAGTGCCCATACTGCGGCGCCCTGCCCGGCGATCCGTACGGCATGATGATCTGGCTCGTGACCTTTTACGAGTGTCATCATGAAAAGAATGCTGATCAACGCCACGCAACCAGAAGAACTGCGCGTGGCTCTGGTCGATGGCCAACGGCTATACGATCTCGATATCGAAGCGCCAGGCCGCGAACAGAAAAAAGCCAATATCTACAAAGGCAAAATCTCCCGCGTTGAACCTTCCCTCGAAGCCGCTTTCGTTGATTACGGTGCCGAGCGTCATGGCTTTCTGCCGCTGAAGGAAATCTCCCCCGCTTATTACTCCGACCCGAACAAGACCCGCGGCTCGATCAAGGAGCTGGTCAGGGAAGGTCAGGAAGTCATCGTCCAGATTGAAAAGGAAGAGCGCGGCCAGAAAGGCGCGGCGCTGACCACCTACATCAGCCTGGCCGGTTGCTTTGTCGTGTTGATGCCGAACAACCCGCGTGCCGGTGGCATTTCCCGTCGCATCGAAGGCGATGACCGCTCCGAGCTGCGCGATGCGCTGCAAAACGTCGACGTGCCGGAAGGCATGGGCATCATCATCCGTACCGCCGGTGTTGGCCGCAGCCCGGAAGAGCTGTCCTGGGATCTGGGCGTCCTGCAAACCCAGTGGAAAGCCATTGAGCAAGCCGCGGCTTCGCGCCCTGCCCCATTCCTGATTTACGCCGAATCGGACGTGCTGATTCGCGCCGTTCGTGATTACCTGAAAGCCGATATCGGCGAAATCATCGTCGATGAGCCGAATGCCTATGCTCGCGTGCGTCAGCATATCGAGCTGGTGCGTCCGGACTTCCTGAACCGCGTGAAACTCTACAAAGACGATATTCCACTGTTCAACCGCTACCAGGTCGAAAGCCAAATCGAGAGCGCGTTCCAACGCGAAGTGCGCCTGCCTTCTGGCGGTTCGATCGTCATCGACCGTACCGAAGCGATGGTCTGCGTCGACGTTAACTCTTCGCGCGCCACCAAAGGCGGCGATATCGAAGAAACCGCGCTGCAAACCAATATCGAAGCGGCCGAAGAAGTGGCCCGTCAGCTGCGCCTGCGTGACTTGGGCGGTTTGATCGTCATCGACTTCATCGACATGACGCCGGCGAAAAACCAACGTGCATTGGAAGATGCACTGCGCGATGCCGTCGAATCCGACCGCGCCCGCATTCAGCTTGGCCGTTTGTCGAAATTCGGCCTGATGGAAATGTCGCGCCAGCGCCTGCGTCCGTCGCTCGGTGAATCGAATACGCATGTTTGCCCGCGCTGTAATGGTGTCGGCAACATCCGCAATATCGAATCAATGTCGCTATCAGTACTGCGCTTGATTGAAGAAGAAGCGATGAAAGATTCCACCGCGCAGATCCACGCGATTCTGCCGGTCGACGCCGCTTCTTACCTGCTGAACGAAAAACGCCAGGCGATTCTCGATATCGAAAAACGTCAGGAAGTGCATATTGTTGTCGTACCAACGCCTTATCTGGAAACGCCGAATTTCGAAGTGCGCCGTTTGCGCGCCAGCGAAGAAATGACCGGCACCAGCTACAGCCTGGCCGAAAAACCGAAAGTCGAAGTGGCCGAAGTCACCTCGAACAAAACCCGCGCCGCCGAAGCCGCTGCCGTGCAATTCACGCCGCAAATGGCCGCGCCACCACCGGCACCCAAGCCGCGTGAGGAAGCGAAACCGGCAGCCGCACAAGCCGAGGAAAAACCAGGTCTGTTCAAACGCCTGTGGTCGTTCCTGTTCGGCAGCGAAGAAACCGAAAGCAAACCGAAGCATGGCCGTGATCGCAAAGGCCGTAGTGAACAGCGTGGTGAGCGCCGTGGTCGCCATGATCGCAATGATCGCCGTCGTCGTCGCGACCGCAACGAGCGTGGCGATCGTGCTGAGCGCGAACCGCGTCAAGACGCGAAGCCACAGCAGCAGGAACGTAAGGCAGCGGACAAAGCGGAACAAACCGAACGCCAGCCGCGTGATGACAAACAACGCAAAGGTCGTGAAGAAGGCCGTCGTGGCCGTCGTCGCGACCGTGGTGATCGCGCCGAGCGCGGTGAACGCCAGGAACGTGTCGAAGCGCGTAGCGAGCAGGAAGCGCCACACACCGAGCCGAAAGAGAAGTTGCCACCACGTCCGCCGCGTCAATCGCGCGCTGAACGCGCTGCCCAACGCGACGCTGGACAAACTCCAGTGGTAGCCGCGCCGGCACCGGTAGTGGAAACGCATCCAACACCCGCTCCGCAAATCGAGTCCAACGAGGAAACGGTTGAACTGGTCGACAGCAACAACATCGAAGCGCGTGAACAGAAGCGTGGCCGTGAACGCCGTCGTCGCCTGCCCCGTCATCTCGGTGGCCGTCGTCGTGATCGCGAAGGTGATGAAGGCGAAGAGTCTGTTGAAAGTGCTGAAGCGGTTGCGGAAAACGACGTGGAAACCATCAATGAACCGGTAAAAGCTGTTGCGGAAGCCCAGCCGAAACCGGTTGAAGCCACTGAAGCGGCAACCGTTGAAGCAACGAAAGCCGAGTCAGTACCAGCGCCTGTTGAGCCGACACCGACGCTGAAAGCCGAACCGGTTGCGACCGAACAAACTCCGGTTGAGCCCGTCAAAACGCCGGAACCAGCGGTTGCCGAAGCGACAATCAGCACCAGCGCTGAATCGGCCGCTGCGCCAGTCAGCCAGCCGACTGCTGAGCCGAGTGCACCGACAGCTGCCTTGAGCAATGCCGAAATCTCGCGTGAACGCAAATCGGCATCGGCTCCTGCCGCGCGTCCGAAAGCGATCGAGCCGCTGAAAAAATCCGAGGTTTCTGAAGAAGAAGCACTGCGCAATGTTGCCGAACTGCTGGCCAGCTTGATTGAACCGGCGAAGAACCAGAGCACGGTATTGCACCGCACGCCGAGCTCCAGTTCCAGCCCGATGGCTAAACCGCGTGTCGTTTCGGCGGCGCCGGCAAAACCGGCCAGCCCAAGCCAGTCGGAACTGCCGCTGTCGTCGATTGAGCGCGCTCAGCAGCAGGAAGAAAAGCAGCCGGATAACAACGGTTAATCTGTCTGGCACCCAATAAAAAACCCCGCAATGCGGGGTTTTTTGTTACCTGTCGTTATTGCTGCTTACGCCACTGACTCGGCGTCATACCAAACCAGTTCTTGAAGGCATTGGTGAACGAACTCTGCTCTTGATACGCCAGCAAAAAAGCAATTTCCGTCAGCGGTAATTTCGTCTCTTTCAGCCAGCGCTGCGCCAGGCGCTTGCGGGTTTCTTCCAGCACGCGTTGAAAGCTGGTGTTTTCTGACTGCAGATGACGCTGCAAACTGCGTTCACTGACGCACATCTTCTGCGCAACGTGTTCCAGCTCAGCGTGACCGAGTGCGAGCATGTCCTCCAGATGATGCATCACCTGGGCGCTGTAATGATGCTGCTGCGCCCGCTCCTGCAAACGCCGCTCGGCCTGTTCGACCAGCACCGCTTGCCATTGCGGATCGGCATGGCGTATCGGCTGCAACAACAACTTGGCAGCAAAATGAATGCTGTTTTCACCGGCATTGAATTGCACCGGGCAATTGAACACCTGCTGATAATCCGATTCAGCATTGATCGCCGCATGTTCGAAGCTGATTTGATCAGCCGTTACCTCTGCTTGCAATAGCCAACGAACAAAATGCGCGATACCGGCAAATACGCTTTCACTCAGAATCGGATCGACATCAGCAACAAATTCGCTACGCGCCCACACGTAACGCGCACGCTCACCATCAACAATCAATGAAGAATGGCCAAGCTCATGAGCCAGCGATTCAAAACGCATGACCTGATGCATCGCATCGCCAAGATGGCGACTGCTCATCAGCAACAATCCGTAGTGTGCGTAATGGCCTAGGGTAAAGGTTTGCCCGAGTTGTAAACCAAAGCGCATGTCACCGCTGAGCTGCACTGCCGTCTGCAGCAACTTTCTGTACTGGACAACAGAAATCTCACCCTCATCGTCCATTTGCGCCAATCGCAACGATGCGGCGTTAATCAGCTTGGCGTGTTCGATGCCGAACGATTCGGCACATTCGAGCGCAGCACTGGCGTACTTCCAGGCGACCCTTCCTGACATTGGCGTTTTTCCACAAATCCCCTTGCCGGTTTGCGCAAGTGTAACGACTCGGGCAGCACTTAGCATGTGTCAGTTGATGAAAAGCACGAGAGGCACTTGATGCAGCGCTGGAATGGCTGGGGCGACGCCAGCATTGACTATCCGTTACCGGAAACGGCACGACTTTATCTGCAAGAAGCCTTGGGCAGCGGCCCAACGCTGCACGATGCCAAGCTCGGCGAAACCCTCGTGCAAATGCAAACCAGCACCTGGGCAAAACCGGTTTCTGGCATCAGTACCGATGCCGAAAGTCGTTTACGTTGCAGCTATGGTCAAAGTCTACCGGACTGGCTGCAACGCCGGTTCGGTCAATGCCAGTACGCGACGGATGCGGTCGCTACACCGGAATCGGAAACGGAATTGCGGGAGCTTATTCGTATCGGCCGACAGCGTAATGCGCGTGTTATTCCGTTTGGTGGCGGCACCAGTGTCGCGGGCCATTTTGCACCAGCCGATGATTCACGTCCGAGCCTGACGATTGATTTGCGCAAACTTTGCCGATTGCTGGAGTTTCGAGCCGATGATCGGCTGGCGTTGGTGGAAGCCGGTTGTTCCGGCCCGTTACTGGAAGCGCAATTGGCCCGTCATGGATACACACTCGGGCATTTCCCGCAATCATTCGAATACTCGACAGTTGGCGGTTGGATTGCGACCCGCTCATCCGGTCAGCAAAGTCATCTGTATGGCCGTATCGAACAATTGTTTGCTGGCGGCGCGGCCATCACTGCTGAACACGATATCGAATGTCAGCCGTTTCCAGCCTCATCAGCGGGTCCGGACCTGAAACATCTGCTGCTCGGTTCCGAAGGTAGGCTAGGCGTCATTCATCAAGCTTGGCTGCGCGTGCGACCCAAGCCGGAAAGTGAAAAATTTTTGGCGTTATTCTTTCCTGATTGGCAACAAGCCATCACCGGTGCGCGTCTGTTGGCGCAATCTGATCTGCCGTTCTCGATGCTGCGTTTATCAAACAGCCTGGAAACGGATATCAATCTACGCATGGCCGGTCATACACGCGCCATTTACTATCTGCGCAAATTTCTACGTTGGCGACTCGGCAGCAACCAGCCCTGTTTGATGCTGCTGGGTTTGACTGGAGAGGCGAAACAGGTGCGCAACATGCTCGCGCAAGCGATGGCAATACTGAAACCTTTGTCCGTGCAAAACACCGGCGAAACGATTGGCCAGGCCTGGCGCAAAAACCGTTTTCGCAACGTTTATTTGCGCAACACCTTATGGTCACTTGGCTATGCCATCGACACGGTGGAAACGGCGTTACCATGGTCGCAAGTGACGCCAGCGATGCAAGCGATTGAACAGGTCGCGCGTGAACAATTCGCGGCAGAGCAGGAGCGCGTGCTCGCTTACTCGCATCTTTCACATGTCTATGCCAGCGGTTGCAGCGTCTACAGCACATTTGTTTTCCGTTTGAGTGAAGACTATCAACATAATCTTGCTCGCTGGCGGAAACTGAAAACGGCGGTCACCGATACGATACAAGCCCATGGCGGCACACTCAGCCATCAGCATGGCGTCGGCAAAGATCATCTGCCCTGGCTCGGCAAAGAACTGGGCGAAGGTGGGAGTCAGCTACTGCGCCATCTCATCAAGGCCGGTGATCCGGATGGATTGTTTGCCAATGGCAATCTGATATGAGCGACTTGGCGCGCGAACAATTTTTTGACCATTGCCAGCATGGCCTCGATCTGCTGATTATTGGCGGTGGCATCAGTGGCGCAGGATTACTCTGGTTGGCGTCGCTGAATGGTTGGCGGGCGGCATTGATTGAGCAAAGCGATTTTGCTTACGGCAGCTCCAGTCGCTCATCGAAACTGATTCACGGTGGTTTGCGTTATTTGCCACAAGGGCATTGGCGACTGACCCGAGAAGCGGTGCGCGAGCGCGAAAACCTACGCGCTTTGTTCCCCGCAATCGAATCGCTACGCTTCCACTTACCCTTTCGCCGGCAAGCACCGATCAGTCACTCGCTCGGCCTCTGGCTATACGACGTCTTCGCCGGACGCAAAAGTCGCGATACGTTTAAAATGATTGCCGAGATCTTTCCCGAGATTAGCAGTGTCGAAAACCTCTCATCGTTATCGTATCTCGATGCCGCCAGCGATGACGCCGGATTGGTGATTGAAGTCTTGAAGCGAGCCGAAGCCTGTGGCGGATTGGCGCAAAATTATGTCACTGCAACAGAGCTATTGTTCCAGCACGACAAAGTCATTGGCGTAAACGTCCGCGATGAACTGAACGGAGAATGCACGGAGATTCGTGCCAGGCATATTGTTGAGGCAACCGGAGCCTGGCAGGGATTGCATCATGCATTGTCAGAAACTCTACGGCTGAAACCGCTGCGCGGCTCGCACTGGGTGCTGCCGTTTCATCTGTTCCCTTGCTCGCAGGCACTGGCTTTCAAACATCCGGACGATGGCCGCTATGTCTACGCGATGCCCTGGCAGGGTTGCACTTTGTTTGGCACTACCGATGTGGGGCACACAGCGGGAATGACCACTGAGCCGCACATTTCCGTGAATGAATCGGCTTATCTGCAATGCGCTTTGCAACATCATTTCCCTTACCGGGATTGGCGGCCAAGCGATTGTCTATCGACCATGGCGGGTGTGCGCCCCACCGTTGATGATGGTGCTATCAGCGCAGACGACATCTCACGCGAGCTGGTCATTCGCCATCAACCGGGTTACAGCCAACTGAAAGGCGGCAAGCTGACAACATTTTTGGCCAGTGCCGAAAAACTGCTTGGCGAAGTTGCTACTGAGATTGGTAAAAAGCACAACATTCAACGACCTGCACCGGATAGAACGACCAAGAAACCGGATGCACAGCGCAGCGTGGGTCGAATTGCTGTTTCAGGCTGCGACTATCAAGTCAGGCACCTGGATGATTTCCTGCTGCGTCGTAGCCGTTTGGGCAACACTTTAAGAAATGGAGGGCTCAGGGAATTGGAAGCGCTGAGACCTTTGCTTCAGCAACGCTGGCAATGGTCAGATCAACGTTGGCAACAGGAACAGCTACGTTATTTGCAGATCTGGCAGCGCAGCTATGCTCCCGTTGCAAGCTAATCACTCAAATGCCATGCCGTTGACGGATGAACTGCAGCAAACCGCGGCAGCCAGCTTCGATGTCATCGAGCACACGCTCAAAGCCATTAACCGGTCCATAATATGGGTCGGCAACATCATCCTTGCTCAATTCCGGGGCAAAGTGCATCAGCAGATGCAGCCTCTCGCGCTCGTCAGTCTCAAACAACTTCTGCATATGTTGCAAATGGCCACGGTCCATGGCGATCAAATAATGAAAGCTGGAAAAATCGTTTTCGTGTAGTTTGCGCGCACGCAGTTTCGACAAGTCATAACCACGATTTTTTGCTGCTGACTGACTGCGCGGGTCAGGTCGCTCGCCCACGTGGTAACCGGAAACACCGGCCGAATCGACACGGATTTGTGGCAACAGTCCCTGTTCTTTCAGCAATGTCTGCATGACTCCATGCGCCGTCGGTGAACGGCAAATATTGCCGGTGCAAACAAACAATACGCCTATTTCCCTAATACTCATCCCTGAACTCCGTTAGCGGCGAAAATAAGCCTGTACCCGCTGCAAATCCTCCGGGGTATCGACACCGGTTGCAGGGACTTCGACAGCGCTTTCGATATGAATATTGCCGCCGTTATACAACGCGCGCAGTTGCTCCAGTGATTCACATTGTTCGATCGGTGCTGGCGACCATTGGACAAACTGCTGCAGAAAACTGACCCGATAAGCGTAGATGCCGATATGACGCTGCCAAAGTGAAACATCCGTCGGCGTGTTCGGAAAATCCTTGCGGGAAAATGGAATCGCCGAGCGGGAAAAATACAGCGCCCGGCCATTTTTATCGGCAACCACTTTGACGACACTGGCTTCGAACAATTGCGCCGGTTCAATCGGCGCTGACAAGGTCGCCATGCCAAACTCAGGACGCGCTGCCAGATTGTTCGCAACCTGATCGATAACGACCGATGGAATCAATGGCTCATCGCCCTGGACGTTGACGATGATCGTGTCGGCCGATAGTGCCAGCTTGCTGCAGGCCTCGTTCAGCCGGTCGCTGCCGGATTCGTGCGTCGTGGCAGTCATGACGACTTCGCCGCCGAATTGCTCGACTGCCGTATACACGCGCTGATCATCGGTGGCAACGACAACGCGAGCCGCTGACGATTGTTTGGCACATTCGTAAACGTGCTGAATCATTGGTTTGCCGGCGATATCAGCCAACGGTTTGCCAGGCAGGCGAGTTGAGGCATAACGGGCCGGGATAATGACAACGAAAGACATGATGCTTAATCTCCTTTCAGCGGCGCTCGTCAGATGAGAGTTCGCGCGCTTCGTCTTCGAGCATCACCGGAATGCCATCGCGTATCGGAAAGGCCAATCGATCGAAATGGCAGATCAATTCTTTATTGCTCTTGTCATATTCCAGCCGGCCCTTGCACAGCGGACAGGCCAGGATATCGAGTAATTTTTTGTCCATGATGGCTCCTTTACGGCTTGCTCAGTGTTGCCAGCCGGCTATCGAACGCTTGCAGAAAGCCTGACAGAAAGCGCGCCTCGACCGGCACGTACCAGGCGCTTTCCAGGCTGAAGTCTCGGCATTTTACCGCGTCTTTCTCGGTCATCAGTATGACGCCGGATAAATCGCGGAATTGCTCGCGGCGATAAGCCTGATGATCCGCTTGTGGATGGGCGATCACTTGCAAATCCTGAACTTTCAGCGCGTCGAAAAAACGCTGCGGATGTCCAATACCGGCAAACGCGTGCACGGGCCGACCGCGAAAAGACGACAACGGCTTTTGCTGTTGGCGAGAATGCAATGACACCGCTTGCTGCAGATCGAGCGCGAAACCGTGCTCGGAAATGGCCGGCAAAACAGCGCCATTACAGATAACCAAATCAGCACGGCGCAAACGCCGAATCGGCTCGCGTAGCGGACCGGCCGGCAGCAACTGCCGATTGCCGAATTGGCGAACCGCATCGACAACGACAATTTCGATATCACGGCCCAACGCATAATGCTGCAAGCCGTCATCGCTGAGAATGATATCGCAACCAAGTTCCAGCAATTTCTGGGCAGCACTAACGCGATTCGGATCAACGACGACCGGCACTTGCGTGCGCTGGTAAATCAGCAGCGGTTCATCACCGCATTGTGTTGCTGACGATTGTCCGGAAACGACATAAGGATAATTGTCGGCCTTGCCGCCATAGCCGCGTGAAACAACACCCGGTTTGTATCGCTGTTGCTTCAGATGTTCGATCAAGGCGACGACCAATGGCGTCTTGCCGCTGCCACCGACCGTGATGTTGCCAATTACCACAACCGGAACCGGCGCCCGAAACGAAGGCAGCAAATGCCAGCGATAAAGCTGGCGCCGTAAAGCGGTCAACAACGCGAACAGCCATTGCAATGGCCACAACCACCACAACCGTCTGGCCGGGCCGTACCAGTGCCGCTCAATGCTCAAGGTTTAATCTCGAAACTGATTGGCATGCAGTTTGGCGTATTCGCCCTGCATCGCCAGCAATTCCTGATGCGTGCCTTGCTCGATGATCTGGCCTTCATGCAGCAGCAGGATCTGATCGGCCTTTTCAATCGTCGACAAGCGATGGGCGATGACGATCGTGGTGCGATTACGCATCAGCTCATCAAGCGCGTTTTGCACCAGACGTTCGGATTCATTGTCGAGCGCCGAGGTCGCTTCATCGAGGATCAATACCGGCGCATCCTTCAACAAGGCACGAGCGATGGCGATACGCTGACGCTGACCACCAGAAAGATTGGTACCGTTGTCGCCAACAATGGTATCGAGCCCTTGTGGCAGTTTCTGGATGAACTCCCAGGCATTGGCCTGGCGCGCCACTTCGATGATGCGTTCTTCACTGGCATCAATATTGATACCGTAAGCAATATTGTTGCGCACCGTATCGTCGAACAACGTCACATGCTGTGATACCAAGGCAAACTGTTTGCGGAAATCACTGAGTTGGTATTCCTCAATCGAACGGCCATCAAGCAGAATCTGCCCAGGTTGCACCGGATAAAACCGTAGCAATAGATTGGTGATCGTTGATTTGCCGCTGCCGGATTTACCGACCAACGCATAGGACTTGCCTTGCGGCACATGAAAATGAATGTCGCGCAATACCGGCTGTTGATTGCTCGGGTAATTGAACGTCAAGGATTTGAACTCGATATCGCCACGCGCCCGCTCAACCGCAACGGTACCGGAATCCGGTTCATCCGGGCGATCAAGAATCGCGAAAATACTTTGGGCGGCAGCCACTGCTTGCTGAATGATCACGTTCATCGAGCTGATGGTCTTCAGCGGCTTGCTGAGGCTCGCCATCGCCGTGAAGCACACAGTGAAACCGCCCGGTGTCAGCTTGCCGCTCAAAATCAAATCGGCCGAGACCAGAATGACGCCAGCCAAGGCCAATCCGGCAATCGAATAGACCAGCGACGAACTGATCGACTTGGTGATTACCATGCGTAATTGTTGGCGGCGATTGGCATTCGAGGCCCGATAAAACGATTGGGTTTCCTGTGATTCACCGGAGAAGGTTTTGATCGTTCGATAACCTTGAAATGCCTCTGAGGTCACTTGCGTGACATCACTCATCGTGTTCTGCAGTTTGCGCGAGATTTCCTTGAAGCGCTTCGACGCCGCCCGCAACACCCAGGCCACCAACGGACCGCCGATAAAGAAAATCAGACCAAGCTGCCAGGAATGATAAAAAATCAGGCCAATGGCGCCGATGATCAGAAACAGATCGCGGACCAAGTCCTTGATAGCGTCCGACACCGAAGTGCCGATTCGTTCGACGTTATAGGTCATCGTCGACACAATTTCACCGCCAGTGCGGGCGTCAAAAAAACTGGCTGGAAGCGTCAGGTATTTGCCGAACAACTGCATGCGAATGTCATGCATGATGCCGCGGCCAACCAGGCCCATCGCATACTCGGACATGAAATTGAACAGACTGCGCAGCACCATCGCGATGATCAAATACAGTGGTAGCTTGTACAGAAACCTTTCGTCCTGTTCGACAAATCCTTCGTCGATAACCCGTTGCATGCCATCGATGATCGTGACATCCACCGCCGAAAATAGCGCGCCGGTGATAATGCCGCCAACAAACATCCAGCGATACGGTTTCAAATAACCGAAAAGACGCTTATAGGTTTTCCATGTGCTTTCTTTGATCGGCGGCATATGCACGGAGCATCAACCTTGTTTCGGTGATTGGGTGGCGATTTTCTGTTTGGCAAATCCCAATTGACCGGCGGCATCCATCGCGGTGACGACGGCCTGGAATGGTGCTTTCTCGTCGGCACTGATCACCATCGGCCGGGTGTTGTCACCTTCCGACACGTCTTCAACCGCGCGTTTGACCGTGTCGAGTTGATTATTCACCAATGGCTGACCATTGACGAAAATATTACCGCTGGCATCAATCGAGATCTCGACGATTTGTTGTTCAACCGCCATCTGCGGCCCATCCGCTTCCGGCAAATTCAGCTCGATTTGGGTGTCGCGGTTGAACCGGGTCGAGATCATGAAAAAAATGATCAGCGTCAGGATGACGTCGATCAGCGGCGTCAGGTTGATATTCAGCTCATCGCGATTGCGATGGCGCGATTCCAATAGCATCAGGCGCCTGCCTTGCCGTCGTTCATATCAATCGGGAACAGCGCCTCGACCATCTTGGTCGCTTCCGCTTCCATCAGGCAAACGAGTTCATCGATACGGCGTTGCAGCCAGCGATACAAAAACGTCGTTGGAATGGCGATCAGCAAACCGGCAGCCGTGGTGATCAATGCTTCACCGATACCGGCAGCCAGCGCTTCGGCGTTGCCCAAGCCGGTTTGGCTGGCCGAGTTGAACATCCGGATCATGCCGAGCACGGTGCCGAGCAGACCCAGCAATGGGGCGGCCATCGCAATGGAGCCGAGTGTGCTCAGAAAGCGCTCCATTTCGATGACGATGCGACGACCGGTTTCGGCCATGTTCTGTTTGACCGCCTCGCGGCCACGATGATGCACGGCGTAACCGGCGGCCAGCAGTTCACCGAGCGGAGAGCTCATCCGCAGTTCTTTCAAGCGTTCTTTGGTCAGCTCTTCCTTGCGAATCCAGTTCCAGACCTGGGCAACCAGATGTTTTGGCGCAACGCGGGTCGGACGCAAAAACCAGAAGCGCTCGGTGGCAATCGCAATGGCAATAATCGAACACAGCAACAGCGGGTACATGACCCAGCCACCAGCAGCAAACAATGTGAGCACAATCAACCTCTTAGACGGGATTTCTCAAAGCCGCGACACTTTATCACAGGCCCCCCGGCGGCTCTACGCGGGAACGCCAGATCCGTGGCGTATTTCGCGCTGCCTCAATCCGGTATTGACCATCAGAGAGCTCGATGCGCAGCGCGCCCTGCCCGGCCGTGTTCAGCGTCTGACCGCCAACGGCAGACAATCGTTCCAGCACTTCCGGGCGCGGATGACGATGGGCATTGCGGTAGCCGGCGCTGATAATTGAGAGCTTTGGCGAAACGGCCGCCAAAAACTTGGCCGAACTGGAACCATTGCTGCCATGATGCGGCACCAGCAGGATATCGGCAGATAAATCGATGTTTCTGGCCAGCAAGCGCGCTTCCTCGCGCCGGCTGATATCGCCGGTCAACAGTATCGACATGCCATTGAGCTTCGCTCGCACGACACAGGAGGCGGCATTGCCCTGTTCGCTAGCGAACGGATACAACACCTCAACCTGAATCTCACCCAGTTGAAATCGCTGGCCGGCGCGGCATGGCTCCGCTGCGATTCCTTCAATCGCTTCGCCCAGCAGCACTTGCCGCACAGGCATTTGCTGCAATAAGCCAGGCAGGCCGCCGGCGTGATCCAGATCGGCATGGGAAACCATCAACAAATCAATGCCGGTAAATCCCAAGGCCCGCAAATGCGGCGCAACCACCTGCGTGCCGCTGTCGAATTTTTCGCTGCGCGGGCCGGTATCGTAGACCAGCAAATGTTCGCCGCTGTGAATCGCCAGTGCCGTGCCCTGGCCGACATCGAATACCTGCAAGGTCGACGGCGGTATCGGCGTTCGCCAAAGTAACAGCGCAAACGGCAGCAACAACAACGCGGTCAAACGCCTCCACGGTGTCCATGGCATCAACCACAGCACCACCGTCAACGCCGGCAATAACCACATCCAGGGATTGTGCAAAGCCGGTTGCCAACGCGCCTGTGGCAGTTGCATGAACAAGTCCATCGCCAAATCAAACCATTGCAGACTGAGATTGGCCAAGGCCAGAAACGGCCAGGCCAAGGTTTCGGAAAAACTCAGCAGCAACATGCCGAGCAACGCCAGCGGCGTTGAAACAAAACTGACCCAAGGCACCGCCAACAAATTACTCAGCGGCGAAATCAGTGAAGCCGAACCGAATTGCCAAACGGTCAGCGGCAACATTGCCAAACTCAACGCCAATTGCAGCGTAATCGCCTGCCACCACCAGCGCTGTCGATGCAAGCGGCCACGCGCCAAAGCCAGCAACACCACGACCGCGGTAAACGACAACCAGAAACCACTTTCCAAAACCGCGCACGGATCAACCAGCAACATCGCCAGCACTGCCAGCGCGACGATATCGAACAGAGCCAAACGCTTGTGCAACAGCAAGGCCGCGACGACAACAAGCAGCATCCACAAGCTGCGCACCGTCGCGATCGAAAAACCGGCGATACCTGCATAGAACAGCGCGCCGACAAAACCGGCGATCAATGCTACGCGCGGCGCCGGCAGCCACAGACAAAGCCGCGCAGAGAAACGCCAGCAACGCCCAACCACAAGACCAATCAGCATAGCCACCAAGGTCAGGTGCATGCCGGAAATGACCACCAGATGAATCGTGCCGGTATCGCGATAAACATCCCAGCGCGACGGCGGAATGGCTTCGTCGAGGCCTATCGTGATGCCTTCGATCAGGCCCTGATGGGAAAACTGCATGGCTGACAACTTGCTGGAAAGCGTTTCGCGCCAGCGATTCAACGACCACGGATTCTCCGCAAGCCATTTGCTGTGCTCGAGTTGCACATAACCGGAGCCAACCACGTGATGGGCAAACAACCAACGCTCGTAATCAAAACCGTGAAAATTGAGCGTGCCGTGCGCCGATTTCAGCTTGGCTTGAAATTGCCAGCGTTGCCCGGCATGAAGCTGTACTTCTGGCGCGTAATGGGAAAGCCGCAAACGGAATTGTTGCGACCAAGAAAGAGTTTGTTGATTAACTTTTTCGACATCGAAAAAGAAACGCTGGCCGCGCTCGAATTGCTCCGGCACGGAGGCAATCACGCCTTGCAGTTGTACCGGTGCTTGCGACCATTGTTCGGGAAGTTTCAGACTGGTGCGCCAATGAAAGTGAGCATTGGCGCTGATCAGCATCAACGCAGGTAACCACAATACAGAACGCCAACGACGCCAATACCAACCAGCCGACAACAACGGTAACGTTATGAAAGAAACCGTAACCATCGAAAGTGGTGCGGGCTGCAGAACCAGCGCCAACACCGCCACCAAAGCCAACAGGGTTCCAATAATCATGCTCACGTCCTTGTGAGAGGCATCCAGTTATTGCGCGTGCAAAACCCCGTCCTGCAACTGATAAACCCGGTCCATTCGTCTTGCCAAACTCATATCGTGAGTGACGACAATAAAACTGGTGCCATGAACCTGATTCAGCTCCAGCATCAGCGAGTAAACCGCGTCGGCAGTTTTTGAGTCCAGGTTACCCGTCGGTTCATCGGCGAGGACACAACGCGGTCGGGTCACCAACGCACGCGCCAAGGCGATACGCTGACGTTCACCGCCGGATAACTCACCCGGCTTATGTTTTTCGCGCTGACTTAATCCCACTTCGGCAATCGTGCGTTGCGCCTGCTCGCGTGCCGACTCAATGGACTCACCACGAATCAGCAACGGCATCGCGACATTCTCCAGCGCTGTGAATTCCGGCAACAGATGATGAAACTGGTAAACAAAGCCGAGATGCTGATTGCGCCAATTACCTTGCGCTTTCGCCGACATTGTGTGCATGTTTTTGCCGGCGACCAGCACCGAGCCTTCGCTCGGCGAATCGAGACCGCCGAGCACATGCAGCAAGGTGCTTTTGCCAGAACCGGAAGCACCGACAATGGCGATGCGCTCACCTTGATGCACCTTGAAGTCGATATCGTTCAGCACCTGCACACGCAGGCCACCTTCGCTGAATACCTTGCGCAGCTTTTCGGCGTGGATAATGATTTCACTCATAACGCAGGGCCTCCGCCGGTTTCACTTTCGAGGCCCGCCAGGCCGGGTAAATCGTCGACAACAAACTCATCAAAAATGCCGTCAGACCCACATTGAATACATCGGCGCTTTCCAGCTCACTCGGCAGGAAGCCAACGAAATACACATCGCCCGGCATCAACACGACACCGAATGCCTGCTCAATCCAGGCAACCATATCGGCCAGGTTCAAACTGAGCGCGATACCGCCGGCCAAACCGAGCAAGGTACCAAACAAACCGTTGACCAACCCCTGCACCATGAATATCGCCATGATATGGCCGGGACTGGCGCCTAGTGTCCGGAGAATCGCGATATCGCTTTGTTTGTCGGTGACGACCATGACCAGCGTTGAAATGATATTGAATGCCGCTACCGCGATGATGAACGTCAGCAGCACGAACATCATGGTTTTTTCCATTTTCACGGCCCGGAACAGCGGGCCGTAACTGCGGGTCCAGTCATTGGTGTAATGACTCATCGGCAGGTTCGTTTGTATCTGCATCGCTTTCGCCGGTGCCTGCAGCACTTGCTCGATTTTCAAACGAATGCCGGTCACGGCTTCGCCCATGCGCAGCATGGCCTGCAAATCGCGCATATGGACCATCGCCATCGAGCTATCCATTTCCGCGCGCACTTCAAACGTGCCGACCACGGTAAAGCGGCGCTGGCGCGGCACAACACCGGCGGCGCCGATCGTTGTCGCTTCCGGAATGATAATCGTGATGTTGTCGCCAACCCGGACGCCAAAGCTGTCGGCCAACACCTGGCCGAGCACGATGCCAAATTCGCCCGGTTTCAACGCGTCCACGGCGCCGGTGACCATGTGCTCGCCAACGATGGACACTTGCGTTTCCTGCTCCGGCAACACGCCCTGAATCAAACCAAAACGGTTGTAGCCAGCATGGCGGAACATGCCTTGGGCGGTGACGAATGGTGCCGTCGCCAGCACTCCCGGCTCGGTCGCCAGTTGCTGCTGCAGCGTCGCCCAATCCTCGACCTGATTGTCGCGGTTGCTGACGATGATATGCGGCGCCATGCCGAGAATACGGGTGCGTAGTTCGCGCTCGAATCCGTTCATGACCGACATGACCGTGATCAGTACCGTGACGCCAAGCGCGATACCGCCAATCGAGACGATGGAGATAAAGGAAATGAAATGATTGCGCCGCTTGGCACGGGTGTAGCGCAATCCGACAAAAAACGAAAAAGGGCGAAACATAGACACACTCGTCAGCTACGGGTGTGCGGCACGGATGCAGCGTGGCAGCCTGCCGGCACAAGGCCGGCATCTTCCCAAATCATGCTAGGCTAAAGCAAGGACAGAACGCCCTGGATAGCTTGCCATGTTTAGCGAACACGATGACCGCCGACGCTACTTCCGGATTCGCGACCGCATCGCCTTCTGCTGGTTCGATGCCGCCGATGAGCAGGCCGAAACACGGCATCCGTTGTCCCTGCTACTCGGCCAATCGTTGTTTCATGATATGCACCGTATCGACGCGGAACACCAGAACCTGCTGCACGCGCTGCAGGAAAAATCCCGCGATCTCGGCCAGTACCTGCATGCACTGAATCAGAAAATCGAGCTGATTGCCCGGCAACTGGTGCTGCAGAATGCTTCCGATCACTACCGGACGATGGAGGTGATGCTAAGTGGCAATGGCATCGGTTTTCCGGTGCCGGAACCAATGGCGCTGGGCAAGCTCTTTGATGCTTATGCGGTTTTGCTCAGTTCTGCCGTCTGCGTCTCGTTTCGCGCGCGGGTGGTCTGGTGTAGTACGCACCACGATCAAAACTGGGTCGGCGCCGAAATTACCCGCATCAGCGAGCATGATCGCGATGCCATTATCCGCCACACACTGCATGTGCAGGCCCAGCAACGCCGCAGTCAGAAAAGCGAGGACTAATCATGTTTCGATACCTGTTAATCACGCTGCTTGCCGCCAGTCCGGCCATCATCGCCGAAGAGCTGAAAATCCCGATTTCCGAACAGGGCAATGAAGAGGTCAAGCGGCCGCACAAAAGCATGCTGAAAGCCGACGTCGAGCGCGTATTTGGCGCACCGCTGGATCGCACCGAACCGGTCGGTGAGCCGCCGATTTCACGCTGGCATTACGAAAAATTTATCGTCTATTTTGAATACGACCATGTGGTGCATACGGTGTTGATACACAAGCGCAAGCCGGAAACGGTGGTCGAAGAGCAACCTTGAGACCTTGCTTGTCCGGACAAATCCGGACCTACAAAAATACCCGCTTTTGCGGGCATTTTTTATCAGGATAAAGCTTAGACGACACGCACATTCTTGAACTGCCAGGCGTAGTCATTGTCGACATCTTCCTCGTACAGTTCGCCGCGCTCATGCAGCGGTGTCCAGTCGGTGTACTGGCCGATAACCGGCCCCAGATACGGCAGCATCACCTCCATATTGCGCTGGAAATCCATTTCATCGGATTCAACAATTCCTGCCTTCGGATTTTCAATCGCCCAGACAATGCCGGCCAGCACCGCGCAGGTCACCTGCAGGCTCGTCGGGCCATTGAACGGCGCCAATTCTCGCGCTTCCTGAATGGTCAGTTGCGAGCCATACCAATAGGCGTTTTTCTTGTGGCCGGCGAGCAACACACCGAGCTCATCCATGCCGTCGATGATTTCATCGCGCATCACGCGCTGGCGTTCCTGCATCTGGAAATTCTTGCCGTTGAATTCGTGCAAGGACATCACGGCGTTATCGCAAGGGTGATAAGCGTAATGACAGGTCGGCCGATAGATCACTTTGCCGCTGTCGCGCAGCGTGAAGTAATCGGCGATCGAAATCGCTTCATTGTGAGTGATCAGAAAGCCGTGGAAATGACCGTAGTTCGGCGTCCAGGTGCGCACCTTTACCGTTGCGCCTGGACGTTTCAAATAGATCGAGGCGTCGCATCCGGATTCGTGGCGACCACCATCTTTCGGAAAATGTTTTTCATGCGTGCCCCAACCCAGTTCCGCTGGTTGGCTGCCTTCGCTGACAAAGCCATCGCAGGACCAGGTGTTGACGAATTCGCCCATCTGCTTCGGCTTGTCGGTGATTTGGGTATCGCGCTCGGCGATATGAATCACTTCGATATTGAGTTTCTGTGCAAGCTTTCCCCATTGCTCACGGGTTTTCGGAATCGTGTCCGTGCCGAGAATATCTTTTTGCAGATTGATCAGCGCCTGTTTGACCAAGTGCGAAACCATGCCCGGATTGGCGCCTTGCGCCACGACAGCCGTTGGGCCATTCGGATACTTTTCTTTCAACGCCAGCATTTTCTCGCGCAGCGCGTAATTCGAGCGAGCAGAAAACGGTTTGTTCGGGTCAGTGTAACCGCCGGCCCAGGGTTCGATGCAGGTGTCGATATACATTGCGCCGCGCGCCTGGCAAAACTCGATCAGTGCGACCGAGGAAACATCCACCGACAGATTGACCAGAAAATCACCGCGATGGATCAGCGTATCGAGTTCGCTCTGGTAATTGTCGCGGGTCAAAGGGGTTTGAATGAAACGAATGCCATAGGCTTTGGCTTCGTCTGCACCACGCTCGTCGGCCGTGATTATGGTGATTTGTTCCGGTTTGATTTCGATATGCCGCAGTATCAACGGCAACCCCCCTTGCCCTATCGAGCCAAAACCGACAATAACCATATTGCCCGGCGCACGGGCGTGTTTGACGAAGTCGTTCATTTCGATCAAGAACCTCCTGGGAACATAAAAGCACCCATCGGCACGACGGGCGCGGAAAGCTTAGCATCTGCAGCCTGAGCTGTCGCCCGAAGCCGCGGGCCTGCGTCTAGCGGCCGAAACGTATCGGCAGCTCCATTTGCTGATAATCCTGCGGCGGCGCCAGCATCTCGGCTGGTACAGCCTGCTGATTCAGTTGCACCAATTCCATATCGGTGACTTTGCTGTCCGCCTCGAAACGGCTGTAGCGGACCGGAAACCAATCGCTGGCAATACCCTGCAGCCATTCCGGCTGCTTGCCCATTTTCTGGCCGAGTAGCGACTGTGCCAATGACTGGCCAAACGCGGCCAGCGAACGAAAGGTCTGCAGCTCATCGTCTGACAGCTTCAAGGCCTTGGCGCGTACCATGCACATTTCCGCTTCCGGCTTGCCGTTTTCCAGCAAGCTGAAAACCTGGCATTCCATGCCGGCGACTTTGTCTTTGCGATCGGTCATGTTCAGCTCGCGATGTTTCTCGGCTTCGCGCTGCGCCTCGGCCAGTTCCGGGTTACTCTGGCCAAGCATGGCCATCATGCCGCTGGCCATCTGAATCAGCTGATTCAGCGTCGCCTTGTCAACGGTCAGGTAACGCTTACGCTCATGCATAACATGGGTGAACGACTGACTATTCCGATCCCAAATCGTGTAACCGCTGTCATCGAGATCGGTGCGCAGTTTGCCGTCGGCCAGTTGCATCGTCACCGTGCGGGATTTTTCCCCGTCACCAGTTACGTATTGCAGTTTGACATCGGCGCTGGTAACACCAACGAACAGCGACAACAAGACAGCGGAATGTTTCATTGTGTGGTTGTCCTTATCGTTAATCGGCGCCGTGCGCCGGTTGTTCGTGCTCTTCTTCCTGCTCGGCGGCTTTTTCGCTGACTGCCATTTTTTCAATCAGCAGCGTACGAGTCGGGAAGGCGACATCAGCACCATGCTTGTGCACGATATTGAGAATATTCAGCAGCACGTCATGTTTGACCCGATTGAAATCGGTCCAACTGGTAACCGTGGTCAGCGCATTGAACAGGATGTTCAGCGAGGAATCGCCAAATGAATTGAAATAGGCGTTGGTGGCTTCTTCGTTCACCAGTTCCGGATGGGCGCGCATCATGTCGCGGATGTCGCTGATGATCGCCAGCATCCGATGCTTGTCTTCGTAGCGAATACCAACGGTTTCACGAATACGGCGATTGGTCATGCGAGTGACGTTCTCCACCGAAATCGTGGTGAACGTCGAGTTCGGCACGTACAACGGCCGCATGTCGATGGTGCTGATGCGGGTAATGCGCCAACCGATGTATTCAACCGTCCCCTCAACTTCGCGATCCGGTGAACGAATGTAATCACCGACGACAAATGGCCGATCCATATACAGGAAAAATCCGCCGAAGAAGTTGGCCAGCATATCCTTGGCGGCAAACGAAATCGCCAAACCACCGATACCACCAAACGCCAACACACCGGAAATGGAAAAGCCAACGGTTTGCAGCAACACCAGGCCGGTAATGATAAAAATACAGACTTTGGTCAGTTTGCCAACGGCTTCGATGGTGGTTTGGTCGAGACGACTTTCTTCGCTAGGTTCTTTCGATTTTTCGACCAGACGAAGGCTGACACGATTGGTCAGACGCAGCAGAAACCAGCCGAGCATCAGCACAATACCGATATCGCGAATCGTCGAGATGGCCTGATTGACGACGGCGACATTGTCGGCGAAGGCGTATTTCAGCGACAGCGCAATACCGGCGAGCCAAATCGACACGGTGATCGGTTTGTAAATCGCGCCCCAGACGGCGTCATCCCAAACCGATTCGGTGGCATCAAACTTGGTTTTGATCTTCAGGTCGATGATGCGCCATATCCAATGCACCACCGCAGTCAACAGAATAATGACCGTGACACCACCAATCCAGGCGGCGACACCGGACTGAGCAATCACCCAATCAATCATTTCGCTGAACGTAGGCAAAACAGATCTCCTTTGTTATTCGTTCATTCAAGCACGCAAGAACGGCTGGGCTTGCTGCCAACGGCGTTGCGCTCGTAATTCCGCGAGCGAAACAGCCGGTTGTTGCCGACAAAGCGAGACAATTCGCGCTTCCTGCTCGCGCGCAATGGTATGCGGTAAAGATTGCAATACGTCGATCGCGCCCTGACGATCATTGCAGACCAGCACCATGTCACAACCGGCACTGAGCGCGGCTTCGGCACGGGTGCGAAAATCGCCAACGACCGTGGCGCCTTTCATCGCCAAATCATCGGAAAAAATACAGCCGTTGAAACCGAGATCCTGGCGCAAAATCTGTTGCAACCAAACCGGCGAAAAACCGGCCGGCCGATCATCGACTTCCGGATAAATGATATGCGCCGGCATCACCGCACCGAGCGCGTTACTCAACATTCGGAACGGTTTCAGGCAATCATTTTCGATCTCTGCCAAAGCGCGCCGGTCGACCGGCACTTCGGTATGCGAATCGGCAGCGACAAAACCATGACCGGGAAAATGCTTGCCGGTGCCGGCCATACCGGCCTGCTGCATACCACGCAAAAACGCCGCAATCAACGCGACAACTTGTTCCGGTTCACGGCCGAAGCTGCGATCGCCAATGACTTCACTGTGGCCGAAATCGAGGTCGAGCACCGGCGCAAAACTGATATCGCAACCGACGGCGCGCACTTCGGCCGCCATTAACCAGCCTAGCACTTCGGCTCTTTTGATCGCCGCCTCGGTAAAACTGGCGGCGGCAATCTCGCGCATCGGTGGCAGGCGTGAAAAACCTTCTTTCAAGCGTTGCACCCGTCCCCCTTCCTGATCGACGGCGATCAGCAGCGGTCTTTTGGCTTTACGACGAATATCGTCACATAGCGCACTGACCTGTTCGGGCGTTTCGATATTGCGACTGAACAAAATCACCGCGCCGGTGACCGGATGGGCCAGAAGTTCCGCTTCTTCGGCGCTGATTGACGGGCCCTGCAAATCCAGCATTAACGGTCCAAGCCGCATGATTTACCTGCTAGTTCTCTGATCGATGGGAGTAAAACCGGGCATTTTAACGGATTTGGCCGGTCACTTCAGGGCTTTCATGCTGCGCCGCAGCGCAAGGCGGCCGGCTGTCGTGGCGGCACTTCCGTATAATCGCCACTTCTGTCCATCAGGGAGCCCCTTCGATGTTGTTACCGACCAAACGATTTCTACCCACTGTTGTTGCCGTCACCATTGCGCTGACGCTCACCGCCTGTCAGAGCGAGAAAATGGAAAACTCGCCAGTGCAGGCCGAAGGCGTAACCGCCGCCGATGCCGAGCAATTCGTCAACCATGCTGAAGCCGAACTGCTGAAACTGAACCTGGAAGCCCAAGCGGCCGCGTGGGTCGCGGAAACCTACATCACGGTCGATAGCGAAAAGCTGGCTGCCGATGCCAACGAGAAATTCATCGCCAAAGGCGTCGAGTTTGCCAATCAGTCGAAACAGTTTATTGGCATGAATCTGCCGCCGGTCACGGCCCGGAAACTGGAAAAAATCCGTCTGGCGCTGACCCTGCCAGCACCTTCCGATGCCGAGAAAACCAGTGAACTGGCGAAAATTGCCACCAAGCTGAACAATCAATACGGCGCTGGAAAATACTGCAAATCAGTGGATGGCAAAGAGACCTGCTTCAGCCTTGGTCAGCTCGAAGATCAAATCAGCTCAGCCGACAGCACGCCAGCCGAACGTCTGGAAGCCTGGAGCGGCTGGCACTCGGTGTCGCCAGCGATGCGTGAAGATTATGTACGTCTGGTCAACATCGCCAACGAAGGCGCGAAAGAACTCGGCTACAACGATGTCGGCGCGCTCTGGCGCTCGAAATACGATATGCCGGCCGATGATTTCGCCAAGGAATTGGACCGCCTCTGGGGTCAGGTTGAGCCGCTGTATCAGGCCCTGCACTGCCATGTGCGCGCCAAACTGAATGAAAAGTACGGCAGCGATGTGGTACCGGCCAACGGCCCTATTCCGGCCCATATGCTAGGCAATATGTGGGCCCAGCAATGGGGCAATATTTACGATGCGGTGAAACCTGAAGGTATCGGCAGCAGCGTCAATCTCGACAAACTGGTCGTCGCCAAATATGGCAACCCGACGACACTGACCGTCGACAACGTCAACACGCTGGACCCGAAAACGCTGCCGGAAGGCAAAATGGTTCTCGCTGGCGAAGCGTTCTTCAGCTCACTCGGTTTTGCCCCGCTGCCGGAAACGTTTTGGCAGCGTTCGCAGTTTTTGAAACCACGCGATCGTGACGTGGTTTGCCATGCCTCGGCCTGGGATTTGGACAACCAGGACGATATCCGCATCAAGATGTGCATCAAGATGAATGCCGAAGATTTCGTCACCATTCATCACGAGCTCGGCCACAACTATTATCAGCGCGCTTACAAGAACCAGCCGTTCCTGTTTATGGACAGCGCCAACGATGGCTTCCATGAAGCGATTGGCGATACCGTTGCCCTTGGCATCACGCCAAAATACCTGGTCGAAATCGGTCTGCTCGATAAAGAACCGGACGCCAGCGAAGACGTCGCGATTCTGCTGCGCCAGGCGCTCGATAAAGTCGCGTTCCTGCCGTTTGGCCTGCTGGTCGATCAATGGCGCTGGAAAGTCTTCAATGGTGAGCTGACGCCGGCACAATACAACGACGGTTGGTGGCAATTACGCGAAAAATATCAGGGCGTCAAAGCGCCGATTGCCCGCGATGCCAATGCCTTTGATCCGGGCGCGAAATATCATGTGCCGGGCAATGTCCCGTACTCGCGTTATTTCCTCGCCCACATCCTGCAATTCCAGTTCTACAAGGAAATGTGCAAGATGGCCGGCCACGACGGTCCCTTGCATCGCTGCACATTCTACGGCAACAAGGAAGTCGGCGAACGTTTGAACGCGATGCTGGAAATGGGCGCCAGCAAACCGTGGCAGGATGCACTGGAAAAAATGACCGGCCAACGCGAAATGGACGCCTCGGCTGTCGAGCAGTATTTTGCACCACTGAAAGCCTGGCTTGACGAGCAAAACGTCGGACGTCAATGCGGCTGGTAATCTTCATTTTTTCTTAACTCCCCATCCCCGGCAATCGCCGGGGATTTTTTTTCGTACAATGCTTCACTGAAATCGAGTTTCGGAGAGAGCCGTGAGCCGTTCCCGTGAATTGCAACAAGCCGTACGCGGCCAGCCGACCCAGGATGGCGCTGGTGTCAAACTGACCCGGATTCTGACTGGTCAATGGCAACAGCGACTGGATCCGTTTCTGATGCTCGATGAATTCCGCAGCGACAAGGCCGACGACTATATCGCCGGTTTTCCCGCCCATCCGCATCGCGGTTTTGAAACGGTCACGTACATGCTGGCCGGCAAAATGCGCCATCAAGACAGTGTCGGTAACGAGGGCGTCATCGGTCCCGGCGATGTGCAATGGATGACCGCCGCACGCGGCATCATTCACGCCGAAATGCCCGAGCAGGAACACGGTCTGATGCATGGCTTTCAACTCTGGGTCAATCTGCACTCGGACAAGAAAATGCAGCCAGCCGGATACCGCGAATTGGCGGCCGAACAGATTCCGGTGATTGATCTGGAAAACGGCGTGCAACTGAAGCTGATTGCTGGACGCTTTATGCAGCATGAAGGCGCTGTACAACGCCCGGACACCGAACCGCATCTAATGGATTTGCACTTGCCTGCCGGCGAACGTATTGAGCTGCCGCTGCCTGTCGCGCATCACGCGTTTGTCTATCCGTTTGTCGGCGATATTGAAGTCGGCGGTAGTGCGCGCCGTTTGCCGCTACAAACGATGGGCATTCTGGAGACGCATGCTGATGCTGACATGGTTCGCCTGAAAGCCGTCAGCGATGCCCGTATTCTGATTGTCAGTGGCAAGCCACTACGCGAACCGATTGTTCAGCACGGACCGTTTGTCATGAACAGTGTCGAGCAGATTTATCAGGCCATCAGCGATTACCAGCAAGGCCGCTTTGCCACGCCTCAGTGAGATACAGCGATTTGGTAGCCGGTGTACTTGCGGATATTGATCACGCCGGTATCGAAAATCAGATACTGGCCTTTTATACCAAGCAAACTGCCCTGCACTTCCGGTGTTTTGTCCAAATCGAATGAATTGATTTTTTTCAAATATTCGGTGACGGGATAGCGCAAGGTTTGCACCGGTTCGTTGACGGCCTGAATCGCCTCGTCGCCGACATCACCTCGAATCGCATCCAGAGCTTCGGCGGCTTGTATCACCAGCCGGTCGCGTTCCTGTTCCAAGTCCAGCGGCGCCGCATCACCTTTCAGCATCGCGCGCCAGTCGGTGCGATCATTAACGAAAGCCCGCAAGGCATTTTCCACCAATCCGGATTGATAACGGGTCTGCACCCGAAAAATCGGAACCGCTTGGGTGGCGCCTTGATCGATCCAACGAGTCGGGATTTGGCTGTGACGGGTAATACCGACTTTCAAGCCAGAGGAATTGGCCAGATACACCACATGCGGAATCATGCAGTTCGCTTCGCCCCACTGCGGCTCGCGGCAAGTGCCTTGGG
This sequence comes from Permianibacter aggregans, assembly GCF_009756665.1. GTDB lineage: Bacteria > Pseudomonadota > Gammaproteobacteria > Enterobacterales > Permianibacteraceae > Permianibacter > Permianibacter aggregans. The sequence continues at coordinate 567,944 of NZ_CP037953.1, forward strand.
CGTAATGGCAAAGCTCTGGTTTGACAATGCAGGAGTCACACTGGGCCAGGGCACGAAAACAGGGATAACAATAGCCCTGGTTAAAACTTTTCTTTATCGCGCGATTGCAGTGGGTGCAATGAATGATGCCGGAAAAATGCAGCCGCAAAGATTGGCCAATCAACGGATTCATCGGCAAATAAAAATCGCCCAGTGGCAGTTGATATTCCACCGGCTCGTGCAGTTGCACGCGCATCTTGTCGAGGTTTCCGGCGTATTCCGGCATTGCTTTTCGATCCTGTTTGCGGTCAATGGCGGTATTATGCGTCACCCGCTACCGAATCGCGAACGCCTTCGATGAAACGCTTGCTGCTTGCCTTCAGTCTGCTTTGCTCGTTTCAGCTCATCGCCGATGACGCCATCAGCATCCGGCCGTTCGTTACCGATGGCTGCAGTGCGTTCCCGGATGGCACGCTCGCCGACCGCCAGCGCTGGCAGGACTGCTGTATCGCTCACGATTTGGCCTACTGGGCAGGAGGCACCAGAGAAGATCGAAAGGCGGTCGATGAAGCGTTTGCGCAATGCATCGCCGAACACAGCGATATACGCTTGTCGGAAGCGATGCGTATTGGTGTGCGTTTCGGTGGTTCGCCGATCTTTCCGACCAGTTATCGCTGGGGTTATGGCTGGCCGTTCTGGCGCGGCTATGCGCCGTTAACCGAACAGGAAAAACAACAGATTATTGATGCCATCGATCGCATGCCAGCGGATGCGCTGGAAGTTCGCAACGAATGGCAGTTGTTGGATTTTTCCGGCTGGAAAAAGCCGCCGATCAAATAACGGCGGCCAACTCAGCTCCCTGACGAATCGCGCGCTTGGCATCGAGTTCGGCGGCGACATCAGCACCGCCAATGATATGCACAGTGACACCAGCGGATTTCAGCTTGTCGTACAGATCGCGGTTCGATAATTGGCCGGAACAGTTGATCACGTGATCGACTTCGAGACAGCGGGTTTCGCCATTCTGACTGATCCACAAGCCCCGATCATCAATGCGTTCATATTGCACACCGGTCAGCATTTCGACGTCATTCATTTTCAAACTGGCGCGATGAATCCATCCGGTGGTTTTGCCCAAGCGCTTGCCCATTTTTTCTTCTTTACGCTGGCACATGATGACTTTGCGTGCCGGTTGCAGGGCGGGAGTTTCGGTCAGCAATGCGCCGCGCTGCTGGTATTGCTTGTCGACGCCCCACTCCTGCAAAAACGCCTCGGTACTCGGGCTGTGGCCATTTTTCGCCACCAGGAATTCGGCCATATCAAAACCGATACCGCCGGCACCGATGATCGCGGCGGTTTTTCCTACCGGTTTACCGTGCAGTAAGACATCCGGATAACTCAGCACTTTCGGGTGATCAATACCCGGAATCGAAGGGTTGCGCGGCACGACACCTGTAGCCAAGACCACTTCATCAAAACCATTGGCAATCAGTTGTTCGGCACTGGCAGGCTGTGACAAACAGACTTTGACGCCGGTCAGTTCCAAACGACGTTTGAAATAGCGCAGCGTTTCGTAGAACTCTTCCTTGCCCGGCACTTTCTTGGCGATATTGAGCTGGCCACCGAGCTCGGCTTGCGCTTCGATTAAGGTCACATCGTGGCCACGTTCAGCCGCGTACGTCGCGAAACTCATGCCGGCAGCACCGCCACCAACGACCGCCAATTTCTTCTTTTTCGACGCGGTCGCAAAATTCAATTCGGTTTCGTAGCAGGCACGCGGATTGACCAAACAACTGGCTCGATGATTGACGAATACATGATCGAGACAGGCTTGATTGCAACCAATGCAGGTATTGATTTCATCGCTTTTATTGGCCGCGGCTTTACGGACAAAATCGGCATCCGCCAACAAGGGTCTGGCCATCGACACCATATCGGCGTCGCCACTGGCGAGAATTTCCTCGGCAACTTCTGGTGTGTTGATGCGATTGGTGGTGATCAGCGGAATACTGACTTCACCTTTGAGTTTTTTTGTCACCCAGGTAAACGCGCCGCGCGGCACCATGGTCGCGATAGTCGGCACTCGCGCTTCATGCCAGCCGATACCGGTATTGATGAGCGTCGCGCCAGCTTTTTCGATGGCCTTGGCCAGCATCACCACTTCTTCCCAGGAGGAACCATCCGGCACCAGGTCGAGCATCGACAGGCGATAAATGATGATGAAGTTCGGGCCTACCGCTTCGCGGATACGACGGACAATCTCGACCGGAAAGCGCATCCGGTTTTCATAAGCGCCGCCCCATTCGTCGCTGCGTTTATTGGTGCGGCTGACCAGAAACTGATTGATCAAATACCCTTCCGAGCCCATGACCTCGACCCCGTCATAGCCGGCTTTCTGGGCCAAACGAGCGCAGTTGACGTAGTCGCGTATGGTTTTCTCGACGCCACGCCGACTTAGTTCGCGCGGTTTGAATGGCGTGATCGGCGACTGGATTTTGCTCGGCGCCACCTGAAACGGGTGATAGGAATAACGACCACCATGCAGGATCTGCAGCGCAATACGGCCACCGGCTTCGTGTACCGCGTCGGTGACAATACGGTGTTTACTCACCTGCCACGGAAAGCTCAATTGGGTCGCAAACGGTGCCAAGCGCCCGGCCAGATTCGGCGCAATTCCGCCGGTGACCATCAACGCCACACCACCTCGTGCCCGTTCAGCATAAAACGCCGCCATTTTACGGAAACCGTCTTTGGCCTCTTCGAGATTCGTATGCATCGAGCCCATCAGCACCCGGTTGGGTAAGGTGCAAAAACCGAGATCCAGGGGCTTCAACAGATGGGGATAACTCACGCGACTGCTCCGACCATTGACTAAACCGCTGCAAGTGTAGGGATTCCAGGGTTTGTCGACAAGCGTTCGGCGGTAAAACTTCGATACAAATTCTCCGACCAATGAATGAAGTAAATTTTCCTTACTTTTCAATTAGATAAGAGACAACTTCAGCATGCTGCGGCATTCTGGCACCGCAGATCATGGGATTCCGGCCTGCAGTTCTCTACACTGGCGCCCTCTTTGGGTTTTTACGGGTAAATCATGGAACGTCGTAGAAGTTTGCCGGTTCGAATGCTGATCGGGTTCTGGAATCTGGTCAATGGCACCCGCCGCTTTGTATTCAATCTGATTTTCGTTTTTCTATTGGTGATCTTTGTCTCTGCGATTTTCACCGACAAGGGCCCGAAAGTCGAAGACGGTAGCGCGTTGGTGCTGGCGCCACGCGGTATGGTTGTTGAAGAAGCGATTCACCTGAATCCGTTTGAACAACTGATGAACGATCTCAGTGAAGATCGTCCACCGCAAACCGAATTGCGTGCGTTGTTAACCGCGCTGCGTAAAGGTGCCGAGGACAAGCGCATCAAAATGCTGGTGATTGACACCAGCGAAATGCTCGGTGCCGGCCCATCGAAACTGGCCGAGTTGCGCGATGCCATTGTCGAATTCAAAGCCAGTGGAAAGAAAGTCATTGCGCGTGGCGACTGGTTCAGCCAAGCCGGTTATTACCTCGCGGCGCAAGCTGACGAGGTTTATATCGACAGCTATGGCGGCATCGACATCACCGGTTACGACCATACCCGCACGTTCTATAAATCTGCGCTGGAACGTTTTGGCATCAAGATGCACGTATTCCGCGTCGGCTCCTACAAGTCTGCCGTTGAACCCTACTTGCGCGATGACATGTCGCCAGAAGCCAAGGCCAATGCCGAAAAATGGCTGAATGTGCTGTGGAACGGATATAAAGCCGATGTCGCGACGATGCGCAAGCTGACGCCAGACGATATCCAGCAGTATGCCGATAACATGGGCAAGCTGATGGCCGAGCAAGGTGGTGACGCCGGTAAGATGGCGCAAGCCCTTGGCCTGATTGACGGATTCAAGAGCCGTATCGAATGGCGCGACTACCTGAAAGAAATGGTTGGCAGCAATGAGGACGGCAAATCTTTCAAACAAGTCGACGCGATTGAATACGCTGGCCTGTTCCAGGACTTGAATCTGCCAGGACAACCGACCGTCGGCGTCATCGTTGCCCAAGGCGTTATCGTTGACGGCGAAGGAGAACCGGGCACTGTCGGTGGCGATCGTGTCGCCCAGCTGATTCGCGATGCCCGTGAAAACGACGACGTCAAAGCGATCGTGCTGCGCGTCGACAGCCCTGGCGGATCGGCCTTCGCCTCGGAAGTGATTCGTCGCGAATTGGTGGCCACCCAGGAAGCCGGCAAGCCGGTCGTGGTCAGCATGAGCACGCTGGCGGCCTCGGGTGGTTACTGGATTTCTGCGACCGCTGACGAAATCATCGCCAGCCCATGGACGATCACCGGTTCGATCGGCATTTTCGGTATGTTCCCGACCATTGATGGCCTGATCAATGAATACGGCATTCACCGCGACGGCGTTGGCACCACCAATCTCGCCGGCGCTTTCGATATCGGCCAACCGCTGAATCCGAAAGTCGGCGACATCATTCAGGCAGCAATCAACCACGGTTACGAGAAATTCCTGAGCTTGGTCGGTGAAGGTCGCGAAAAAACCCGCGACGAAGTGCATGAAATCGCCCAAGGCCAGGTCTGGGCCGGTGAAGATGCGCTGAAAAACGGCTTGGTCGACAAGCTCGGCAATCTGGATACGGCGGTGAAAGCCGCCGCTGAACGCGCCAAGCTCGGCGACAAATACCGGATGCGCTATTTGCAGAAACCGTTAACCCCGGCACAGGAATTCGTTCGCGGCTTGACCGCCAGCGTAAAAGCCGTGCTGCCGGAATCGACCGACACGCTGCCATCACCATTACTGATGCAGGCGAAATTGGCGGCCAAACAAGCCAAGGAAGTCATGCAAATGAATGATCCGCGCGGTGTATATGCACACTGCATGTGTGAGCTGTAAGCTGGCTTGAAGAAAAAAGGCGACGATTAAAGTCGCCTTTTTTCATGTCAGCACATTTTCAGATAGAATTTCACGCCGATTTCCCCGTTGCTGTCCGAGTGCCACATGAGTCGAAAATCCGTCTATATCGCCCATACCGGCGGCACCATTGGCATGAAAAAAACACCACAAGGCTATGCGCCAGTTCGAGGCTATCTCGACGAAGTCATTCGCCGGATGCCGGAATTTCAGCTCGACGATACACCACGGGTCGTGGTTCGCGAGTTTGAAGAGTTAATTGACTCTTCAAACATGACCCCCATTGAGTGGTGGAAGATCGCCGAAGACATTCGCGATCATTATGACCAATTCGATGGCTTCGTCATTCTACACGGTACTGACACGATGGCTTATACCGCATCGGCGCTGTCTTTCATGCTGGAGGATTTGTCCAAACCGGTTATTGTCACCGGCTCGCAAATCCCGATGGGTGAGCTGCGTTCCGATGGTCGCGACAATCTGGTCGGCGCGGTATTGATGGCGGCAAATTACGCGATTCCGGAAGTCGGATTGTTTTTTCATGATCGACTTTATCGTGGCAATCGCAGCCAGAAAGTCGATGCCAATGGTTTTCACGCCTTCGACTCGCCAAATTTTCCGCCACTGGCCGAGGCTGGCATTGACTTCACCATTAATGAACATCTACTGCTGCCGGGACCGAACAAACCATTCAATGTCCGGCAACTGACCCCTCCCCGACTGGCTACATTAAGTCTTTTTCCCGGTATCAGCGGCGATATGATTCGGCAATTTATCCAGCCGCCGGTGCAAGGCCTGATTCTGTTGACCTATGGCAGCGGAAACGCTCCCTCAAAAGACCAAAATTTTCTGGCCGCACTGGCGGAGGCCAACCAGCGCGGAGTCATCATCGTCAACTGCACTCAGTGTTATCGTGGCAAAGTGGATATGGAGACATATCAGTGCGGACAAGTATTGAAGCAACACGGAGTCATCAGCGGTCATGACATGACGCACGAAGCCGCCCTAACCAAGCTTTATTACCTGTTCTCTCTGGGACTCTCCATTCAAGAAATCAAAACTCGAATGCAACAGAATATCCGCGGCGAGTTGACAGAGTCTTGACTTTGATTTTTGCTGAAAAATCACGTGGGTATGGAAACCTTCATGCAAGTCGCTGCATCGCACCAATACTAAACCCATCTTTTCTTAATCAGAGCAGCGAGCTACGGCTTTGCGAAAGGTTCCCAGCTCGCTCCTAACAGAACTGCCAATTTTGCACGTTGAAAGCGTAAACAGACAGCGCAAACCATGACGTAACAAACACTATTCTCTGCGCAACTACGGTCTTTCTGCATGCTATCCAGCATTACCGGCGGCTTATCAGGCGAGGTTTTCCGGTCAGAGAGGTGGTGAGTCGTCCGAAACAAATAATTAATAATTATTTAAGAATTTTGTTGTTTGCAACGACAGTCAATTGTTAGACACTCCCGTAGCGTCTTTCCCTCACCACACAAACCTGAGCATTGGAGTGCGAAAATGAAACAACTGCTAACGATAGTTTTGCTGACAGCCGTAACCATGGGATGTGCATCGACAGTATCGGAATCAGCCAAAGTGGGTACAAACAAGGCAAACACAGAGGCCACAACGCCAGGTAAAAGCGTCGCCGAACTCGACAAGGTCAAGTGCACCAACGAGCAGAAGACCGGTACGCGATTGAAATCGAAAATCTGTATGACCGATAGAGAACGACAAGCGGCTCGAGAGCAGGCCCAGCAGGCTGTTTCTGATCACATGCGAAAAAGCAGTTTGGAAGGTGCACAACAGTAATCCCGTAATCAGCCGTGACGCGATACCCCCGGAAATACCTGCGCCTTTCGCTCATATTTCCGGTTAATCGCTTACCCCCCTTTCATGACACTTTGCTTATTTAAAAGTCCCCGCTGATTGCGGCAAGAGGAAGCATATACACAACTTGCTGACTACATAGGCCACTCGACGATCTTACCAATGACTCCATCGCAGATTTTTGCGGAGAATTGCCTAGGAAGCTTCGGATGGCTTAGTCAGTTTATGTCTATCCAAATAATGTTGAAGGTATGTAAACTCCGGCATCACTGTTCCGTTATAGACAATCACTGCCCGCTGTAACTCTTTGCCTAGACCGGAGTGTGTCAGCGTCTGATTCAAATCCATCTTGACCAACTCCGGCACATATCGCGTCAGTATGGCCGAGAAATGTCGCGAGGCATCGACCGGTAATTCACACGGCAAGTTGTCGATAGCCATGACGCTGATGCCGTCGGCATGAATGCCATCCTGAATGCCGTCGTTCTCGACAAAGTAGCTATAGGCCGGCTCGTCAATCGTCGAGATTTTTTTCGTGCATTTCAGGCTGCCGTTGACGTCGCAGGAAATATCACCGACCACCAATGGCAAAGCTTGCATGTTCTCATTCATACGGGCGATATCGAGGTGGGCCGGATATTTATCGGTCCAATACGGCGTTTGAATCAGCAGCTCAAACTGACCGAGCAAGCGATCAAAAATCGAGCGGTATTGCGCTTTACCTAGTTGCAAATACTCCTGGTAATCAAACGCGCCGCCACCAATGCGCTCATGTAAATGCCGAGCACTGGCGACACTGAACCAACTGGATTTCGGTGCCTTCTGCGCCAACACCTCGTCAATGGCGACTTCCGGCAAACCGAGCCACTGGCACACTTCTTTGGCGCCTTTGCCGACATTGCCGGTGCCGACGATCAGCACATGCAAAGGTTTATCATTGGTGACTCGTAATTGCGCCAGTTCGGATTTGATTTCTGACAGCGATGGATAATCCTTGGTTTGTTTGATGCGCGCATAAGCGGTTGGCTTGCCCATTTTCAACCACTTCTGACCAAGCACAAAAAAGCTGTCAATGGCGCCAGCGATGCCGGCAAAGCGCCCGAAGGCAATGGTACGCACACCGCGCTCATCGACGATTGGTTCATAGTCGATCAGTGTCGCCCGCTGATCGATAAATTTCTGCAGCAAGCCCATATTGTAGGGCTGCCCCTTGATGGTATGGGAAAAACAGAGATGCACCTGCTGGGGTGCAATCGAAGCGACCGGAGGTTCCTTGATACCAAGCACCAACTGAAAATTTTCCAGATCGTTATGCAGTTCGGCACCCTGCGCTTTGTAAGCTTCGTCTGGAAAGGCGCGAATCGAGCACGGTTCGACAGCGACCGGAATCTTCTGCGCTGCCAATTGCGCTATCGACTCCGGCACTAACGCGGCACGACGCTCCCAACGGTTTTTATGTTCCCGGCGAAGAATCGTGCGTAGCATCAGTTAACTCCCTTTGTTTGCGTTCCTTGAACAGAAAAATCGGTTTCAGTTCAACGTGATCTTGAAGGTATCGCCAAACGCCGCTTGCAATCGCTCGCGCTCGCTGTCACAGGCAAAGCGCATTTCACCATCGGCAGAAATCGTGTACGGCTCGTCACGATCGGCATCATGGCGAGATTGCCAAATCATCAATGCCTGAATCAGCATTTCGCGCTGTTCGTCACTGACTCGAGAGCCATCCGGCCAGCGGCCAATTTCAACGGCTGTTTGCAGTTGCTGGTACAACTCTGGCGTGATCTGATCGACCATTTGCTCAATATTCATGACTTCAACTCAACGATTAAATCCGTGGGCACTCAATAACCGTCGCCCATCAACACCTGACAAACCCCCAGCACCGTCCATGGACCACGGCTGCCATCGACACGCGGCATCGGTCGGTAGCGTGGCAAACCATCCGGTTTCTTTTCGTTGTTCAACGTATCGCGAATCTGTCGAACCAGTTTCGACACGGCGATTTGCGCCGGCCAGCTGCGATAGGCATTCGGCCAGTTCAACGACAGTTGACGCGGTCGCGTGCCGCCGTAACCGGGCACAGTACCGAGCGCAGCGAAATGCGCGCCGATTTGTTGTTGACCCGCTTCCACCAGCAGGAAATCGAGACGTGACAACAGTGACGCCGAAACGCGGCTGTTCCAGCCGGCGAGCGCGCCGTCCTCCGATTCTTTGTGGGCGGTGGAGAAACAGGCCAGCCAGGTCCAGCCGCTGTTCATTTTCGCTTCGGCATCGGCGTTTTGCGCCAGCGCCGCCGCGACCACTTTGCGAACATTGTCCGGCGTTACCTGACGCTGCGGCACACCGAACAGATTGAAAATTTCATTGGCGATTTTCACCGCCAGAAATTGTTCTTCAACAGTCCACGCACGATTTTCTTCGACGGTCTGCGCCAAAAGCTTTGCCCGGTACAACAGCGAATCGATAATGAAACCGAACCCGGTATGCCCGATACGGGGTTTCGGCCAGAAAAAGCGCAATAATCGGTTATCCCAGCCGGAAACTGGGTCGCCGACCGCCTGACGCTGGTACATCGGTTGATACGGATCTTCATCAATCCAGCGCACCAGCGCCTTGATGTAAGCCTCATCGGCATCACCGGCTTTCGGTACCAATGGCGGATAAATGCTTTCGCCAATGACGCAATTGCCAGCGTCGTCGATGACCACCGGATCATCGCTGCTGGTTTCGATATCGGCCTGCACCCGTGCTTCCGCGTAGACGAGGTACATTTCTTGCGCGACGAAAGACAAGGAATCCCAGTAATCGAGCGCCTGGTCGGTCAGACGGGCGCCCGGCACCGACTCGCCCTGTTCATCAACAAAGCTGCAGGAGCGGAGCAGCGCCGGGTTCAAGCGCATGAATTCATCAGTAGCCTGAACTGTATTGCGGTAAGGCCACGGCACCATCAGCCGGGCTATGACATCGACACTGAAGCGATAACCGCGGTCAAGCAGCTCACACAGCTTGCCCTCCTGCTCGCGACAGGGAATGCGGCCTTCGCGCCAGCTCGATGGGTCGGCATGAAAGCGTTTGAACCAGACCTTCCAGGCGGCAACGAAAATGCCTCGGGAAATCTGGTAATTGGCCGCATTGGGAAAGGTCACCTGCATGATTCAGCGTGTTCAGGTCGTTTTGGGGCCTACATGATAGGCGTTGAACGGTTTCAAGGGAAACCGGCAGTACTGGTTAATGGCTCAAATCACAAATTTCAGTGCCACCAACACCAGCATCACCGAAATGCCGGTACGCACCAGCGCATCCGGCAGACGATGGGCCAAGCGGGCGCCAACCAGGATGCCAGGAATCGAGCCCAGTAACTGGTAGCCAAGCATGCCGAAATCGGTATGGCCAAGGGTGAAATGGCCAAAGCCGGCCAGCAATGTCAGCGGCACGGCATGGACAATGTCGGTGCCAACCAGCGTGTTTGGCTGCATGCGCAATGGGTACAGATAAATCAGCATCGCCGCGCACAAGGTACCGGCACCAACCGAAGTCAGTGTCACAAACACGCCGATGAAGGCGCCGGCCAGTACCGTCAACACCGGTTGAATGCGCTTGAATGCGGTCGGCGTTTGTAATCGTTGGCTGGTACCAAAGCGATGCAGAAAATTTTTCAGCAGCATGGCCAATGCCGCCAGCAACAGGGCAACACCGAGCGCAAACATCAGGGTCTTGTCGTTGTGCAAGGCCGAACTGGTATCGCGCAAAAACAAAATAACGATGACGCATGCCGGCAAACTGCCGAGCCAAAGCCTGCGCACTACTTGCCAATCCACCGCACCAAGCACATGCACCTGCAGGCTGCCGACCACTTTGGTAGCCGTAGCAAACCACAGATTGGTGCCAATGGCGACACCCGGCGCGACACCGAAGAATAGCAAGGCAATCGGCGTCATCAGTGAGCCGCCGCCGATACCGGTCAGACCGATAATGATGCCGACCAACAAGCCGGCCAGCGTAAAGCCCCACTCCATGATGTCTCCTGTGACGATGAATTCCCACGCGTGATTGGGCCGCCACTGTGCGCAAAGAAGAAGCCGACAACAAGCGCTTTGCCGGCATATCGATAGGCGGGATGAATCATATCCCGGCGACAACTCTCAGGTATCATGACGACCAGAATTTATTTCAACTTGCCACTGCCCCACCTGAGATCATGAGTCTGAGCCATATTCGACGCCTGGAAGCCGAAAGCATTCACATCATCCGCGAAGTGGTCGCGGAAACCCGCCATCCGGTCATGCTGTACTCAATCGGCAAAGACAGCGCTGTGATGCTGCATCTGGCGCTGAAAGCGTTTTATCCGGCGCGTTTGCCGTTCCCATTGCTGCACGTGGATACCCGCTGGAAATTTCGCGAGATGTACGCCTTCCGGGAAGAAATGGTCAAGCGCCACGACCTGGATTTGCGTGTACACATCAACCCGGAAGGCGTTGCCCAGAACATCAACCCGTTCACCCACGGCTCGTCGGTGCATACCGACGTCATGAAAACCCAAGGGCTGAAGCAGGCACTGAATCATTACGGTTTTGACGCCGCGTTCGGTGGCGCCCGCCGCGACGAGGAAAAGTCGCGCGCCAAAGAGCGGGTGTTTTCTTTCCGTAACGGCCAGCACCGCTGGGATCCGAAAAATCAGCGCCCGGAATTGTGGCGCCTGTATAACGCCCGTCTGAACCCGGGCGAGTCGATTCGAGTGTTCCCGCTGTCCAATTGGACTGAACTCGACATCTGGCAATACATCGCGCTGGAGAATATTCCGATTGTGCCGTTGTATTTCGCCAAGCCGCGCCCTGTCGTCAAACGCCATGGCAGTTTGATCATGGTTGATGATGACCGGATGCCACTGGAGCCCGGCGAAAAACCGGAATTGAAATCGGTGCGCTTTCGTACCCTCGGCTGCTACCCATTGACTGGTGCGGTTGAATCGAACGCCACAACATTGAATGACATCATTCAGGAAATGCTGCTGGCGCGCACTTCCGAGCGCCAGGGTCGCGTCATTGATCACGATGCCTCGGCATCGATGGAAAAGAAAAAACAGGAAGGGTATTTCTGATGAGCCTGTTACCGGAAAACACCGCACTGAACGTGCAGGAATACTTGCAAAAACATCAGCAGAAAACCACGCTGCGGTTGATCACCTGCGGCAGCGTCGATGATGGCAAAAGTACGTTGATCGGCCGTTTGCTGTATGAATCCAAACAGCTTTTCGATGATCAGTTGGCAACACTGGAAGCCGACTCGAAACGTGTCGGCACCCAAGGCGGTGCGCTCGATTTTGCCTTGCTGGTTGATGGCCTGGCGGCCGAGCGTGAACAAGGCATCACCATTGATGTCGCCTACCGGTATTTTTCCACTGACGAACGCCAATTCATCATTGCCGACACACCAGGGCATGAGCAGTACACCCGCAACATGGTCACCGGTGCATCGAACGCCGATTTAGCCATTCTGCTCATTGATGCCCGCAAAGGTGTGCTGACGCAAACCCGCCGTCACAGCTTTCTGTGCTCACTGGTTGGCGTCAAACATATCGTGTTGGCCGTCAATAAAATGGATCTGGTCGATTACCAGCAGTCGGTGTTCGAGCGCATCGTCGAGGCGTATCAATCGTTTGCGGCACAGCTTGGTTTCGCCAGTGTGCACGCGATACCGATGGCCGCGCTGCGCGGTGACAACATCATTGATGCCAGTAAACAAACGCCCTGGTATAAGGGCCCGAGTTTGCTGACTTATCTGAATCGGATAAAGCTCGAAGAGCAATCCAGCGACGCGCCATTCCGTTTTCCGGTGCAGTGGGTCAATCGGCCGAATCTCGATTTCCGTGGTTTCGCCGGCACCATTGTCAGCGGCAAAATCAGCGTTGGCGACCCCATCAAGGTGCTGCCGTCCGGCAAACAAAGTCGCGTCGCACGCATCGTGACCGCTGACGGTGATTTGGCCAGCGCTGGAAAACATCAGGCCGTGACGCTGACGTTGGCCGATGAACTCGATATCTCGCGCGGCGATGTTATCGCCAGCAGTGAATCGCCACCAGCCGTTGCCGATCAGTTTGAAGCGACGATTGTCTGGATGGACGAACATCCCCTGCTACCCGGCCGCCAATATCTGATCAAAATTGGTCCAAACACCAGCAACGTCACGATCACCGATATCAAGCATCAGATCAACGTCAATACGATGGAACATCTGGCCGCGAAAAAGCTGGAGTTGAATGCCATTGCCGTTTGCAATATCAACCTCGATCGCGCCATTGCTTTCGACCCGTATCTGCAAAACCGCGATATGGGCGGGTTCATCCTGATCGACAAACTCAGCAACAACACCGTTGGTGCCGGCACCATCCAGTTTGCTCTGCGCCGCTCGCAAAACATCCACTGGCAACACATCGACGTCAGCAAGAAAGCGCGCAGTGAGCTGAAACATCAGCAGCCCTGCCTGCTCTGGTTCACCGGTTTGTCAGGTGCCGGCAAATCCACGATCGCCAACCTGGTCGAAAAGAAACTGCATGCCCTCGGCAAGCACACCTACTTGCTCGACGGCGATAACGTTCGCCATGGTCTGAACAAGGATCTGGGCTTTACCGATGCCGACCGGGTCGAAAACATTCGCCGTATTGCTGAAGTCAGCAAACTGATGGTTGATGCCGGTCTGATTGTTTTGACTGCATTCATTTCGCCGTTCCGCTCGGAACGCAGAATGGCCAGACAGTTGTTTGCCGACAACGAGTTTCTGGAAATCTTTATCGATACGCCGCTCGCTGTCGCCGAACAGCGTGACCCGAAAGGCCTGTACAAAAAAGCCCGGGCAGGTCAGCTAAAAAACTTTACCGGTATTGATTCACCCTACGAAGCGCCGGAGCAGGCGGAAATTCATATTGACTCGACCAAGCTGTCAGCGACCGAGGCCGCCGACCTGATTGTTGAGAAAATATTGAACAGGCGTTAAAAAAAACGGCAGCCAGCACAATGCCAAGTGTGCCGGTTGCGCCCAAATTCACCAACGACCGGTGGCTCCACCGCCACCGGATGAGCCGCCACCAAAGCCACCACTGGAACCACCTGATTGCGAGTGACGAACAAATCGACTCCAATGATGCTGACAATGTTGGCAGGTGATATTCAAGTAATAACCGCCGGCTGCCGGTGAGTACGGTGTGCGCTCAGATTTTCCGGTGTGCTTGCGACATTGCGGGCAGGTTTCGGCACTGGTAAACCAAGCTTTATACGGAATGATTTCGACGTTGTCGCAGTAGGTGCATTTCCAGACATCGTAATCGACTGAACCCAATGACTCTTCTTTTTGCTGGCCTTTGTCCAGATGTCGATCATCGATATCTTCCGACAGGCGCACCATCGCACCCAGACAGCGCTGGCATTGTCGTGGTTTGTTACGTTGGTGACGACGGAACCAGACAAGACCCGCGCCACCAGTCAACGCCGCAGCACCGCCTAATCCCAGTAGCCACAATACGGGACCCGAATCGGATTCAACGGGTAATGGACTTTCCGGCGAACGATGCAATTGCTCGAAACCATCAAGCGCTCGATGCATCGCCTCATACCATTGCTGTTCGCGGAAAAGTGGAACCAGCTTTCGATCCATCAGCCTTTGCATATTGCCGTCATGCTCGCGGCCATAGAACTTGCCGAGCTCAATACGTGCTTCCCGATCGGCAACGATGATCAGCAGCATGATGCCATCGTTGCGCTCGCGGTTGCCTACGCCCCATTCATTGAACAGCGCGGTCGCGTAGGATTCGATCGAGCGCTGTTGCCAGTCAGCGGATTTTTGCTGCTGGGTAACCAGCGTGATTTCAAGACCACGCTCACTGCGAATCGAGCGCAGCCTCTTACGCAGCGATTCGCGTTCGGACTCGCTGAGCAGATTGGCGAAATCATTGACGTAGGGTTCGATGGGCCGCGGCAAATCGCCCGCCGATGCCGTCAGCGCACAAAACCACAGCAGGATCAGGAAACCGTTACTGCTGCAACATAAACGTTTCATATTCGAGCCGATTGAATTTTTGCGACAGCATGAAAAGCCCAAGGAAGGCGCTGAACGTCACCGACACGGCAAAACCGTAACCGAAGGTTTCGGCGCCGAGGAACAACGTGGCCGAGGTCAACACCAGATTCGACAGGAAGAAGCTCAAGGTAATGACCAGCACTTCGCGGCGGGCATCGAGGTAGAACAATACGTTCAGAATCGCCATCAGCAACACCTGGACGCTGACCGCAACGACATCGATATAGAACAGGTAGATGTACAGTGGCGAAATGCCGACCGCTGCCAAGAGATCACGGCCCCATAGCAGACAGAGCACGACGGTCAAGCCCTGCACTTTGAAGATCTCGTAGATGCCTTGACGCGCCGTGTAAACCATCTGGTCACGACGATATTCGATATGCATCAGCGTATCGCCTTCGCGCACGGCACGATAAAAGCGCTCGTATTGCTCGGCGAAATCGGCCTCCATGCGCACCAGGAACACGGCCATGCCCGGCAAAATGAACAAGTAGGCCAGGAAAATCGGCAGGTCGTAAATAATCGAGGCGCGCAGCGGACCGATCACTGGTTCAGATGTGTACGGTACAAACCAGAAAATAAATTTATCGACCCAGACACCGAGATAATAAAGCGTGCCGACCGCGAACAGGCTGTAAAAACTTTTACGCCGTTCGAGAAAGTCGAAACGCAGAAAGGTTTGGCCTGGATACTCACGAATGATGTGGCGCAGGAATGCGAACAACAAATAGCTGTGGCCAATCAATACACCGGTCAGCAAACCTTCCAACTGCCAGCGGGAAAATGCCAGCGCAATCAGAATCGCCAGCAGATAACCGGTCGCCAGCGTACGAACAATACGCCGATAGGCTTTCATGCCAGACAGGAAAATCAGCGCCAGCCAGAGCCCACTGAGCACGACGAAATTGGCAATCAGCAATAGTCTGAGTAATAGCGATCCGCTGAACATCAGGGCCACAACCGGCACTGACCACAAGAAGCCGCCGGCCATCGTCAGCAGCAGCACCCCCATCAAATTCGGCAGCACATCGGCTTGCGCTTTCGCGTAAGCCTGATCGGCAACAAAACGGGTAAACATCAGCTGCATGCCGCCAGTCCAGATCAGCGAAAGCGCCATCAGATACGTGACACAAATCTGGAAGGCGTTGACATGGGTTTGCGCGACGCCAAGCACAACAGCAAGCACACCAATGGCCATGACGCCAAGAATCGACAGCACCCATGGGCCACCGCTGACCAAGCCGGCGTAACCATAGGCTTTCAGTACATCCCAGTAGCTGTCGCGCTCCAGAATCTTGCGAATTTCAAATCCGATACCGGCCATGGTCAGCGCCCCCCGCTCGCCGCTTCCGGCGCGGAATCGGTTTGCAGCGTATCGACATACAGCTGGCGATACGCTGCAAACATCATTTGATCATCGTAGTAACGCTTGACCCGCTGCAAACCGGCTTGTTGTGCAGCACGCCATTCTGCGCCATCACTTAGCAAGGCGTACGCGGCATCCGCCGTTGCTTCCGGATCAGCGATGGCTACGACGCGACCGGCGGCGCCCAACGCCCGATCATCCTCACCACTGCCTTCGATCAATTCCCGGCAGGAACCGACATCGGTGGCGACACAAGGCAGGCCACTGGCAAACGCTTCCAATAGCACCAGCGGCAGTGCTTCGCTGATCGAGGTCAGCACCATCAAACCGAGTTGCGGCAGAATGTCGGCGACGTTTTGAAAGCCCAGGAATTTAACTTTGCCTTCAAGGCCAAGGCTGCGCACCAGCTCCTTGCACTCTTCGACATAGTCTTCGTCCTCGTCTTCTGGACCAACAATCCAGCCTTCGGCCTCTGGCAGTTTGTCGAGCAAGGCGCGCATCGCCCGAATAAAGGTTTTGATGTCCTTGATTGGCACAACCCGACCGACCAGCCCAAGCACCGGCGGTATACCTTCTTTTCTCACCTGCAAGACTTTTTCGTAGCGCGGCAGATTGATGCCGTTGGTGATCACCTTGGTTTTTTCCGCCGGTGCACCGTCGGCAATTTGGCGCAGGCGATTACCTTCATATAGACTGACAATCGGCGCGGCTTGCGCATAAGCCATGCGGCCAATCTGTTCAAAAAACTTGATCCACAAACCACGGATGTAACCCATCTCGTCGTGCAGCGTATTGCTGACGTCGTCGTTGTAGTCACGAATCCAGGTCGCTTGAGCCAAATCGATTTTACGTTCTTTGGTATAGATGCCGTGCTCGGTCAAAATAAACGGCGTGCCACGTTGCAAACGCAGCATGGCGCCAAGCAAACCGGCGTAGCCGGTGGAAATCGCATGCAGCGCTTTGACCTTTGGCAGTGTTTTGGCAATTTCCGTCAACACGAACAGCGGTGCGTGCATCGTGCGTATCGCCCAAAAGTAATCGACGAATGACGGCTCGGTGCAACGACTGCGGTATTGCTCGGTGATGTAATCCCAGCTGGCTTCGCTATAGAGAAAGTCTTCGTGGCTGACGCCGTTCTTGGCGCCGAGCTGTTTGAACGCGCGCATCATCGTTTCGACCGGCATTGCGTTCTGATCGCGCATTTGTTCATGCAGTTCGCCGATTTCATCAAAGGCTTTCTTGTTGCCGCGCCGTGACTTGGTCGGATATCGCTTGCTGTCGAGCAAAAAATGCGTTTCAAAATGGGTGACATTGGGCGGAAACTGGTATTGCGCCTTGTCGTACATTTCCGGTTCGCCGCCGATGAAAATCACGGCGAATTTCAGTTCCGGCAAACCGCTGATGATCTGATGCACCCAGGACGAGACACCGCCGCGCACGTACGGATAAGTGCCTTCCAGCAGCAGTGCGATATCGGCGACGTAGGTTTCTTTTTTGCTCATCGCTTCCACCATGCTTTGACTTGGGCAAAATCGCGTCCGAGTTCGCCACTGCGCTGGCTTTCGGCCAGGTATTCGCGCACCGCATTGAAGCGGCGCTGGCGAAACGCGACTTCGGCAAAAAACGGCGCCAGCACATCATTGGCTACTCCGAGTTCGCCGGCCTCATAGAGCGCCGCTTCCGCTGCCATCACTTCATCAGCAGCCAGCAGCATGCGCGCATATAACAACTGACTGCTGCCATCCGGCGCCAGCTCAAGACCCTGCGACATATAACGGCGCGCCGTGTGCAACCAATGTGCGCGCACGGCGCCTTGCACCAGATTGTGATACACCAGTTCCCAACACAGAGCGGCCAGTGTTTTCAGATACGGTGCTCGTTGCCTTGCCGGCACTTCCTGCAAATCTTCGGTGAGTTCGGTAATGCGTTCATTCAATTTTTTCTCGGCGCTGTCCATCATCGCGTAAGCGAGCAAGCGCACATCATCAACCCGATCGCGCAATGCCAGCGACCAAACCGGCACCGCTTCATGCGCTGACATATAGCGAGTCGCCATCACCGCTTTCAGTCGTTTTAGCGGTCGCTCGGCGTAGCGAACGATTTGCCTGAGTGCGCCCTGACTATAGGGCGGCGAGGCGTAAATAACCGGTGGTGAAAACGGCAGCTCAGCCAAGGTAATCGTGCGAATCGAGCGCTCCAGCCGCGAACGTGGTGAACGTAAACCGGCAACCAGACCGGCATAAAGACCAAGCGCACCGACCACCGGTAACATCCATAGCAGTGCAATCAAAAACCACAGGCTGCGGGTCACCGGCAATTTGTAACGGCGCGGCAATTGATGCCAGAACGCCACGGCCAATGCATACGAAGCGATTGAATGCAGCAGCAGCGCCAGCCACCAGAATGTCGGCGCAAACAACACCAGCAGCAGTGTTAGCGCTTCGGCGCCGATACCGAGCCAGGGTGCCAGCGGGCGCATCAATGCGATTCCAGTTGATGAATGACCGCCGGATCGATGTCACCGACTTCGATCAATTCAGAGTCCAGCCCTGCAGGCAAATTGGCCGACTCGCGCTGCAGCCAGTTTCTGGCACCGAGCGTGTCGGTCAACGGCAATAACAACCAGACGACGACGTGGTTGTTCTCGCGGGTGATGCAGACCATATCAAGCGCACGAATATGGGCTTTGATGGTTTCAAACGCTTTGCTGACTGGCTCGTGTTCGCCGGAGAACTTGATCAGCATCGCCGGTTGTTTGAATACTTTCTGATCGCGACGAACACGATCAAAGGCTTTGATGAAACGCGCCACCGAGGTGGTTGCAGAACCGTAAAGCAAGTGATCAATACCGTGCGCGGCGAGCACCGCCAACAGCTTCAAACTGCTTTCATGAAACGCGAAAAACGGCATCGACTTGACGACCAGCATCGCGTGAATTTCGCCGGCAGCATCGACCATCGGCAGCGCCAGCAACAAACCACTTTGTTCGGCCACCGGCGCACTGATCATATTGACGGCCGCAAGCTCACCGTTATCGAGCGCAGCCCGGACAATCGGGTCATCGGTTTCCAATGTGAATTCAGCGCCATAAGTCGCCAGCGGGGTATCCAGCGCCAAGCGATTGTTTTTGATCGGGTAAATCGCCGCCCGTTCAAGACTGCCGTATTCAACCAGCAGTGCCAGCAATTTTTGCAGCGACTCTGGCGTCAGGCCGTCAATGGCATGCAGCGTACTCTGCAAACGCAAAATGCCTTCGCGCAAACTCAAACCGCTATTTGCCACCGTTTGTTCCAGCCGATCATGCGATAAACGCAACAACTGATAACTGCGGGTGAATTCTTCCAGTCGTTCGGCCCGGTATTGATTGGTGCCAGCGAGGCGACGTAAACGGCGTTCCCAAACGTCGCGAAATTCACCAGCAACCATCGCGACGACCACAACCCCAATGGCCCAAGGCAATGGAAACTCTTCAGCGATTTGCAGCTGTTGATTGATGGCAACACCGAGCGCCGCCAACACCAGCAGCGCGCTGACAAATCCATGAGCAAAACCGTAACGCAAACCGGCCAGCAACGGCCCTAGCATCGGCCACGGAAACCCTTGGGTCAGACGGAACGGATCCTGTGGTCCGGTTACGTAGGAAACGACGACGGCAACGGCGGTCAGCACAAAGGTTTCCACCCAGCTGCGCCACGGCGAGACGTTGACATTGACGTTGACGGCATCGACGCCATCCATCCAGGGTTTTCTCACGGTGTTGTTGGCTCCTGTTTGGAACGGGTATTCAGCGCCACATGAATGGCGGCCAGGCTTTCGCGGCAAATCGGCAGCTCACTGGCCAACGTGCTGGTGTTGACCGGTGCGCTGCCGGCAAACCAGCGGTTGGCGCGGTCGACATCATCAAGCGTCAACGGCAGTGTGCCGGAAACGGCCGGACCCGCCGGCTGCAAGACCAGGCTCTGGGCGACGGCATTGATCATCTGCTGCACGATAGGCATGCGGTTTTCGCGCACGGCGTCGGCGAAATCTTCCCAGGCCGATAGCAGCAGCCGTTCGCGCTGACGCATCAGGGCAAAAAAGCGAGCGTTGTCGAGTGGCTTGACGATATTCCAGCCGGAACGCAAATCCTGCCAGACCTCGACTTCGTCTTCATCGAGCGACACCACTTTTGGGTCGTGCACACCATAAAAATAGTCGGCGAGCCGAGCTGGATGCTGGCCGTTCTGGGTGATGACGCCGCCTTGGCCAATTGAACGCAATACCTGCAGACGTATCGCATTGGCATGGGCTGGGCAGCCAACCCACTCGATATTGTCGGCCAGCGTCAGGTTCCAGAAGAAATCCTTTGGCCGCGCCTGCAGGCTTTGCATGAACCAGCCAGCAGCCGACTGCGGCCGGCCCAAAGTCAGTTCGGCCGCGGCCAGCGCCTCGGCCAGTGGCGGCGACACCGCGCCCTGCTGGCGATAGCCCTGCACTGCCGCTTCCAGCGCCGTCGCGTCGACAGTCGGTTCAGCCAGCAGCAACCAGATAATCGCTTCGCTGACTTCCGGGTCCTGACCACGCAGCCGCAGGGTTTCTTTTAAAGCTTTGCGCGCCGCATCGCGATTGCCGGCGGCCATTTTGCGCACAGCGCTGTACATCCAGTAATCCGGCGCTTGTTGCACCTGTTCCGGCCGAGTTTCGGCCAGCGCCAGCCAGCGGTCGAGCTCCACCCAATTCTTGCGCTGGAACGCAAAGCGCATCAGCCGTTGCAAATCGCTGATCCGGCCGAGTCGCTCCCAGCCGTAGCGCGCCAGCCGCTCCAGCTCGCGGTCATCGCGGTTGCGCCGGGCCAGTTGCTGAAGCCGGTCAACAATGGTCGCATCATCGGGCCGGTAGACCAGCGCCTCGGCCAAAGCCTTGCTGGCGTAGGTATCACGGCCAAGCTGCCAGGCCAGATCGGCAAGCAGCAGCCAGTAGTTTTCGGTTTCCTGTTCCGGTGGCGCCGAGAAACGACGCAACAGCACATCAAGCGCCCGCTCCGGCTCGCCGGCGGCATCCAGTGTGCGGGCCAGGCGCAGTTCGGCTTGAATGGTATCGACGATGTCGGCGCCATGTAGCGCCGCCAGTGCTTCATCGGGTTCGCCCATCCGGACCAGCAGCCGCGACAAGGTGCGTTTGGCGGTGACCGAATCGGCAAACTGCAGCAGGTGTCGGCGCAGTTCCTGCTCCAGATGCAGCGGCTCGACCTGGCGCAAACCCGCTTCGATATAGGCAGCCCACTCCAGTTCGTTCAGCTCACGCCGGGTCGCCAGCAGTTCGATGAGCTGCATCATCGCGGCGTCTTCGGGCAGGTCGCGAGCCAGCGCAAAGGCTCGGGACTCCGCTTCCGGGTCCGGGCCGGTCATTGCCAGTGACAGCCACATTTCCAAGGCTGGCCGGCTCTGGCTGTTCCAGTCATAAACATGGGCGAGCAAGCGGTGACGCTCACTACCGGGCTGAACATGCTCACGCAGCAACGGCGCCAACTCGAGCGCGCCAGCCAAGTCGCCAGTCGCAATGCGCAGCCGCAGCAACCGCTCGGTCAGGTCCGGCTCCGGCGCCGCTTGATGCACCGCAGTCAGCCAACGTAGCGCGTTTTGCTGGTCGCCGAGCGGTTCGGCGATATCGGCAGCCAGCTGATACAACTCGGTATCCGGACTGGCGCCGGCCATGATGCGTAAGGTAAGCGCCAAGGCATTTTCATCAAGCCCGGCTTGCAGCAGTGCCCGCAAGGTGTTTTTCGCCAGCGTCTGTTTCAGCTCAGGCGAAGGCTCCAGCAAAAAGGCGCCGGCATAGGATTGGGCCGCCTGTTTCGGGGCATTGGCCGCCAGATAATGACGGCCAGCGAGGCGCCACCAGCTGGCTTTGCGCGCCGGTTCGGCCGGCACGGTAATGGCCAGATGCTCGAAGGTCTGGGCCAATACCTGCGGCTCACCGAATTGCTCAGCCAGTGTCGCCACTTGATCGAGCGCGCTTTCGTTCGGCGCGGTCAGCAGCAATCGGCTGATCAGATCGGCGATCTGCTGACGCAGGGTTTGCTGGCGTTCTTCACTCGGTCGGCGATAAAGCTGTTGCAGCGATAACTTCAGATCGGCCAGACGGATTTCGAAGCGCAGCGGTTCGCGTTCAATCCATTGCAGCGGCTCAATGACGCCACGTGCTTCGTCGAGCAAACCGGCCTCGGTCAGTACCTGCACCAACGACAGTCGCAACGGCGCATTGTCCGGGTCGGACTGCACCAACACTCGCAGGTAAGCGACCGACAACGCATCTTTGGCGGACAGGTTGGCTGGGTTTCGAAACGCTGGCTGACGCGGGAACAACACCCAAAGCGCGACGATGATGACGGCGCCCATGATCAGCAGCGCTGGCGCATTCAGCAGTTTTTCCCGCGCCGGTTGCTGGCGCGGTTTGCGATCAGCGGTTTCAGCAGTCAAGGCTCAGTTCCTCTGCTGCCTGCGCCGCCGACACCACGACCCGCAAACCGCCCTGCACGACACGGGCGGGTAACGCCTGTTCATTGATCTGCACTCGACAACCAGCCGGGATCTGCAGCTCGGCCTGACCACGCGCCTGCAAACGGAACGTGGCCTGATTCGCCTTACTCAACTGCCAATGCTGAAGCGGCGCACTGGCATGGATCAGCAACGGCCGATTTTTCTCCGCCGCTGAGACAAACTCCAGTTCGCCAGCGGCGGAGGTCAGGTGCAGATAACGTTGGTCATGGTGTTCACGAAAGCCGGCAACATCATCGCTGATGGCGACCAAACCAGCAGAAGCTGGCAGCCGCAATGTGCGCAGTTCACCGGCGTACACCTGCCAGCGGCCATCGATATCACGGGCCAGACTCGCTTGTTGAAAGCTGCGGGCGCGGCGGACAAATTCATCAAGCCAGAGCGGCAGAGTTTCTTCACGCTGTTGCTGGCGAATGGCTTCATCAATGACGGTGGCGGCGCCGTTACGCAGCAGCGCATCGGCATGCAGCGACAGCGAGGCCGGGCGCCAGCGCTGCGGTCCATCGAGCAACTGATTCCACTCGATGACCTTGCGGTAATTCAATAGCTCGCCATACCAAAGCCGGGCGAACAACGGTTCAGCCACCAGCGGTGTCAGCACCTGAACACCCCAGTCGCTGGGCTTCAGCAGCGGCGACAGATCGGCAAGGCTTAAGCTACCGGTTTGCCAGTGCAGGCCACCACCACCAATATGCAGCATGTCGCCCTGCTCGGCGGCAGCCACGGCGGCCGGTGGCGCCTTGCCGTCGCCGGACCAGATCAGCAGCGGTGCCGCCTGGTCGTCAATACTCTGCAAAAATGCCAGCGTACCGGCGGTTTCCCGCGAAAGTTCAGCGGCATAGCCAGGCACCTGTACCGAGTATTTATAGAGCGCCTGATCGGCATCGCGTTCGCCGATAAACACTGGCCAGTAAAAAGGATGGGAATAAGTATGGCTGGCCAAACGCACATGCGGCAGCGCGGCCAGTTGCTGGACTTTCTGCTTTTGTTCGTCGTCGCGGATTTCCGCTTCGATGATGCCGATGGTGACCGGCTCCTGATATTGATTCAACAGCGACCGCAGCTTGTCGTAGGCGCTGACACCAGTTGCGGCATCGGTGCGGAACAATTGATCAGCGCGGATTTCCAGCAAGCTGATGCGCCGGCCATTTTCGGTAGTCAGGTCAAACGCCGGCTGCAACGGCAAGCGCAAAGCCGCACGCAGGAATGCCACCGGATCGAGCAGCCATTGGTGCTGGCCACTGGCGTTTTCGTTGATTAAATGGGGGTGTACAGCATAGCCACCGCTGGCGGTGACAGCGACCGGATGAAAGCGTTGGTTTTCGCCGCTCAAGGTCAACCAGGGTTCACCCAGCGCCTCGATGCGCAAATCCGGGGTGCCGCTACCGACTACCGGCAGATGCTCCGGCCGAGCCAATAACTGATGCGCCGATTCGGCGGTCAAGGCATGGGTGATCGGTTGATTGTCGCCGGCGTAGCCGACCAGTCGGCGACAGGCGACGCCGGCCGGCACATTGCCGAGCAACACCACCGGCAAACCGGCATCGGCCTCACGCTGCAAACGCGAACAAACGCCACCGTAGCGGCCTTCCAAGTCGGTAGGCAGCCAGCTGACGACACCGCTGTAGCGACCGAGCAATGGCTCGATCGGCAAGCCTTGCTGGTCGATATACCAGTAATCAATGGCTAGCCCGAGGTATTCCAGCGGCGTTGCCACGTGTTTGAACAGCGGCTGGTTCCACTGTTCGGCCGGGCTGCCGTCAACAATGGCCAGCACCCGGCGCGGCATCAGCCGGACCCGGCCCTGGCCCAGCCAGGTCAAATCACCATTGGCGACCCAGGGCATAAAGCCCAATTCGAGAATCTGCTTCGCGGTTTTTTCCGCCTCGGCCCATTCCCCGGGCTCGACGTAATCGAGCACCGTGACCGGCAGATTGAACTCGTCCTGGGCTCGGCGTAATTGGTTGATTAGCCATTGCCGGGTTTCCGGTTTGGTCGGTGCGTGCTTGCCGGTCAGCGGGTCGAAGCCGTGAAACAGCGACTCGGCGATCATGCCATCGGCATGCTTGGCGACTTTATCCAACACTTCAAAGCCGCGGTTCAGCAGCAGCTTGACGCCCGGGTAGCGGCGTTTGACCTCGGCCAGCAACAATTGCAGGCCCTGCTCTTGCTGCTCACGGCGCTTGCCGTCGCGCGCCGCCAATAAATAGCTGTCGACAGTATCGAGAAAAAAGGCGCGGTAGCCTTGCTGCCAGAGCAGGCCGAAATGCTGGTCAAGCAGGTAGTCGCGCCAGGCCGACGAGGACATATCCATGACCAGACTGTTCCAGGTCGGGTTGGTGCCGATCGACCACTTGCTTTTAATCCGGCTGATGTCTTCGCTGTTGCGCGCCACTTCGCCTATCGACACGTAGGCAAAAATCGTTGAAGGCAAAGCCAGTAATTGGGTTCGTTCGTGGGCGAGCACCTGGCTGGGTTGAATGACGATCTGCTCGAAATGGCGCAGATCATCAACCGGCGGCCGCGAGCCGTAGTAAAAAACGATATCGCGCTCAGCCAACGGCGGCACCGTCGCCACGGCGGGAAAAGTCAGCGTCAGCAATGACAGCAGCTGGAAAAACATGCGCACAAAACGCCGTGCTGGCGAAAATCCATTCATGAGAATGTGCAGACAACCTTGCCGGAATCGGTGCAGGCGAAACAAAGTGCCACATTCTAGCGGATGAATACCGGTTTGTACGTGGCGTAGCGCTGGCGCGGAAATATTTCTGCCCGGTTTCGCTTTTTGCGTTGGCAGCAGGCAATATGCCACCATAGTGCGCCGTTGCGTGTCAGCGCATCGGCCCATGGATACTCCCCACAAAAAAGGCTCGTCAGGTTTCATTGCGCATGTTGAACAGTATTGAATTGCTTGCCTTGCTAACCGCGCTGTTCTACTTCGTACAGGCTGCCGGGCTATACACCCTACTGCGCCGGCAAATCGCCATTCCCCATTACCTGAGCTTGCTGGCCTTGTTACCGGCGGCACTGCAAGCGGCCTTGCTGCATATGCTGATCGACACGCCAGTCGGCCAGAACCTGAATTTGATCAACATCGCCTGCATGGTCAGCTGGCTGATCGTATTGCTGCTGATGATTCCCGGTCGTCATCTGGCGGCACCGCTGCTGATGATCGTGCTGCCGATTGCCGGTTTATTGTCCGCGCTGGCGCCCTGGTTTGCTGCTTCGCCGATTCGGCCACTGACCGGCGAATGGATGACCCTCGCCCATATTTTGACCGCGTTGCTTGGTTATAGCCTGATGATGGTAGCCGCGATTCAGGCGCTGGTGCTCTGGTGGCTGGAAAAGCAATTGCGCAAGGCGCCGATGAATGTCTCCAGCTGGCTGCCGCCACTGCAATTACAGGAAGCGTTTCTGTTCCGGCTGATCAGCGCCGGATTCATTCTGCTCAGTATCGCGATGGCGATTGCCGTGTTCGGTGTGCCGGAAGCCTTTGCCCAGACGCCAACGCATAAAACGGTATTGTCGATACTCGGTTGGGCTGTGTTCGGCGTGCTGTTGATTGGTCGCTTTCGTTACGGCTGGCGCGGTCGCATCGCCGTGCGCTGGACCCTGTTCGGCTTTGCGCTATTGGCGCTTTCCTATGTTGGCACCCGCATTGTCATCGAGTACCTGATCGGTCCCCGCTAAAGGAGTACCCCGTGGACAGTTTCTCCACGATCGAAGTCCTGCTATTCCTGTTTCTGTTGTTCATGCTCTCCGGCAGTTTTTCCGGCTCCGAAACTGGCATTCTCGCGATCAACCGTTACCGCGTCCGGCACTTGGCCAAACACGGCCATGGCGGTGCACAGCGCGTGCAGAAACTGCTCGATCAACCCGACCGCTTGATTGGCCTGATCATCACCGGCAACACGGTCGTCAATATTCTCGCCTCAGCCGTTGCTACCGTACTGTCAGTGCGCATCTTTGGCGAAGAATGGGGCATTGTGATCGCGACGATCGCGCTGACGCTGATCATGTTGATTTTCTGCGAAGTCGGGCCGAAAACGCTGGCGGCGTTGAAACCGGAGCGGGTGGCCTTTCCTGCCGCATACGTACTGACACCATTATTGAAAGTCACCTACCCGGTGGTCGCCGCGATCAACTGGCTGGCCAATTCAGTGTTGCGCGTGTTCGGCGTCAACACCAAAGAAACCGGTGGCCATGTATTGAGTTCGGAAGAACTGCGCACTGTTGTCAACGAAGCCGGCGCGCTGCTGCCAAAGCGGCACCAGAGCATGTTGCTGAGCATTCTCGATCTGGAAAAAGTCACCGTCGAAGACATCATGGTACCGCGCAATGATATCGTCGGCCTCGATTTGAATTTGCCGGAAAACGAATTGATGCCGGCACTGCTCAATTGCCAGCACACCCGGCTATTGGCCTGGCGCGATGACATCAATAATGTCGTCGGTTTTCTGCATGCTCGTGACACGCTGCCGCTGCTCGCCGATGAAGATTTTGCCATCGAGCAACTGCAAGCGATTCTGCGCGAACCCTACTTCATTCCGGAAGGCACAACGCTGACCCAGCAACTGCTGAACTTTCAGCGTAATCGTCGCCGTATCGGTTTGGTCGTCGATGAATACGGTGAAGTGCAGGGACTCGTTACCTTGGAAGATATTCTCGAAGAAATTGTCGGCGAATACACCACCGATATCGCCGCGCAAGTGAACCGCGATGTGACACCGCTTGATGACGGCCATTTTCTCGTTGATGGCGCCGCCAACCTGCGCGACCTGACCCGCAGCACGCAATGGCTGCTGCCGACTGATGGCCCGAAAACCCTGAACGGTTTGATCCTTGAATACCTGGAAACGCTGCCGACTGGCGGCACCTGCATTCGCTTGCACGGCTACCCGATGGAAATCCTGCAGGTGAAAGACAATATGGTCAAAGCCGTCAAAGTGATGCCGGATTTATACAGCCCAACGGAATTGAGTAAAACACCATGAATGACATTGCGACAATGCCAACGCTGGAAACCGAGCGATTGATTTTGCGCGCGTTCAACGAACACGATGTTGACGCGATGTACTTGCTTGGCACGATTCCGGAAATCATCCGCTATGCCGGCAATCAGCCGCTGCAATCGAAAGCGCAAGCGGAGGAGTATTTGCACAAACATCCCTTGCGCGATTATCAAGTTCACGGTTACGGCCGCTATGCCCTGGTATGGAAAGCCAGCAATGAAGTGATCGGCTTTTCCGGAATCAAGTTTCTTGATGAAGTGCAGGAAAATGAACTGGGTTATCGTTTGTTTCCAGAGTATTGGGGAAAAGGTTTGGCAACCGAAGCGGCACGTGCGGTACTGCCCTATGCCAAAGACACCCTGAAATTGAATCGACTGGTAAGCCTGATTCATCCGGACAATCACGCGTCAAAAAATGTTGTGCGCAAACTGGGATTTCAGTTGGAGAAGTGTGTACGGGTATCGCTGATCACGGACACCGATGTTGAAGTGCATGCCGGTGCACTATAAACACCGGCATGCGTTTTTCAGGCCTTCGGCAACAAACAATACGGTGCCGGAATCCCTTCCAACTGAAACGTCCGCTGCACGGCGCTGCGCTCGCTCAAGCGATCGACCAGCGCGGTCAACGCCGGGTATTTTCGATAAGGTGGCTCGACAAACCAGCGGCCCCAGCGCGTCAGCATCAGCAAAAAGAAATCGGCTACACAGGGCGCCTCACCCAACAGATAGGGCCCATGCTGCGCCAAATGCTCGGTGATTTGGCTGAAATAGCGTTGCGCCGTCTGCTCGGCATTGGCTTTGATGGCTTGCACCTCGTTGCCCTCGCCGGCAAAACGCTCAGGATAGAAAAAGCTGATCAGTGCCGGCTGCAGACTGTTGGTCAGCAACATCAGCCATTGATAGGCCTTGGCGCGTTTGATCGTGCCCGGTGCCGGCAATAAACCGGCATTCGGATACAGATCGGCCAGATGCAGGCAAATCGCTGCCGATTCGAAAATCGCCGTACCTTCCAGCACCAGCGTTGGCACCCGGGCATACGGATTCAACTTCAAATAAGCGGGTTGACGGTGTTCGCCAGCGGCGTTGTCGAGTTTGACAAACTCGTAATTGGCGCCGATTTCCTCCAATACCATTCTCGGCGCCAGGCTGGCGGCACCGGGAAATCCATACAACTGCATGATCATCTGAAGCGCTCCTCTTCTTCGCTACACGCATAGCCCAGGACCGGGCAAATTTGACCAACGGCAAATAGCTGCCAAAATTGTACAAACACACTATATCTTGCTCTAATCACCCGAGCGCCGTGAACAGACACATCACGCCTTCACGGAAACACAGCGTTTCCTGCAGGCCATTAAAACCATAAAAGGACCATGACGTTGTCACCGCCACTTTTTGGACGCGCCCAGAACAAGAAAAGCCAGCTGAGCCTAGGCTTGCGGCTCGGTTCCCAGCAGTTTTCCCTGGCTTGCCTGCAAGCGCAGCCTGAGTCCCCGCTGCTGCAGCGGGTGCACACCGAAGCTACCTCCGGCCTGGAAGACTTCAGCCAAAAGCTGACGCGGCTGGTTGATCAGTGGCAGTTGCACGGCGAAATCGCCCGCGTTGTTTTGAACAATGATCTCTATCGGCTGCTGCAGGCCGACACCCCGAACGTGCCGGAACCGGAGCGCGATGCCGCGCTAGCCTGGTCGCTGAAAGACGTGCTCGATTTTCCGGCCACCGAAGCCGTGATCTCCAGCTTTCTGCCGCCGGTATCACCACGTGGAGGTAATGAGCGCTTGTTTGTCGCCGCCGCCCACAAAGCGAAAATTCGCCCGTATGTGGAGAAAATTGCCGCCGCCGGGTTGAAACTGGACACCATCGATATCCCGGAACTCTGCGCTCGCAATCTACTGACGAAACTGAATCCGCCGATTCCCAGCATTGCGATGTTGGTGCAAAGCGGTCGCGGCGCGGTGATTTATGTTTTTCACGACAACGAGTTGGTCATTTCCCGGCCGCTGGCCGGCATTGGTGATATGGCGGTGTTGTTCTCCGGCTATGAGAACCGGCAATTAATGGACCAACTGGTGTTGGAGATTCAGCGCACGCTCGACTTTTACGAAAGCCAGATCGGCCGCCGCCCGATTGGCAAGCTGGTGTTGCCGCCACTGCCGGATGAGCTGACACCGCTACCGGAATTTTTGCGACAAAACCTGAATGTCGCGCTACTGTCGCTGGATATCGCCACACTGTTGCCGACCGATGAATCGATCGACAAAACCGCGTTACCGCAAGCCTGGCTTGCCGTCGGCGCAGCGTTGCGCGAGCTGCCGGTTTCGGAGGTGCAACGTGCAACAGGTTAACCTCTTTTTACCGGAGTTTGTGCCGGCCCCTGCCCGGCTTGGCTTACGCGCCGTTGGCATGGCAGCGCTGGCGATGATCATGCTGATCGTGCTGATCAGTCTGTTTCTGCTGAAGCAATTGAATGAAGCACGCGCCGTCACCAGCGAGCTGAATCAGAAAACCCAGGCCATCACCGAAGCGATCACCCGCACCCAGGGCGACCGCCAGGCCCAGATCGACGCCGCGGCGCGCAAGGAAGGATTGCAAAAGCAACTGGAGCTGCAGCGGCAATTGCTGGCCGATCTGGAGCAACGGGCACAGGTCGATGTGCGCGGTTTCTCGCCGTTGCTCGATGCGCTGGCGCGTACACCGATGCCGCAGAGCTGGCTGACCGAGATTGATATGCGCGGCCAACAATTTCTGCTGAAAGGTGAAACCACCAACGCCAAAATGCTGCCGGATTGGATCGCCGCGCTTCAGCAAAATGATTACCTGCACAATAAATCGATGAGCTACCTGCAGATTCAACCGGTTGAGCAAAAACCCGGTGTGCTGCAGTTTGAGCTTGGCGATCGCCTGGACGGAGCGCAAGACGATGAATCTCGGTAGTCATTTCCGCCGCCTCGATACCCGTTTTCTGGCGCTCAGCAAACGGGAACGGGTGATCATGCTGGTGCTGACCATCGTGGTGCTGTTGGCAATCGGTCAATTCGCGATTTTTCTGCCGTTGCAAAACACCATCCGGGCTGAACAGCAAATGCAGGAACAACGCCGACGCGATACCGAATTATTGGAAAATGAATACGCGCAGTTGCAGAGCTTTGTTGCCGGCCAGAACGATGTCGCCATTGTCGCGTCACTGGAACAAAAACTGGCCGATATTCAGCAACGCATGACACAACTCGGCAACCGGATGGTCGCGCCTTCGGAAATGGTCGAGCTGCTGCAGCAATTGCTGTCGAAAGAATCCGGCATGCGCGTTGTCGCGCTGGAAAAACTACCACTGGAACGCGACAACAATGGCGAACCGAATGGCCAACCCGACAGCCAGCTATTCCGACATCGTCTGCGCCTGACGCTGTATGGTAATTACCTGGAAAACCTGCGCTATCTGCAGAGAATGGAAGCGTTGCCCTGGCAGGTGTTTTGGGACCGTTTGCATTATCGCGTCGAGCAATATCCGAACGCCTATGTCACGATTGAAATCGCGACGCTGGCTGATAACAAGGAGTGGATCGGTGGTTAAGTCGCTTCTTGGTTTACTGTTGCTGTTCGCGGTCAACACTGAAGCCGCGGAACTGCGCGACCCAACCCGACCGCTGTGGTCACCACCTTCCGAGGCGGCGGCGAGCAAACCCGCTGAGCCATTGTTGACAGCGGTGTTAATCCAACCGGACAAACGTTTGGCGTTGATTGGCGAGAAATATTACCAGGTTGGCGACACGGTGAACGGCGCTCGCCTACTGCAAATTGAATTCGATCACGTGGTCTTGAGCGGCCGTAATGGAACGCAAAAACTGCTGCTGACCCCGACAATAAAAACCCGCCCAACGGCGGCAAAGGTAACACCTCTATGATGACAAGCCCGAAAACGCTGCCCCTGTCCCTGATCAGCATCCTGTTGTTGAACGCTTGCCAATCGGTGCCACCGAAAGCGCGCGCGCCCGGGCCGGTAAGCGAAGCCATCGAAGCCAGTCAACAGGCGCAAACACCACCGCCGGTACCGCCGAAAGCGGTGATCGACAGCCTGATCCCTGATGCTCCGATCATCGCCGTCAATGAGCCGCGTTTCGACGTCAATGTCAGCGAGGCCGAGGCAGCCAAATTTTTCGCCGGATTGGTTAGTGGCAGCTCGTACAATATTGCTGTGCGGCCCGACGTCAAAGGCAATATTTCGCTGAGCCTGCGCAATGTCAGCGTACCGGAAGTCATGGAGATTGTTCGTGACGTGTATGGCTACGAATACGACCGTAAAGGCAACTTGTTTACCGTGCACCCCGCCGGTTTGCAAACGGCGATTATCCCGGTTAACTACCTGAACTTACAGCGCAAAGGCAGCTCGCAAACGCGGGTCAACTCCGGCCAAGTCGCCGATGCCGGCACCAGCGAAGGGCAATCCGGTGGCAGCTCACAAAGTAGCGGCGGCGGTACACGGCCAGAAATCGCGCCCGCCACTGACATTAAAACCACCAGTGAAGCCGACTTGTGGAAAGAGCTGCAAACAACATTGGCCTCGCTCGTAAGCGGCAATCCTGGCAGCAGCATCGTCGTTAATCCACAAGCCAGCTTGGTGGTAGTGCGCGCCATGCCACATGATTTGCGTAGTGTCCGTCAGTATTTGCAATCGGCCGAAGCGCATTTGCAGCGGCAAGTCATTCTGGAAGCGAAAATTTTGGAAGTGACGTTGAATGACGGCTTTCAGGCCGGCATTGATTGGACACGATTACACACCACTAACAGCGGTAACACGCTATCGGTAGGCCAGACCGGGCAAGTGCTGAACCTGCCCAGCGTCGCCAACCCGTTAAACGGCATGCTGACCACAGTGTTCAATAGTTCCGACTTCAATGCCACCATTGATTTACTAAGCACACAAGGTACCGTGCAAGTACTGTCGAGCCCGCGCGTCTCCACGCTGAACAATCAAAAAGCGGTTATTAAAGTTGGCTCTGATGAGTTTTTCGTCACCGGCATTTCAACCACCACCGTGACCGGCGCAACCGCAGCGACCAGCACACCGAACGTCACGCTATCGCCATTTTTCTCCGGCATCGCGCTCGATGTCATGCCACAGATCAGTGAAGCCGGCGAAATCGTGCTGCATATTCACCCGACCGTTTCGGAAGTACGCGACCAAACCAAATCGCTGGAATTCGGCTCGGAAGTTTTCTCACTGCCACTGGCGCTCTCGACCGTGCGTGAAGCCGACTCGATTGTCCGCGCCCGTAGCGGCCAGATTGTCGTCATCGGCGGTCTGATGCAGGACAAACTGATCCAAAATGATTCCGGTGTGCCGTTCCTGAAAGACATTCCCTGGCTAGGCAAACTGTTCACCCAGCAGCGTGAAAGCCAGAACAAGAGCGAGCTGGTCATTCTGCTGCGCCCGGTTGTGACCGACGACACGGTATGGAAAAACGAAATTGATCGGGCACAGAAACAACTGAATGCACCATTGACAGGGAACGGTTGGTAATGATCCGGTATCAGGAATTTTTTGGCCTGAACGCAGCGCCGTTCAGTCTGACGCCTGATACCCGTTTTTTCTGCGCGCTGACGCCGCACGTGCAGGCGCTGAATGTGCTGATGGTGGCACTCAGTCAACACGAAGGCTTTATCAAAATTACCGGCGAAGTCGGCAGTGGCAAAACCCTGCTATGCCGGATGCTGCTGAATCGTCTGCATGGTCACCAGCCCTACGCCTATATTGCCAATCCAGCGTTATCGCCCACGGCGTTCAAAATGCAATTGGCCAGCGAGCTGGGGCTGAAACTGGAGCAAGACAGCGAGGCACAGCTCAATGGCAAAATTGAGCGACAGTTGCTGGCGCTGAATCAGCACGGTCATCCGGTTGTGCTGGTCATTGATGAAGCACAAGCTCTGCCACTTGAAACCCTGGAAACGCTGCGACTTTTTTCCAATCTGGAAACCGAAACCGGCAAGCTGCTGCATATTGTGCTGTTTGGACAACCGGAGCTAGATAAAAAATTGCAGCAGCCTTCCGTCCGGCAGTTGTTGCAACGAATCGCCTTTTCCTATCAATTAAAGCGTTTGCATCAGCATGAAGTGCAGCATTACCTGCAACATCGTTTACACATTGCCGGATACCAGGGCAAGCCGGTATTCGGCGTCTTGGCTTCCGCGAGCTTGCGTTTCTTCAGTCGCGGTGCACCGAGACTGGTCAATATCCTCGCGCAAAAATGCTTGCTGTTGGCCTACGCCGGACAACGCCAGCAGGTGCGAATGAGGGATACTTGGAAAGCCGCACTGGATACCGATTCTGCTCGCTTACGTTTGATCCGATTGCTACGCCCGCTTGCCATGCTATTCGCGCTTGGCAGTGCCAGCGCGGCGTTGGCCTTTTGGAGTCTGTCGTGAGCGTGGTCAATGAAGTCTTGCGCGACCTGTCGCAACGGCAACCGGAAGCCTATGCCCATCTGCGCGCAGAAACGCCGACGACGATAGCGCCGAATCGTCACGGCTTGATGTGGCTTTTGATGGCGCTGATTTTGTCGTCACTGCTGGCGTTGTATTGGTGGCAAAGCCGGGAACACGCGCCGACTACCAAGCCAGCAGCACCAGCAAGCAATCCGTCATTGGTCGCCGCCAACACGACTGCCGCCACTGATGTTCAAGCGGTTATCGAATTGCCCGCAGCTGGCGCTCAGCA
Organism: Permianibacter aggregans; assembly: GCF_009756665.1. Classification (GTDB taxonomy): domain Bacteria; phylum Pseudomonadota; class Gammaproteobacteria; order Enterobacterales; family Permianibacteraceae; genus Permianibacter; species Permianibacter aggregans. The sequence goes on from NZ_CP037953.1 coordinate 602,405, forward strand.
ATACCACGTCGAACCGTTGGCTGCCGCGCAACCTGCCGCTGACGATATTGAGCTGGCTGAAATCAAGCTTGTGACGACTACGGCGAGCGAGCGGAACAAAGAAGAAATTTCGACAACAAAGCCATTGGTTGCCAAGGTTCAGCAAACCAAAACAAACGTCAGCGCCGATTCCTCTGCCGCCAACTCAAACACGCCGCCAATTGACATCAAACCAGCGGTTCTCAGCGTCGCCGAACAGCAACAAACGCTGTCGCAATCAGCGCAGCTGGCATTGAGTCGTGGCGATGTCGTGGCTGCCGAAAAATGGCTGCGTGAAGCACACGAACTCGCCCCTGACGAAACTTCAGTGCGCAATAGCTGGTTGAAAACCTTGATTGCAGTTGACAGCGCTCGAGCGGAAACACAACTGCAACTACTGTTACAACGACATCCGGAAGACTGGCTGTTGCGTGAATTGCTGGCGAGCCTGTGGATTCGTCAGCAACGCTTCGATGCCGCGCTCTCCACTCTGCATGCGGCGTCACCACCAATGGCTAACGCCGCTGATTATTACGCGTTGAAAGCACTGGCATTGCAGCAGACCGACAAGCATCCGGAAGCCTTGTCACTGTATCGGGCTTTGATGCAACTGCAACCGCAGCACGGCGCACATTATGCCGGTGCGGCAATTTCCGCCGAACGTATCGGCGACATCAATTTCGCCAACCAGGCTTATGGCCGGGCCCTGGCTGATCTGCAATTACCCGCGCCGCTGCGCGCTTATGCCGAACAACGGCGCCGACAACTATTACAGGCAACACCATGAATCAACGCAAGATCCGGATAGGCGATCTGCTGGTCGAATCCGGCGTCATCACTGCTGGTCAATTGCAGGCTGCACTGCGCGAACAGGCGCGTACCGGGCAACGGCTCGGCACCACGCTGGTCGATATGCAACTGGTCGAAGAATCGCAGCTACTGAACATTCTTGCCCAGCAATTGCAAATTCCTTTCGTGGAGCTTGGTCGCATTCGCTTGAATGAAGCCTTGGCGCAACGACTGAACGAAGTGCAAGCGCGCCGCTACCGGGCATTGATCATCGAAGAAGGCCCAGCTCACTATTTGGCGGCAGTTTCTGACCCAACCGATCTGACCCGCATCGACGAGATGCAAAGCCTGCTGGATAAACCGCTGAAAATCGCTGTTGCGCGCGAATCGGAATTGATGCGCGCGATCGACATCATCTATCGCCACACCGAACAAATCGAAAGCCTGGCGCTGGAGTTGAGCGAAGCCGGTGGCGACCAATTCGATCTGGCAACGCTCACCGAAGCGGTCGATGTGTCGGAAGCGCCAGTTGCCCGATTGCTGCAAAGCATTTTTGAAGACGCGATCAAGATGGGCGCTTCCGATATCCACCTGGAACCGGAGGAAAATGGTCTGCGAATCCGGATGCGTGTCGATGGCGTATTGCAGGAACAAATGGTCAAGGAAAGCCGCATCGCCAGCGCTGTGGTGTTGCGTTTGAAACTGATGTCGAATCTCGATATCTCGGAAAAACGCCGACCACAGGATGGCCGCTTCAGTATGGTCGTGCAGGGCCGGCAAATTGATGTGCGCTTGGCAACGCTGCCGCTGAATTATGGTGAATCGGTGGTCATGCGCTTGCTCGATCAAACCGGCGGCCAGTTGACCATCGCCCAGCTCGGCATGCTGCCGGAACATCAGAAACTATTCGAGCAACTACTGAGCTATCCGCACGGCATCATCCTGGTGACCGGCCCGACCGGTTCCGGTAAATCGACCACGCTGTATGCGGCGCTGAACAGGTTGAATCAACCGGATGTGAAAATCATCACCGTTGAGGATCCGGTGGAATACCGTTTGCCACGCGTCAACCAGATTCAGGTCAATACCAAGATCGATCTGACCTTTGCTGCCGTGCTGCGCACCGTGTTACGCGCCGACCCGGACATCATCATGGTCGGTGAAATGCGCGATCAGGAAACCGCCGAAATCGGTTTGCGCGCGGCGCTGACCGGCCACTTGGTGCTGTCGACGCTGCACACCAACGATGCGATACAAAGCGCGATGCGTCTGGGTGACATGGGTGCCGAACCGTATCTGGTAGCCAGTACCTTGCGCGGTGTCATTGCCCAGCGACTGGTGCGCAAACTGTGCCCGCAGTGTGCTCGGGGCAGTGAGCCCACACCGCAACAGAAAAGCTGGCTGCAGCATCATGGAGTTGAAGAATCACAAACGTTCAAAGCGCCGGTAGGTTGCAATCATTGCAATCAAAGTGGCTATCGGGGCCGTATCGGCGTGCACGAGATCTTGATTATTGACGATGCCATGTCCGAAGCGCTGCGTCGTAACGATCAGGATGGATTTGTTCAGGCCGCACGTGCGGCCAAGCACTACACACCACTGGCGATGAGCGCGCTGGAGCGAGCTCGCCAAGGCGTTACTTCACTGGACGAAGTGCTGCGTGTCAGTGAGGGGGCCTGATGAAAACTCCAATCTTGTTAGCGGATAAAAGCTGAGCATGCCGTTTTACTATTACAAAGGCCGCAACAAAGCCGGCGAAATCGTCGAGAATCGGGTCGAATCCGGCTCGGCCGATGCCCTCGCCTCACGCTTGTTGGCCGATGGCATCACACCGATACACATCGACGAACAGATTGCCGCGGTGCCGAAACGCGTCGTCAAGTTCACGCTGTTCAAGCGCGGCCAAACGCAGCTGCCGGATTTGATCATGTTCAGCCGGCAAATGTACTCACTGACCAAGGCTGGTGTGCCGATTATCCGTGCCATCACCAGCCTCGCCGAAACCACGCAATCGGAAGAACTCGCAGAGGCCTTGCGCCATATCGTCGATGATCTTTCGGGCGGTATTGAGCTGGCTGCAGCCATCGGCAAACAAGGTCATGTGTTCACACCGCTGTATGTCAGCATGGTGCATGTCGGCGAAAACACCGGTCGACTCGATTTGGCGTTTGAACAGTTGTCGAGTTATCTCGAACTGGAAATGCTAACCAGACAGCGAATCAAGGAAGCGTTGCGCTACCCAAGCTTCGTGGTCGTCGCAATGATTGCCGCGCTTTTTGTGATCAATATTTTCGTTATTCCGGCATTTTCCGGGATGTTCGCGGCGTTTAAAGCCGAACTACCGCTACCTACCCGAATTCTGATATTTGTCTCTGACTTTTTTCTGGCGTACTGGCCCTACATGGCCGTCGCACTGATTGCCGCTTTTGTATTTTTCAAGCAATGGAAAGCTACAATACACGGCGAGCTGCGTTGGGATGGTTGGAAGATTCGCTTTCCGATTGTCGGTCCAATTATTCACCGCGCCCTGCTCTCGCGTTTTGCCCGTTCTTTCTCGATGTGCCAGCGCGCCGGTGTACCGATTTCCACTTCACTCGCTGTCGTCGCCAATGCTGTCGATAACGCCAAAGTCGCACAGCAGGTACGCAAGATGCGTGAAGGCGTCGAACGTGGAGAAAATATCAGCCGGGCGGCGCGCAATACTGGCATGTTCTCACCTTTGGTACTGCAAATGCTCGTGGTCGGTGAGGAAACCGGCCAGCTCGACCAATTGCTCGATGAGGTGGCAGACTTCTATGAACGCGAAGTCGATTACGATCTGAAAAAGCTTTCGCAGAACATCGAACCCATTTTGATTGTCGCGATGGGCATCATGGTGCTGGTGCTGGCGCTCGGTATTTTTCTGCCAATGTGGGAATTGGCGTCAGCGGCTCGAGGCAACTGATGAGGCGAGCGCGAGGTTTTACCGCGCTGGAGTTTATCGTCATTTGCACGATTGTTGCGGGCATTGTCTGGGCGTTGATCCCGCGCATCACCGACACGCTGAAGCTTGCCCATGAACAGGCCGTAATGAATACCGGCATCGCGCTTCGAGAGAATGTTCAGTGGGCGCAACGCAAGTGGCTCGCCGCCGCCAACCATCCAAACATTATCGATTGGCCCAATACCGCCAGTCGCACGCTGATGCTGAACCCGGCTGGTTTTCCGATTGGTGGCCCGGAACACTCTAGCGAACAGACGCTGAGCGCATTGCGCTGTGCCTGGCTCTGGCAGGGCCTGCTCGGCGGCAGTCCGCCTGCGGCAGCCATCAGCGGCGACAGTACCTACCGGGTATTGACCGATTATCAGCCGGAACAGGGGCTGGGCTGCCTTTATCGTTATCGGCTTGCCGGCACCATGTCGATAAGGTACTACCCGGACACCGGCACAGTTTTGATAGACCATCGTTTCGAATCAGACGCCGTCGGACGCTGAACGATTTGGGCCGATTTACCGCCAATCAGAAATTTCGGCGGAAACTGGCACAATTCCATAGATTTCCTAAAATGATGGTAAGCTGGATTTAGAAAGCTCTGAAAACCACGGTCTTTCAGAGATTTCTGTAGGGACATCGTTGCTTCGCCGAAGCGGCAATAACAAGGAAAGCAAACAACCGATTCATTCCTACTATTGGAGAGCACTATGAAACAACGTGGTTTCACCCTGATCGAACTGATCGTCGTGATCGTCATCCTCGGTATTCTGGCCGCCACCGCCGCCCCGCTTTTTGTCGATTTGAAAGCAGACGCCAACCGTGCCGTATTACAGGGTGTCGAAGCATCGGTTCGTAGCGCCTCGACCCTGGTTTACGCCAAAGCTCAAATTGCTGGTCAAACCGGTGCCACGGGTACGGTAGTCATCAATGGTAACAACATCTCCACAGCATATGGCTACCCAGCCACTTCGGCGTTAACCAGCGTACTGACCCTGTCACCCGCAGCAGACTTCAATACTGCTACAGCGGGAACCATTCAGCTGGTAAAGGCAACCACTCCTGCTGACTGCCAGATTGTTTATGCCGAACCCACTGCGGTTAACACCGAGCCGGCGATTACCATTACCAACACCGGTTGCTGAATTTGTGCCCCGGCGACAGCAAAAGCAGCAACATCACGTTGCTGCTTTTACCTTGCTTGAACTGATCATCACGATCATCATTATCGGCGTGCTAGCTGCTGTTGCCGCCCCAATCTTCTTCTCGGAATCCTCGTTTTCCTCAACAGCCGCTCGCGACGAAATGCTCACCGCCTTGCGCAATGCGCAGCAGCGGGCCATGGCTGATGCCGGCACAGTCACCTGCTTCATCACCACCAGCAACAGTTACAGTGTTAATCGTGCTTGTACACCCGGTGCAGACGGCACACCAATCATGCTGCCGGAACGTAGCGGTTCTTACCCTCGCGCACTACCCGATAGTGTTACCGTTGCACCGGCAACCAAACTGATATTCGGTTCACTCGGCACCACGACAGCAACAACGTTTGTATTCAGTGGTGGCGACAGGCTTTGTGTGGAGGCCAGCGGTTATGCCTATGCCTGCTGAACACCTCCGTCACTGTTTTTTGCATGACATCAAACAGCGAGGCTTTACGCTGATTGAACTGATTGTCACGATTATCGTCACCGCCATCGCGTTCACTGCGCTCAGTGTCTGGATGCTAGGCGCCAATCGTGACAGTGTCGATCCGGTGATCAGCATGCGCGCCGCGACACTTGGTCAGGCGTACCTTGAGGAAATCCTCAGCAAGCGTTTTGACGAGCAGAACAGTCCCGGCGGTATCCCGCGCTGCAATGACGATGGCCCAGCCTGTACTTCAGCCGCCAACTTTGGCCCCGATGGCGAAACCCGTGAATTTTTTGATGATGTCGATGATTATCATGGCTTGAGCGAGTCACCACCGCGTAACAATTTCGGTAACGAGCGTAGTCAGTACAATAACTTCTCAGTCGCGGTCAGCGTCAGCTACGACGGCGGCACATTTGGCTTGTCGGCGCAGGAGTTGAAACGGATTGAGGTAACTGTGCGCACGCCCAGCGGCTTTCCATTTGTGTTCACCGCGTATCGGGGGAACTTCTGATGCGCAGCCATGGCTTCACGCTGATTGAACTGATTGTCGTGATCGTCATCATCGGTATCTTGAGTGTCGGTTTCACCTCGCTCTATACGCAAAGCATTGATCAGTATCTCGACGCCAATCGTCGCAGTGATTTGAGCGCAACCGCGCGGCTGGCGCTGGAACGGGTCAGCCGGGAATTGCGCGATGCCTTACCCAACAGTGTCCGTGTCACGCCCTCCGGCAACTGCGTTGAATTTCGACCGCTTGCCACTGCCCAGTACTATCTTGACATTCCGATTGCGGCACCGGCTTCATCATTCAGTGCCATTACATTCCCCTTGCCAAGCAGCGGTAGTTGGTCTGCGGCGATCATGCCGCTCGACATTGCAGATAGTTACGATACCTCGGCCAGCAACAGCAAAGCGGTGGTTGGTATTGCCAGTGTGAGTCCGCTCGGCACCAATAGCGTGCAGGTCAATCTGGTCAGCGCCAACCGCTTTCCGCGCACCTCTCCTGCACGCCGCTTTTTTGTCACGGGCACGCCGATTTCATTCTGTGTCAGCGCGGGTGAATTACGTCGCTACCAAGGCTATGGCGTACAAGCCACGCAACCAACACCGGGTTCCGGCTTAAGTGGCGGCGATTTGCTGGCCCGAAATATCGTCAATCCGGCAGCGATTTTTCAGTATCAGGCCGGCACTCTGGAACGCAACGCACTGTTGACCGTGGCGCTGGATTTACGCAGCGGCGACGAACAAATTCGTCATGAGCATGAGGTATTGATTCGCAATGTACCGTGAAGCTCAACAATCAATGACCTTAGTTTCCCCACCGGTGGCTTGGAGTCGGATGAGCGGTTTCAGTTTGCCGGCCGCGATGTTCATACTGGTGGTGCTGGCCTTGCTCGCCGCAGCGGTGTATCGCACCGTTGCCATCAGCAACAGCAGTGTCGCGCTGGAGATGCTTTCTGCCCGCGCCTTTCTGGCGGCTGAAAGTGGTGCCCAGGCGACGATGATGCAGTTGTTTCCGACCAATGGAGCACCAGCCAGTTGCGGTATGCCGAGTTGGAATTTAACCGGCAGCGGCTTTAACAACTGCACCGTGCAGGTACGCTGCAACACCACCACAGCCGATAGCGTAACGGTTTATGCCATCAGCAGCGTCGGCCGCTGCCAGGCTGGCGACTTACAAGCCAGTCGAACGCTGGAAGTGTT